>SVQQ01000044.1 GCA_015065265.1 Oscillospiraceae bacterium | reverse complement strand
TTCTGATCGGGTTTGAAGGTACCATCTTCGTATCCGCCTACGATACCCAGCTGTGAAAGTACGTTGATTGCATCAGCGTGCTTGTTACCTGCGATATCATCAAACGCGGAAACTGAAAGTGCTGCACTTGCAATCATAACAACTGCAAGAAGCATTGCTAAAAAGCGTGCGCTTGTTTTCATAGTATGAAAACCTCCTGTTTGTAATTTTAAATTTGGCCTTTCTTTTGGCACTATCATAATATCACAGGTTTTTTTGAAAAACAAGTGTTTTGGCAATTTGTAACATAACTGTAACATTAGAGGTGCTTTTGTTACACAGAAAACGAGTTTTGTTACAAAAGTGCAGTTTTTTTACATAATTTTACAATTTTGACAATTTTAAATAAGGCACAGTGGATTTTTTAAAGAAAAAGTCTTTCCCTACTCATTGACAATGGGCGGGAATTTATTGTATCATATTATTAAACAATAAGGAAAGGAAAAAACCATGAACGCTCCCAGAAAAAAAAGAAGACGACAGTTAAGACCCGCAGTCGTTGCTGTAATAATGATGATAGTTATGGCTTTGATGTTTTCTTCCATACTTATATTTACAAGGTGCGAAGAAGAAAGGCCTGTTGATACGTCTAAAAAAGAAGAGGACCTTCAAATTTCTGACCCCCCTCCCTCTCCACCCGAAGAACCCGACGAGCCTGTCGAACCCGAGGTGACGAGACTGAACTTCGTGGCTTTCGGAGATAACTTAATACACAGTTCAATAATTGAAGACGGTGAAAGACTGGCAAGTGAATACTCACGTGAAGAAAAATATTACTTTGACCCGATGTACGAAAACTTCAGCGACATTGTGTCAAGTGCGGATATTGCTTTTATAAATCAAGAGACACCTATTGCGGGACCCGACTTTCCTAAAGCAGGATATCCTAACTTCAATACTCCCGACGAGATGGGTGACACTCTTATAAGGCTTGGATTCGACGTTATAAATACTGCCACCAATCATATGCTTGACTGCAGAGGCAAGGGACTTATGTATCACCTGAACTACTGGGCGGACAAAGAGGACCTTGGTGTAATACAGATAGGAAGTTATAAAGACAAGGCGGATTATGACAATATAAGAGTATATGAAAAAGACGGCGTTAAGATTGCATTCCTTGCTTACACCTACAGCACAAACGGAATGACTGCAGGGGCGGGATACGAGGACATATACATTCCCATTCCTTCAAATGAGGAACTTGCAAAAAAAGTTAAAGAGGCAAAGGAAATTGCAGACCTTGTATTCGTGTCTATGCACTGGGGGGACGAGGATTCATTTACACCAAACGCCACACAGCGTGACCAGGCACAGACCTTAGTGGATGCGGGGGCAGACCTTATTATCGGTACTCACCCACACGTTATTCAGGAAATGAAGTGGAAGGAAAACAGTGAGGGACATAAAACTCTTATCGTTTATTCACTTGGAAACTTCATATCCACAATGTACTATCCTTGGAATATGTTCGGCGGATATTTGAGCGTTGACATAGTTAAAGACGAGAATGGAGCATACCTTGAAAATCCTCTTTTCAATCCTACAATGTGTCACTATTCCTTAAAGAGACGTGAACTTAAAATGTACACTCTTGAAGAGTATTCAGAAGAACTTTACAAGATGCACGGAACTACTCTTAAAAACGGAACTTACAGTTATGACAAGATAATTCAAAAGGTAAAGGAATATATAGCACCTGAATTTCTTACAGATTACTTCAACAATTACGGTGAATGACAAGGAGAAAATATGCTTAAAGATTTAGTTATAAAAGACGCCACTGTTTTTCAACAAAAAGAGGGCTTTATATGTGATATGGACGGAGTTATATATCACGGAAACAAACTTCTTCCAGGAGTGAGAGAGTTTGTTGACTGGTTAAAAAAGGAAAACAAAAAATTCCTCTTTCTTACTAACAGCAGTGAACGTTCGCCAAAGGAATTAAGCCAGAAACTTTTCCGTATGGGTCTTGATATAGACGAAAGTCACTTTTACACAAGTGCTCTTGCAACTGCGGCTTTTCTGAAAAGTCAGCACCCCGGTTGCACAGCATACGTTATTGGTGAAGCGGGACTTATAAACGCTCTTTACGATGCGGGAATTTATATGAACGACGTAAATCCCGATTACGTAGTAGTAGGTGAAACACGTTCTTACAGTTATGACAAAATTGAAAGGGCGGTACGCTTTGTATTTGGCGGAGCAAAACTCATAGGCACTAACAGTGACCTTACAGGGCCCAGTGAAAACGGAATTGTTCCCGCCTGTCGTGCTCTGACTGCCCCCATTGAACTGACGACGGGGAAGACTGCATACTTTATCGGCAAACCCAACCCCCTCATCATGAGACACGCCATTCATCAACTGGGTTGTCACAGAAGGGACACTCTTATCGTAGGTGACAGAATGGACACGGATATTGTGGCAGGTATTCAGACCGAAGTTGATACAGCCCTTGTTTTGTCAGGGGTTACCAACGACGAAAACTTCCATAACTTCTCATACAGACCTCACTTTATACTTAATGGAGTAGGAGATATTTGTTCTAAATGAAGATAGTTTATCTCGACAGTTTCGCCCTCAACCCAGGTGACCTTGATTTCGGGGAACTGAAGGCTTTGGGAGAGATTGAAATATATGACCGCACCACAAATACCAAGGACGCCATTGAAAGAATTGGGGATGCGGAAGCGGTTATTCTGAATAAAGTGCAAATGACTCGTGAAGTTTTCGATGCCTGTCCGAATATAAAGTTCCTTGCGGTTACTGCCACAGGATATAACAACGTAGATATTGATGTGGCAAGGGAAAGAGGGATTAAGGTGTCAAACGTTCCCGCCTACTCTACCCCCTCGGTTGCTCAACATATTTTCGCACTTCTTCTTGAAATATGTATGAGGACAGGCGACCACTCTAAAGCGGTAAAAGAGGGTATGTGGCAGAAGTGTCCCGACTACACTTTCCATATATCGAACCTTATAGAACTTTCAGGAAAGACTATGGGCTTTATAGGTATGGGTGAAATCGGCTCGGCGGCGGCAAGGATTGCAAAGGCTTTTGGAATGAGAGTTATCTGTTATCATTCAAGAAGAGACCTTGACGGTGTTTTACACGTTGACCTTGACACTCTTTTGAAGGAAAGCGACGTTATTTCCCTTTGTTGCCCTCTCACCGAAGACAATAAGAAGATAATAAGAAAAGAGACCATAGATAAAATGAAGGACTCTGTCATTATCATTAACACCGCAAGAGGTGGTCTTATTGACGAAGATGACCTTGCAGATGCGGTGAAATCGGGTAAGGTGTCAGGGGTTGGAATAGACGTTCTGGACTGCGAACCGCCTGTAAATTCTTCCCCTTTGATAAATCTCGAAGAGGTGGTTGTGACCCCACATATTGCCTGGGCACCAAAGGAGTCAAGAAACAGACTTCTTAAAGTTACAATAGAAAACGTAAAATCATATATAAACAATAACGTCCAAAACGACGTGACAAGAAGATAGAACAAAGTGTAGCCTTGATAGGAGGCTACACTTTGTTCTATATAAGTTTAGCGGAAAATCCGCTAAACATCTTAAATGCAGAGTGCAGAATGCTGAATGCTGAATTTAGGAACAAATGCTTCGCATTTGAATTAAATATTATATAAGTTTAGCGGAAAATCCGCTAAACTTATATAATGTCATTTCGGTTTTAACCAAAAAGACGAAATCTCAACACACAACCCGAAAAGAGAAGAGTCTTTTTGAGGGAAAATCAACGTTTACGAAGCCGTCGGCGTACAAAGGTACGTCAGTGCGAGTAAACGTTGAAAAAAGGATTATAAAAAATAAAGAAAGTCGTAAGACTTTCTACCTTAAAAACTTGTAAAACAGAAAAGAAAATAATAAGGTTTAGTCTATAAAAATAGGCTAAACCTTATTTATTTTACATTAAACTATCCTTTTTGTATTTTCACCAAAGAGACGAAATCTCAACACACAACCCGAAAAGAGTGAGAGAGTATCTTTGAGGGAAAATCAACGTTTACGAAGCCGTCGGCGTACAAATGTACGGCAGTGCGAGTAAACGTTGAAGAAATGAAATTGGAATAAATGGAAAGAAATTCACAGAGTTTCTTTCATTAGAAAAAATACACAAAATAATAGATAATAAATAAAGCATAGCCTTTTTTAAAGACTATGCTTTACTAAATTTTTATAATATCATTTCATTTCGGTTTTCACCAAAGAGACGACCACCAAAAAGACATTATCTGAATATGGCGTTCCAGGTGTCTTCATCAACCCGCCCAGTCCGCTCAAGTCCATTGTCTCGCTGGAACTGTTCCACTGCATAACGGGTAGTTATACCGTAAATATCACTAATCGCCGCCGAAGGTTCAAGATATCCTTTTCTGACAAGTGCCTGTTTCATAAGAACTAC
>SVQQ01000002.1 GCA_015065265.1 Oscillospiraceae bacterium | reverse complement strand
GTAAATTTCTGTTACCATATAAGCTTTTGGCAATACTCTTATACCATACTAATTCAATTCCTCCAGAAATACCCATAAAAGAGCCTTCAAGTTGAACTCCCCATCCCAAAAAAGGAGCATAACCGTCCGGATCGCTATTGTTGACCGCATTATTTTCGCAGTAAACAAATAAGTTATTAGATATAATTCCGCCTAATCCCAAATAATCAACATCATCACTATTTAAAAACCGACCGATCTCAGGATCGTAATAACGGCTGGATACATAGTAAAGTCCTGTTTCAAAATCAAATAAGTCTGACTTTTTCTATAATTATATCTTGCTTTTCCGTCATTTCTTTTTCTTCATTTTCTACCATGTGGTCATATCCCAAAAGGTGAAGAGTTGAGTGAATAGTGAGGTATGCAACCTCTCTTTCAAGACTGTGACCGAAAGTTTCTGCCTGTTCCATACAACGTTTTTTGCAGATAATTACGTCTCCGATAGTTACCGCCTCATTGTCAAAAGGCACAATTTCAGAATCTTCGTCAAGGGTAGGAAAAGAGAGCACGTCGGTTACGTCGTCACGGTTTCTGAACTCACAGTTCAGTCTCTTTATTTCTTCTTCATCTACAAAGGTTACCGATACTTCCGACATATGAGGTACTTGTTCATAGGATAAAGTTTCGTTCACCGCTCTTTTAACGAGGGCACGGAGAGCAGGTGTAAAACTTTTGTCCGATGTCTTATCTCTTGTATAAATTAAATTCTTCATTCTTCGCTCCATAAGGTTTCAATTTTTGTATTCTTCTTTAATTTTCTTGGTTCAAGATTAACTTTCAGCGGGTCGAAAACAAATCTTCTGCAACGAAAATCAAGACTGACAGGCCCTTTATGTCGGCAGAGAGCACTTTCGTTATCGATAAGTATATGAGCCTTTTCGCAGTATGCACAAGACCTTTCGGGAACGTCACGTTTTTTCATATAAAAACTCCTATGTGTTACCTTTTTAATAATTATACTTCCAAAGTGCTTTTTTTACAAGGTCTTTCTTTAATTTTGATACACTTTTTTATTCCTACCGCTAATGCTATTAAAAACACAGTTACAACAGGCACAAAAGATAGGGACAAAAGGAGAATTGTGGAAAAAACTCTCGCTAAAAGGTATGGGGTCATATCACAAAACGGACACTCCGTTTTTATCTGACAAAAGGCAGAAAGTCCACAAAAGCCAAGGGCAAGGGAAATGAAAAAAGGAGACCCGTTGGCATTTATAACACCGCTTCCCATTTCAAAAAAAGATGCAAAATAAGGCATAAGAGGTTTATAAAGAGAGGAAAGGATAAAGGAGAGGACGGTGAAAAAAATAATGTTCGCCGAAACAAGTATTCCCGATTGGGCGGAAGATGACAAGATTTTGGAAAAGGTCATTTTCTCTTTTTTCTTTACCCCCACACTCTTTTTCGAAGGAAAAAGAGAGGTTACAAAATAATTTGCAAAAAGGATAATACAAAAGCGTAAAACACCGATTATTCTACCCTCTGACGCCACAAGTATTACAAAAGCGGGGCTTGGAACAGAGGAGAGGGTAAGAGCCTTTTTTTCTTCTTCTTTTGTGATAAGCCCTTTTTCTTTTAACTCTTTTGTTTGTATCGCGCCCAGAGGGATACCCGACACAATACCCGAGAGTATCGGGGAGATAAGGGAGTCGGAGAGATTAAGCCTTTTCCAAAATTTCAACTTTTTTATATAACGTGAAAACCTTGTTAAGACGGTACCGGAAATTAAGCGACAAAGCACCATCATAGGAAAAAGTGTTGCCACAACTACGTTTTTTACCGCTACAAGAGAAAGTGAGGCGGCGTGTTTTGACACTTCAGGCTTCAACATAAACAAAACAAAAATAAAAATATAGGAGACAGGCAAAATTTTTTTAAGCAATTCAAACACCTCTTTTGAATTATATTTTTCTGTTTTTCAACATATGATTTTCAGAGGTGAAAATATGGAAATTATAAACGATTTTTTACATTCGTACGTTTTTATAGGTCCTGAGGGTGCTCTCATTGAAGGGGTTAAAAAAATACAACGTTGGCAAGAGGAATGTATCGAGGTTATTTCACAGGACAAAATAGTTGTATGCGGAAAGGGATTACGGGTAGAAAATAAATCGATGGACTCTCTTGTGGTAAAAGGTAGTATTGAAAAAATCGAGTTTATAAAGAAAAAAACAAGAGGTTCATTTTGAGAGCCCTCTTTGCCCTGTGGCATATAAAAAGTGACACCCCTGAAAAAACCTTTACCCGACTTATAATGTCGGATATTGACTTTACTCACCCGCGCTATAAAGAGGGAGAGGTCACCTTTGAAACAAGCATTTTCTCGGTAAAGAAAATAAAAAAATGGGCAGAAAAAGAGAAAATTGCCATCACTCTCACCTATGAGGGAACTCTAAATAAACTTTCGTTTTTAAAAAAGAGAAAAGGCTTGATTTTCGGGGTTCTTTTTTCACTTTTTTTAATTTACCTCTCGACTTTTTACGTATGGAGTGTTAGAATAGAAGGGAATGAAACCCTCACAGATTTTGAAATAATAAAACTTCTTGAAGAATGTGGCTTTCACGAGGGTATAAATAAGAGAGAAGTAGACGTCAACGAAATACAGAACACCGCACTCTCCCGATGCCACGAGATATCCTTTTTGTCTATAAACGTTCACGGTATGGTGGCAGACGTGGTAGTCCACGAAAGACAAGTGGCAAAAAAAGAGAACGACACCACAGGCGCCTACAATCTCGTTGCCGACTTTGACGGAGTTATAGTTTCTTCCCTTGTCCTTGAAGGAAAGGCTATGTTTGAAACAGGGAACACGGTATTAAAGGGCGAACTTCTGGTCAGCGGAATTATAGACAGCGTTGCAGGAGATTCCCGCCTTACCCACGCTAAAGGAAAAGTCTTTGCCAGAACTTCCAGAACCCTCACCTTTGACGTTCCCCTTTCAACCTTTGAAAAAAGATATATAAAAGAGGAAAGTGCCGTAGCCCTCAGAGTTTTAGGGAAAAGATTTGGTAAGAAACTCGGGGACGAGAGTGGCGATTACGACCTTGTTGTCGTTGAAGAAGACCTGACTTTTTTAGGAGTAACCTTCCCCTGTAAACTTGAACGTCGCCATGCCCTCTACTATAACACCGAGAAGACGGAACTTGACAGTGACAAGGCAGAGAAGATTGCCTATGACGAGTATCATAGATATATCCTGACGGAACTTGACAGTGCCACAATACTTGAAGAAGAGTTTCACACGGAAGAGCACGACGGATTTTTAAGACTTACCGCCTTAGTTACCGCTATTGAAAATATTGCAACAGAGAAGAAAATAGAAATAAAAAAAGAATGAAAGGTATAAAAATGGCAAACGAAATATCTGTATTTTTGGATAATACCGACGTTGTGGCGAGAATATTCGGAGTAGGAGACACACACGCCAATAATATTGAAAATAAACTTTCGGTTGTGCTTATAAACCGCGACCTTGAAATCAAAATTTCGGGTGATAGTATCGACAACGTTAGAAGATGTGAAAAACTTATCCGTCACTTGTCAAAGACCGCCGAAATGTGTGAAGATTTAAGTGAGCAGACGGTAAACTATGCAATTTCAATGTGCCTTGAAGACAAACTTTCTGAAATTGAAAACCTTGACGGAGAGTGCATCTGCATCACTCCCAAAGGTAAGCCCATAAAGGCTAAAACCATAGGACAGAAAAACTATGTAAAAGCCATTGAGAAGAACACAATTTCCTTTGGTGTCGGCCCTGCAGGTACAGGTAAGACCTACCTTGCAGTAGCCATGGCAGTAACCGCCCTTCGCCGAAGAGAAGTCAACCGCATAATCCTTACCCGTCCCGCTGTGGAAGCAGGTGAAAAACTCGGATTTTTACCTGGTGACCTGCAAACTAAAATCGACCCATACCTTCGTCCCCTCTATGACGCTATGTACGAAATGCTTGGTATGGAAAGTTTCCAGAGACATATGGAAAAGGGCACTATCGAAATTGCCCCTCTTGCCTATATGCGAGGCAGAACTCTGGACGATTCCTTTATAATACTCGACGAGTCACAGAACACCACTCCCGAGCAGATGAAAATGTTCCTCACCCGACTCGGCTTTAATTCCAAGGCGGTAATCACAGGAGACATTACCCAGATAGACCTGCCCGACGGAAAGAGTTCAGGACTGAAACAGGCACTGAACGTTATATCGGGAATTGAGGGAATATCTGTGACGTATCTGACAAGCCGTGACGTTGTGCGACACAGTCTTGTAACAAA
Organism: Oscillospiraceae bacterium; assembly: GCA_015065265.1. Lineage (GTDB taxonomy): Bacteria > Bacillota > Clostridia > Oscillospirales > SIG627 > RGIG6353. The sequence continues at coordinate 107,427 of SVQQ01000002.1, read as the reverse complement.
GATAATCGAAGCCTACGACAAATTTGAAAAGAACAGAAAGTCTAAATAAAACGTCTTTTTGGTGAAAATACAGAAATGAAAGGGTTTCTATAAATGTTATAAAGTATAGCCTGTTTATATAGGCTATACTTTTTTGTTATCTTCGTAAATGAGCAACTTTTCTAATGAAAGAAACTCTGTGAGTTTCTTACCATTTTATCCAATTTCATTTCTTCGACGTTCAGGGAGACTACCGTACGTAAGTACGCCAACGCTCTCCTGAACGCCGATTTTCCCTCAAAAATACTCTTCTCTTTTCGGGTTGTGTGCTGAAGTTTTTACAATAAAAAGCGGAAGACGTGAATAAAAGCAAATCGAAGTAGTCTTTTTATATGGACTAATATTTTGTTTCTTCTGTAAAACGTTCAGAATTTAATTATGAATTTTTTCTGGTGGAAAAATGTCTTGACTTAAAATGAAAAATGTTATAAGATTATTATACCTTGTAAAATTATAAAGAAAAGGAGAAAAAGCGGTGAGTCAGACAAAGGGCAGTTACAGAATAAAAAAGAGACTTATGCAAGACACCTTTGAAGTGCCAAAGAAACTTGTCTTAAAACTTCACGAGGCAGGGGAAAATGAACTCAAAGTGTTTTTGATGTTAGCGTCCTTTGAGGGCTCAGACGAGTATTTTACTCCTGACGAAATCAAAGAGCAACTTGAAAAATCAGGAATTTCCACCGAAGATTTTTCAGAAGCAGTGGCGTTTTTGAGAGGGGCAGGACTTATTGAAAGTTCCACTTCCAAAAAGAGCGAAAAGGTAGTTGAAACACCTAAAACTCGTAAAGTTACCTCTTCAAAGACTACCTACACCTCAAAAGAACTTGCCGAAGCGGCAAATAAGGGTGCATTCAAGGAACTTGTAGAATATGCAAGTCGCAGACTTGGAAAAACCTTTAACACCTCTGAACTTTCTACCCTTTATTCTTTTACAGACTATCTTTTATTGCCAAGCGACGTGGTAATGCTTGTAATTGAGCACTGTGTGTCACAGGGGAAAGGGTCGCTCAGATACGTTGAAAAACTTTTGATAGACTTTGCCGATAAGGAGATAAACACTTATCAAAAGGCAGAAGAATACATATTAAATCGCAAAAAATACCTGTCCTTTGAACAGGAAATCAGAAAAATGATGGGTCTTGGACAACGCTCTCTTACCACACGTGAGAAGACAATTCTCGCTAACATTGAATCATGGTCTATGCCACAGGAACTCATAACACTTGCCTACGAAAAAACTGTCGAAAAAACAGGAAATGCGTCAATGAGTTATATGCACAAAATTTTAGAAAGTTGGCATAACTCAGGGTTCACTACCGTTGACGAAGTGAGTTTAGGAGACAAAAAGCCCGAAGATATAAAGGGCAAGGCAAGTTTCGACCCCGAAGAATTCTTCAAGACCGCTTTGGAGAAGAACAGAAAATAAATGAGAGGATAATTTATCCATGAGTGAAAAAAACGAGTTAAGCGTATATGACATATATAGCAAAAGGGCAGAGAAGAAAAGGGAAGAAGCCGACGAAAGAAGTCGCAAAGCCTATCTTCTTGACCCTCGCATTGAAGAAATAGAAAAGGAACTTTCAAAATCGGGTATCAAACTCCTTTCAGCCGCTTTGCACGGTGACGAAAACCAGACAGCATATGAGAAAATTCAATCTCAGATACGTTCCCTTCGTGACGAAAAGAAAGAACGTCTTATAAAACTCGGTCTTCCCGAAGATTATACCGACGTGAAGTACGATTGCGAAAAATGTTCTGACACAGGTTATGTCGGTATAAAAATGTGCGACTGTTTAAGACGTACAATCATTCAAAAAAAATATGAAACCTCAGGAATTGGCAAATATCTGCAAAATCAGAATTTCGATAACTTCGACTTGTCTCTCTATCCCTTCGGTAAGGAGCGTGAGAGTATGACCCGCACCCTTGACTATTGCAAGAACTACGCCGAGACTTTTTCTGCCGATTCCAGCCCCTCACTTCTTTTTGTAGGTGGTACAGGACTTGGGAAAACACATCTTTCTTCCGCTATTGCACAAAGCGTTATAGATAAAGGCAACTACGTCTGTTATGAAAGTGCCCATAATATCATATCGGTTTTTGAAAGAGAACGTTTTTCTCCCGAGAAAACTGCCTCGGATAAGTTCTTTCAGTGCGACCTTTTGATTATCGACGACCTTGGTGCAGAAATACAGAGTAAAAGTTCAGTTTCCTACTTCTACACCCTGATAAATACACGTCTCATATCATCAAAGCCTACAATCATTTCCACAAACCTCTCTGCCACCGAACTGAAAAGGCAGTACGAGGACAGAATAGTGTCAAGGCTTTTTGGTGAGTACTCTGTATTCCTCTTCGAAGGCGAAGACATTAGAAAGATTAAGAGATGAGTATCGTCTTTTTGGTTAAAACCGAAATGAAAAGTAATATAAAAGATTTAGAAAGTGTAGTCTATGATAATAGGCTACACTTTCTTGTTTTCTGTTCTACTATACAATTTTTTTTAATGTAAGAAGTTCTACGAACTTCTTTTCATCTATTTTATTTTCATTTCTTCGCGTGTCGCTCGGACTACTGTACATAAGTACAGTTACGCCTTCGCGCTCCGCGATTTTCCCTCAAAAATACTCTGACTTTTCATTTGGGCAATAGACTAAAATTTTTACAAATAAAGGCGGAAGACGCGGGTACTGTCAAAATCAAATTTAGTCTTTTACACAAAATATATGTGTTTAAAATTTCAACACACAGCCTAAATAGAGAGCACGGATTTTTGAGGAAAAATCGTTAATTGCGAAGGCGTCGGCGTACAAAGGTACGCCAGTCCGAGCAAGGAACGAAGAAATGAAATTGGAAAAATCAAGAGAAACTCGTAGAGTTTCTTTCATTAGAAGAACTGCTAATTTAAGAAAACAAAATAAAAAGTATAGCCTAGACAAATAGGCTATACTTTATTAAAGTTTAAAGAAACCTTTTCATTTCGGTTTTAACCAAAAAGACGTTATTGTACATCCTTTTTTGTTATGGTGAGTTCGGTCACGTCTTTTTGTGAGGGCAGGGTGTACATATAATTTAGCATAACGCTTTCCATAATAGAGCGCAGTCCACGGGCGCCCGTATTGTTTTCAAGAGCCTTTTTAGCAATGGCTTTAAGGGCGTCCTTCTTAAAGGAAAGTTTTATATTATCCATTTCAAAAAGTTTTTGGTATTGTTTTACGAGACTGTTTTTAGGCTCGGTGAGAATTCTTACGAAAGCCTCTTGGTCAAGTGGGTCGAGAGTGACAATCATAGGAATACGACCTACGATTTCAGGAATAAGACCGTATTTTACAAGGTCGTGAGATTCAAGGGACTTTAAGACGTTGTTTTTCTTTTTATCCTCTTTTGTCTGCACTGTTGCCCCGAAACCTACAAGTTGTTTACCTGTACGCTGTTCGATAATGTCCTCAATTCCGTCAAAAGCGCCACCGCAAATAAATAGAATATTGGAAGTGTCAATCTGAATGAATTCCTGATTGGGATGCTTTCTGCCACCCTGTGGCGGAACGTTTGAAATAGTCCCTTCAAGAATTTTAAGGAGCGCTTGTTGAACTCCTTCGCCCGAAACGTCACGGGTTATGGAACGGTTTTCACTTCTTCTTGAAATCTTATCAATTTCGTCGATATAGATTATACCGCGCTCTGCTTTCTCTACGTCAAAGTCTGCCGCCTGAATGAGTCGGAGAAGAATGTTCTCAACGTCTTCGCCAACGTAACCTGCCTCTGTCAGTGTTGTTGCATCTGCAATAGCAAAAGGCACTTTAAGAGTTTTAGCAAGAGTCTGTGCAAGGTAAGTTTTACCTACACCGGTTGAACCCAAAAGAAGAACGTTACTCTTCTGAATTTCAACACCGTCGTCACTTTCTTTTTGAAGTATTCTCTTGTAGTGGTTATATACCGCCACCGAAAGTGTGATTTTTGCATCGTTCTGTCCGATAACGTACTCGTCAAGGGACTTTTTAATTTCCTCAGGTTTTGGAAGTGTTTCAAGACTCAATGCGTCCTCGGAATATTCACAAGTTTCCGCTTCTGAAAAAATCATATTGCAAAAATCTGTGCAGTTGCGACATATTTTCACACCGTCAGGTCCTTGAACGAGAGGTCCCACAACCTCTTCGGAATTTTTACAGAAAGAGCAAATATTGTTAGTTGTGTTTTTTTCTGACATAAAATACCTCGAAAATTAAACTTTGACCGCCCGTCAATTGACGGACGGTCAAGGACTTTTATATTCTTTTATCGAGAACCTTGTCGATAAGTCCGTACTTCACAGCCTGCTGACTGGTCATGAAGTTGTCACGCTCTGTATCACGTTCAATTTCGGAAATATCTTTTCCCGTTACCTCTGCAAGTATTCTGTTCATATTGTTTCTTATGCGGAGTATGTGGTCTGCGTGAATTTTAATATCACTTGCCTGACCCTGCATACCGCCCAGAGGCTGATGTATCATAATTTCGCTGTAAGGCAGAGCAAAACGTTTACCCTTAGTACCTGCCGCCAGAAGAAATGCACCCATACTTGCCGCCATACCTATACATATGGTAGATACGTCACACTTGATAAAGTTCATTGTGTCGTAAATTGCCATACCAGCGCTAATTGAACCGCCGGGAGAATTGATATAAAGGCTTATATCTTTATCGGGGTCCTGTGCTTCAAGATAGAGAAGTTGGGCAACAACGAGAGTTGCAGTAGCGTCGTTTACTTCGTCGGCAAGAAATATAATTCTGTCGTTTAAGAGTCTTGAATAAATATCAAAGGAACGCTCTCCTCTGCTTGTCTGTTCTAACACCATTGGTACAAGTGGCATGGTTTTCCTCCTTTTTTAACAGGAAAAAGACTTATTCTGCTTTGTCAGCAGCCTTCTTTGTGGTAGTCTTCTTTGCTGTGGTAGTTGTTTTCTTAGCGGTTGTAGTAGTTTTCTTTGTTGTAGTAGAAGTTGTCTTCTTAGCAGTTGAAGTGGTCTTCTTTGCAGGAGCCTTTTCTTCTGCTTTTTCTGTTTCCTTCTTAGCGGTAGTAGTCTTCTTTGTTGTAGTAGAAGTTGTCTTCTTAGCAGTTGAAGTAGTCTTCTTTGCAGGAGCCTTTTCTTCTGCCGCCTTTGTTGTAACCTTGGCGTTGTCCTTAATGAGATTAACTGCCTTGTTTACAGCAATATCACGTTTTACAACGTCGGCTGCAACTGCCGCACGAATCTTTTCAACGTCAAGTTTATAAGCATCTGCAAGTTTTGCATATTCTGCTTCAACTTCTTCATCTGTTGCGGTGAGTGCTTCAACTTCAACAATCTTTTCAAGAGCGAGTTGAAGTTTTACCTGAGTTTCAGCCTGAGGCTTGAACTGCTCTTTAAGGTTGTCAATAGTCATACCTGTGTACTTCATGTACATATCAAGAGAGATACCCTGTGACTGCATTCTGTAAGAATAATCTTCAATCATATGTTCGATTTCATTTTCAAACATACATTCGGGGATATCTGCTTCAACGTTATCTATAAGAGCCAGTTTAAGCTGAGTTTCAACGTCGTTTTCAGCCATATCTGCATATCTCTTTTCTATATTTGCCTTAACGTCGGCAGTATATTCAGCGAGAGTATCAAATTCTGAAACGTCTTTTGCAAATTCATCGTCAAGAGCGGGAAGTTCTTTAACTTCAAGTTTGTGAAGTTTAACTGCAAATACAGCATCCTTGCCCTTGAGGTCTTCTGCGTGATATTCTTCGGGGAACTTAACGTTCACGTCAAAAGATTCACCAACTTTGTGTCCAACTATCTGGTCTTCAAAGCCGGGGATAAAGGCACCTGAACCGAGTTCAAGTTTGTGTCCTTCTGCCTTACCGCCGTCGAATGCAACACCGTCAACTGTTCCAAGGTAGTCGATAGTAGCGAAGTCACCGAGGCTTGCCTCTCTTTCAACTTCAACCATACGAGATGCTCTTTCACGTGCATGAGAGATTTCATGTTCAACGTCTTCATCTGTAACTGCCTTAACAGTCTTTGTGGCTTTAAGACCCTTGTAACTCTTGAGAGTAACTTCAGGCTTTACGAAATAAATTGCTGTGATTTCAACACCGTCGTCGTTGATGTCGCCAACTTCGATTTCGGGACGGCTGACAACTTCAAGTTTTGCTTCTTCTATAGCACTTGTAAGTTGGTCGGGAAGTATATCGTTAAGGGCATCTTCATAGAATACACCCTTGCCATACATCTTTTCAATAATTCCGCGAGGGGCTTTTCCCTTTCTGAAACCGGGAACTGTGATTTTTGCCGCATTCTTTTTGAATGCTTTGGTTACTGCAACGTCAAAATCAGCCTTTGCTATAACAAGTTCAAGTTTAACCTGATTTTTTTCTACAGTAGTTACGTTTTTTACGCTCATTTTTTCCTCCTGCGATATGCGACTTTTTCCGCATATACTTTTACATTATTACACATACTATATTTTATACAAATTCCTTAATTTGTCAAGTGTATAGGCTAAATTTTTTTCAGTTGATTCTGACAGGCGTAAAGTGTCTGAAATCAGATGAAACAAGATTCAGTTCAATGCCACCGGCACTTTTTATAATCTGGTGTTCCTTCACCGAATGAAGATGTCCGTAATAAAGACGCTTTATCCCATGTTTTATAAGTACCTCTAAAATGGGAGAAGTTTCCTCACCTGGCAGTAGCACGGGATAGTGTGAAAAAGCCACAATTTCTCGGCTTTCATCAGCGTTCAGTTCCTTTGCCTTCGTAATTGAAAGGTCGAACCTCTGTGCCTCTCTTGAAATTATTTTTCTGTCCTCTGACGAGGGAGAGGTTTCACAAGACCAACCTCGCGACCCGCAGACAATAAGATTTTCCACAATTTCAGCCGTGTTATGAAGAAAGGTGATAGTGTCAAAGGAATTTTCTTTAGTAAATTCCTGAAGTTTCTTCATACTCTGCCACCAATAATCGTGGTTGCCCTTCATAATGATTTTATTTCCGTTTAGGGAATTTATGAATTTAAAGTCCTCGTAAGCCTCTTCAAGTTTCATAGCCCAGGAAATGTCGCCCGGTACTATAACAGTATCCCCATCTTGCACCATATAGTTCCAATACTCTTGAAGTTTTTCTGCATGGTTTTCCCAAGAGGAGCCGAAAATATCCATAGGTTTATTTACAGAAAAGGACAAATGCAGGTCCGCAATAGTAAATACCGCCATAATCTTTTTGTCCTTTCTCTGAATTTTTATATCCACTCTCGGTTAAAATAATTTTGAAAGGAGAGTGTAAATATGAGTGATTGTAAAACAAATAACTGCGCAAAGAACCCCAATCAGGGTATCTCTTGCATGGTAAAAAACTGTGTCTATCACGATGGTGAAAAGAACTGCATGACAAAGGAAATCAGCGTTGGCCCTCATCATGCAAATTCAAGTGCAGACACAATCTGCGCAACCTTTAAGGCAAAGGAATAATTAAAATTCAAGTACCTCTTTTGCCATTTGATTTTTATCAATTGACTTTTTAAATCTTATCCGCTTCTCATGGAGTTTAACCAAGGGGAGCGGAATTTCCTTTTTAGTAAGGCTTTCGAGTTCTTCGGGAGCAAGAACCGCTTCAAGCTCACAAGTCTTTCCAAGTGCTTCGATAACGCTTGACGCAAACTTGTAGGGACTTGCAGTAGATACCACAATTACCTGTTCGCCCTGTGAGTCTTTAAGATAGTCTTTAGCGCACTTCATAGCAACCGCTGTGTGAGTGTCGATAAGATAATTATATTTTTCAAAAGTGTCGCGAATTTCAAAGTTAGTTTCTTCTTCTGTGGTAAATCCTGCCTTAAAACCTAACTTAACGTTATTCTTTTCTTCTTCTGTCAAGGTGTATTTTCCCTCAGTCTTCAAAGAGTCCATATAAGAGTATGTACCGTTTTCACCGGAAATAAGACTTAAAAGTCTTTCAACGTTTGAAGAAACCAGAATGTCCATAGAAGGACTGATTGTGGTGTAGAACTCACGGTTCTTGTCATATACGCCATTTTCTATAAAGTCGGTGAGTACCGAGTTCTTGTTTGAAGCGCATACAAGTTTGTTTATGGGAAGTCCCATCTGACGTGCAAGATGTGCGGCAAAAATGTTACCGAAGTTACCTGTGGGAACAACGAAGGTAACCTTTTCGCCAAGTTTTGTCTTGCCCGATTTTACCATATCGCAATATGCCGAGAAATAGTAGGCAATCTGAGGCACAAGACGTCCCCAGTTAATAGAGTTGGCACTGGAGAGGAAGGTGTTCTTTTCAAGGAGTTTTTCTGCAATTTCACTTGACGCGAAAATCTCTTTAACACCGGTCTGTGCATCGTCGAAGTTGCCCTTGATTGCAACAACGTTTACGTTTTCACCCTCTTGGGACGCCATCTGCAACTTCTGCATAGCGCTGACGCCGTTTTCGGGGTAGAATACCATAATTCTGATTTTATCAACGTCACGGTATCCTTCAAGTGCCGCCTTTCCTGTGTCACCGGAGGTTGCAACAAGAATGAGAGCATCCTTCTTTTCACCTGTCATTTTAAGGGCTTCTGAAAGGAGCATAGGCATAATCTGTAAAGCCATATCCTTAAAGGCGCAGGTAGGACCGTGCCAGAGTTCAAGGACGTTTAACTTGTCATTCAGAGAAGTAACAGGCGCCGCACCGCCGATAAAACGTGTGTCGGAATATGCTTTTTTACATATATCGTGAAGAGTGTTCTTGTCGTAATCCGTAAGGTAAAGAGAAAGAACTTTAAAAGCACGTTCGCTGTAAGTGTCCTCTACCATACCTCCTATAAAGTCAAGGTCAATTTTGGGTATAGTCAGTGGCATATAAAGACCGCCGTCTTCTGCAAGACCTCTCTTTATTGCTTCTGCCGAGGTCAGATATTCTTTTGAACCTCTTGTGCTTTTGTACATCAAATTATCCATTGTATTTATTTCCTTTCTCTACGTAGAATGCGTTTTCTAAATAATTTATTTCAGGCTTTTCTCTGTTAAGATAGACTTCAATTATATCAAACCTGTAATCTTCCGTCAAGTCAAATATGGTTTTCTTTCTTAAAGTGGCGTAAGCCCTTGCAGCGCTTATGATATTTTCGCGCTTTTTCTTGTCCACAGCTTCACAGGGAAGTTTAAAACTTTCCGCACTGTCGCTGGAAGTTGTCTTAACCTCTATAAAAGAAACACAGTCCCTCTTTTCTGCGATAATGTCGATTTCATATCTACCAGAACGCCAGTTTCTTTCAAGAATTTTGTACCCCTTTTTTTCTAAAAACTCAACTGCCAAATCTTCTCCAAGGGAGCCTGTACGTTGCTTTGACGTCTTTTTCTTTGAAAAATCAAACATCTTTTTCACTCTTCCATTTGTCAAGATTTTTTAAGAAAGACAATCTGTGTTCAGGGGTAGGGCCAAGGGAGATAACTTTCTCTCGGTGCAGTTTTGTGGGATACCCTTTATGTACAGCAATCTGATATTCGGGATAAACCTTGTCCATTTCGATACAGTACCTGTCACGAGTGACCTTTGCCAGAATTGACGCCGCCGAAATAGATGGCACCAAGGCGTCACCCTTGATAACCGTCTTTACAGGCAAGTCAAATCCTGTGGCACGGTTTCCGTCAATAAGTAACATTTCGGGCTTGACTTTCAGTCCCTTGTACGCCTTTTTCATTGCAAGCATAGTAGCACCGAGAATGTTAAGTTCGTCTATTTCCCTCGGACTACACTGGGCAATAGAATAGTCTATTGCCTTTTCTTTAATTATGTCAAAGAGTTTTTCACGCTTTTTTTCGGATATCTTTTTTGAGTCGTTGAGCCCTTCGATTTCAAGTCCGTAGGGGAGGATAACCGCCGCCGCAACTACAGGCCCGAAAAGAGGACCGCGACCTGCCTCGTCGATTCCCGCCACCACTACGTCTTTTTTTATAATGGTATCAAAATAAGTCCAATCCATAAAAACCTCAGTTATTCAAGAGTAATTCTTCCAATAATTCCTCGTCTGAATTCGTCAAGAAGCATTGTGGAGCATCTGTCAAAATTTACTTCTCCGCCCTTTGACAGAATTCCTCTTTTCTTTCCGATAAGTTCAAAAATATCGTAACCGTCAAGGTCCTCAAATTCTTCTTTTTCAAGGGAATAACGCTTTGCGAGGAGATATGGATACTTCTTTTTCAGTCTTTCACAAAGCACCATCGCAATTTCGTCTTTTTGAAGGACAGTATCCTTTATAGCCCCTGTGATTGCAAGGTTTTCTCCAATTACTCTGTCGTCAAACTTAGGCCAGAGTACACCGGGCATATCAAGTAAGTCAAGACCGATACTCGTCTTCACCCATTGTTTTGTAAGAGTGACACCGGGTCTGTTTTCGACGTTTGCCGCCTTTTTCCCAGAAAGTTTATTTATAAGGGAAGACTTTCCAACGTTTGGAATACCAAGGACCATAGCCTTGACAGTTCTTCCCGTCATACCCTTTTGATTGTAGCGGTCAATTTTGTCCTTTAAAACTTTTTTAACTTCTTCTTCCAGTTCCCCAATTCCCTTACCGTCAATACAGTCTGTAATAATAAGGGTCTTTCCCATTTCTGCATAACGCTTTTTGTAAAGGGCAGAAGCGTTGGGGTCGGCAAGGGACGCCTTGTTAAGTAGGGTTATAATGGGTTTAGGACTCACCAGTTTTTCAAGGTCGGGGTTCTTACTGCTCTTTGGAATTCTCGCATCAAGCAGTTCAAGTACTACGTCAACCGAGGAAAGAGACTCCGAAATCAGCCTCTTGGTTTTTGCCATATGCCCAGGAAACCATTGTATAATATCTGTCGGCATCAGTTAATCACCTCGGTGTTGGGCATAAGTCTGAAAAAGACTTCCCCAAGAATGTAGTCTGTATCTATCGCACCAAATTGACGGCTATCTGAAGAACCGTTTCTGTTGTCACCCATAACGAAGACGTGCCCCTTGGGGACAACGTAAGGGTAGGTGATACTTCCCCTGTACATAGGGTTTAAGTTACAGTGGTAAACGTAGGGCTCGTCAAGTTTTACCCCGTCAACGTAAACCGACCAGGTGAAAGGGTCAATGTTCACCGACTGTCCCTCGGTAGCAATTATTCTCTTTATATAAGGAGAAGAGGAGTTCTCGTTTACAAGCCCCATTTCTTCAAGGTTGTGAGTGGGGTCGATTACCACTACGTCACCTGCCTTGTAAGAGGTGAGACTCGTTATAAGAAGTCTGTCACGGTCGTTAAAAGTCTGAAGCATACTCATCCCTGAAACTGTCACGAACTTCACGAGGAATGTGAATATTAACACAACAGTTAAAAGCGCTACGAGAAAAGTCTCTGCCCATTCGTATATTTCAAGGATAAAGGAACTTTTTTCCTTTGTGGCATTTGTTTCTTTCTTCATTTCTTTTCCTTTCATTTAAGGTCAAGTTCATCAACACCTGCAAGTTCGATTATGTCACTGTCGGTTTTTGCACGTAGAATTTTTCTTGCCTGACACTTGTCACAGGACACCTCGATTGAGTCATACCCTACGTCTATCATATAGTCGCCCTCTTCGCAGTCACACTTTATCTTGCCTGTCTCATAGAGTTCCTTTATAATAAATGTCATCTGACTTATAACCAGCGGGTCAAAGTACTCTGCAGTTTCACCGTCGTCATGGTGATGGCAGTCATCGCAGTCACAGTCGTGAGAGTGTGAATCTTTTTCAAAGTTATGGAAGATGTCGAAATCTTCTTCGTCAAGGTCTCTTTCGTCAAGTATTTCCATAAGTTTCTGAAGTTCCGCGGTGTTGTCATCCACCGCCTTAATTACCTTTGCCTTATCCCCGATAAAACAAACGTCAAGTCCTGATGACGAGCACTGCAAAATGAAAATATCGTTGTTAAAAAAAGTAGAGCCCGAAACCTGATAAGGATGTGACGTAGGACAGGCAACGCAAGGAACGTTGAGACTTACTGTGTCACGTGATTTTATATAATTTACGCTCATTACCGATTCACCGCAACTGCAACGCAAATTTGTCTCTCCGCCAGACAGAGCAAAAAGACTTATTTCACCAATCATAGCAACACCGCAAACGGGACAGCGATAGGCTATGGTAACTTTTTCTTTCATACTATTTACCTTCTATAATAAACCTTTCATTGTAAAATAAATATTGCTGTGCAACTCCACCCCAAATACCAAGGTCTGGGGTAGTATCAAAATATTTTGAAAAGACCTTTTTCATCCACACGTCAACAGGTACGGTTTCAAGTCTTCCCAAACCGTAAAGTAGGGTACAGGCTGCAACTTTCGGACCTACTCCGTAAATTGTCTGTAATTTTTTTGAAGCACTATCGGTATCAAGGAGCAAGAGTTCTTCTTCATTTATTTCACCTAAAATAACGCGACGCGCCGCATCAACTATGTATTTTGCCCTGAAGCCAAGTTTCAATTCTTCAAGAGCGCCTACTCCTGCATCCAGAAGTGCATCGGGGGTAGGAAAGGCGTAGTAATCCTCACTCTCGAAGACGAAACGCTCACCAAAGGCGCGGGAAATGGAAGAAATATTCTTCTTAATTCTCGGAATGTTATTGTTTTGTGATATTATAAAGGAAATAAGGGCTTCCCAGAATTCCTGCTTTAATATTCTTATGCCAAAACCTTTTTCAAGCGCAAGGTTAAGGGCATCTTTCCCTCTACCGTCAAAACGTGAAATGAAGTCGTCTGACATATCGTAGTAGCATCTGTCAGGGTCAAAGAATGAGTCAATGCCCTCTTCTTTTGTGGTCATATATTCGATTTCACCTTGACTGTCACCTGTCTTTATTCTAAGAAGTGCCCCTGACACAACCCCTTCGGTGTAACCGCCCTTTTCTTCAAAGCGGAAACACTGACCGCAGTCAAAGGTCTTTGCAGGAGAGAAAATATCTCGACTATTCAGTTTTATTTTTCTTGTAACAAATTTTTGTTTCATAATAATTTTGTTGATTATACCCGAAAAATATGATAAAATTAAAAAAACGTATAAATGAAAGGACTTGTTCTTACATATGGAAAAGATTTACACAATCCCCGTCAACGACGCCTTCAATGAGCCCGACGGTTGCCCCTTTTGTAAAATGTATGATACACTTGAAAAAAATGAACTTGATATAATGCTGGGGGCCGCTATGATGGAACCCGCTATCAGAATAGAGACTAACAAAAAGGGATTTTGCCGTGACCATTATGAAAAAATGTTCACAATGAAGAACCGTCTTTCTCTTGCCCTTATGATTGAAAGCCACCTTGACGAAGTGTTAAAGGGCATTGGCAACGCGCCATTATTAAAGGATAAATTCACCTCTGCAAGAGAGTACCTCGACACCCACACAAAGAGTTGTTACGTCTGCGACAGAATTGAAAACAACTTCTCAAAAATGATTGAATGTACTTGTATTATGTGGGAGAGCGACGAGGAATTCCGTGGGAAGTTTGAAAAGACACCCTACTTCTGTATTCACCACTACGAGCGTATGTTAAAGGTAGCAAACCTCTATATTTCTAAGAAAAAGAGAAGCGATTTTTACAAATCCGCATCAGAAATCGAAAACGCCTACGTTAAGACTCTCAAGGACGACGTATCCTGGTTCTGTAAAAAGTTCGACTACCGATATGACAGTGAACCTTGGGGCAACTCAAAGGATGCAGTTGAAAGAGCCATAAAGACTATGTATCACAAAGATTGACCTTTATCGGAAATGTCGTAGCACAGTTTCATAAGACTGTCGCCCATATAAACGTTTTCAACACTTGCTTCTTTATTTTTTAAAGTAAGTTCGGTGTTGGCAAAGTTCCAGAATCCTTTGACTCCTGCGTCAGAGAGTAGATTTGCCACAGTCACCGCTTCGCTTTTGGGAAGGGTAAGGATAGCAATATCCACTTGATTTTCCTGACAGAAACGATGAGCCTGTGAAATGTTCTTCACAACGTGTCCCGCAACTTCACTTCCTACCACCTCTGAACTTATATCAAAAAGAGAGATAAGGTCAACGCCTGAACGCGAGAGGGTAGTGTGATTTGCAAGTGCCTGACCAAGATGTCCCACACCAACAATTATTGCAGTATATCTTTTTGTAACACCGAGAATTTCCGCAAGACTGTCTCTTAAGCTCTTAACGTTGTAACCGTAGCCCTGCTGACCGAATCCGCCAAAACAGTTTAGGTCCTGCCTTATCTGAGATGCGGTAACGTTGATAAGTTTTGAAAGGTCTTTTGAAGAAATTTTTTCAATGCCTTGACGGGAGAGTTCTTCCAGATGTCTGTAATACTTGGGAAGTCTTCTCAGTACGGGCACCGAAATTTTTTTGTCACTTTTCATTTTTGTTTTTTCTCCTTTTTCTCGACTTCACCCTTTGTCGAATTTAGAAAAATTATGAAATTTCGTGATTTAAGAATTTAAAAAATTGTGAAAAAATGCAAAGTTTTACACATTTCAAGCAGGGTTTTCCACAATTTTTGGTCCAATAAAAGAAAAAAAGCCCTTATTTTGAGACTTTTTCAACAAAGTTTTCCACAGCGTGTGGAAAACTTTGTTTTTGTCTTAACAGAAATTTAATTTACGAATTTGTCGTTTACAGGGTTCGCATTGAGGGTTATGTCAGCCAGATTTCCACCCAAAAATTCCCAGTACGCCTGTGCGCCTATCATGGCGGCATTGTCTGAACAAAGGGATAGGGGAGGCAGATATAAATCCACCTTGTTTTTTCTGCAAAGTTCCTCAACACACGCTCTTATGTGAGAGTTTGCGCTGACGCCACCTGCCAAAACCATTTTCTTTATTTTAAAGTCGCATATGGCGTGATTAAGTCTGTTTTCAATAGTATCGCAAACGGATGCAGTAAAGGAGGCGGCAACGTTTTCTTTATTAACCTCTTCACCCTTTTGCTCGGCGTTGTGCAGGTAGTTTACCACCGCAGTCTTTAACCCCGAGTAAGAGAAGTCGTAGGGCGCATCTTTTACACTCGCCCTTGGGAAAACTATCGAATTCTTGTCTCCGATTTTTGCGAGTGCGTCCATTTCTGCACCACCTGGGTATCCGATACCCATAACTCGTGCCACCTTGTCGAAGGCTTCACCTGCCGCATCGTCACGGGTTATTCCCACCGTCTCATAGTCGCAGAAGGAATTTACTTTTAAAAGGGAAGTGTGTCCCCCCGATATTACAAGAGCAAGGAAAGGCGGTTCGAGGTGGGGGTGAGCGATGTAGTTTGCCGCCACGTGTCCCCTTATGTGATTTACTTTAATAAGTGGCTTGTGACAGGCGTAGGCAAGTGACTTTGCAAAGTTCACCCCTACAAGCAGTGCCCCCACAAGTCCGGGGCGGTAGGTCACCGCTATAGCGTCAATCTCGTCAAGGGTCAAATTACCCTCGTTCAGAGCCTCTTCTGTAAGACTTGACACCGCTTCTATGTGGGCTCTTGACGCAATTTCAGGCACAACTCCGCCAAAGCGTTTGTGTATATCAATTTGTGAAAGTATTTTGCAGGAAATAACCTTCCTGCCGTCCTCTACAATAGCCGCTGATGTTTCGTCGCAAGAGGACTCAATGGCAAGTATCTTCAATTTGTCTTTTCCTTATTGTAAAAATAGTTCATTATTATGGCGTCTTCCGTGGGCTTTGTGTAGAAGTTACGACGCACTCCCACCTCTTTAAAGTGGCATTTCTCATATAACTTCTTGGCAGAAACGTTGGTCACCCTCACTTCAAGGGTGATATATTCAAGGGAAAGTTCTTCGCCTTTTTTTATTGTATAGTCTACAAGTGCCTTTCCGATACCTTGACCTCTCGCGTTTGGGTGGACTGCAACGTTTGTAATACTGCCTTCTCCCGCTACTGCATAAAGACCTATGTATCCTAAAACTTTCCCATCTGACTCATATACCGCAAAATGAGAAAAATCAGAGTCAAGACTCTCTTTCAGCGCCCCCTCACTCCAAGGAGAAGAAAAGCACGTTTTCTCAATTTCCGCAACCTCTTTTATGTGGCAAGTGTCAAAAGGTATTACCATCAATAACCCATCTCGCCTGTCAGAGTGTCGTCGTTTTCTATAAAACTCTTTGTTTCAATTACACGGAATTCCGTGGCAGTATCTCTTACCACAACCTTTTCAATTCCTGCATTGATTATCATTCTTCTGCAGAGTTGACAGGGACTTGTACCGCCTGTAAGTTCACCTGTCTTGTAGTCGATACAAGCAAGGTACAAGGTAGAGCCAAGCATTTCTTCACGACTTGCCGCAATTATGGCATTCTGTTCAGCGTGTACTGAACGGCAAAGTTCATATCTCTCACCTCTGGGAATGTTGAGTTTTTCTCTCATACAGAATTGCATATCGCAACAGTTTTTGCGACCTCTGGGCGCTCCTGCATAACCTGTTGAAACGATACTGTCGTTTTTAACGATTATCGCACCGAACATTCTTCTGATGCAAGTACCCCTCTTTGCCACGGTCTGAGCAATATCGAGGTAGTAATTTTCTTTATCGGGACGTGTGCTACTCATAATATCCTCTTTTCGACTCATTAGAGAGTCTTAACAAAATTTTTAAGCCAGATTTTTAAATCTTGGGAAATTTCAGGATGCTTTATACCAAAGGATATATTTGCCTTTATAAGCCCTAACTTTGAACCCATATCGTGATGAATTCCGGGGAACTCATACGCCATAAGTCCAACTTCTCTTGCCAGAGTCGCCATAGAGTCGGTGAGTTGTATTTCACCGCCGTAACCGAGTTCTGACGTTTCAAGAAGGTGGAAAATTTCAGGGGGAAGCACCACTCTTCCCAGAATTGAAAAGTATGACATAACCTTGTCGGGAGTGGGCTTTTCTATCATATCGGTGCAAGAATAAATGCGGTCGTCAACCTTATCTACCTTGAGTGAACAGTATTTTGATATAACGTCGGGGGATACCTCTTTAATACCAACAACACCCTTACCGTACTTTTCGTATATCTCGATAAGACTCTTTGTGGTGGGCTTGTCCGCCTCTATCATATCGTCACCGTAAATTACCGCAAAAGGCTCGTTACCTACAAACTCTTTTGCAAGGAGTACCGCGTGTCCAAGACCCTTTGCCTCTTTTTGTCTTATAAAGGTAATGTTCGCCATCTCGGCAATCTTGCGAAGTTCTTCAAGTTCACGCATCTTGCCTTTTTTTGTCAGATAATTCTCATATTCAGGCGAATAATCGAAATAATCCTCCATTGAGTCTTTGCCTCTGTTTGTGATAATCATAATGTCGGTAATTCCGGATTTTACCGCTTCCTCTACCTGATAGTGCATAGCGGGCTTATCCACTACCGTCATCATTTCCTTGGGTACAGTTTTTGACCCTGGTAACATTCTCGTTCCAAGCCCTGCCGCAGGGATAACCGCTTTTCTGACTGTCATAACAATATACCTTCCTTTGATTTGTTAAAAATTAACTATCTTCCTTAATTATATATTAGTTTAAGTCGTTTGTCAACACAAAAAACGTCAAAAAACCTTGACTTTGACTTTCCGCTTTGATATACTTTTGATGTAAATAAAACACTCTTTTTTTATAAAGCAAAGGAGATTAAAATGAAAATCATATCGTCAACTTTATACCGCATAATCTGCCACTTTTCCATGGCATTTTCAGGAATGCTTCTTTTTATCTGGTCTCTTATGAAGGACACAAGTTACATAGACTACTCAAAACTTACCACTATTTTTACATTCGCCGTTATTTTCGGCGTATCTTCCGTGGTGTTCTCTATCCCCAAAGTTCCGCAGATTGTGAAAATCGCCTTTCACTTTATCATAAATACAATAGGCTTTCTTTCAACCTTTGCCACCGTCGATGGTGTGACACAGATGAGAGCCTTTGTTATAGGCGCACTTTTCGTAGTAATTTACGCAGTTATAACAGCATTCGTTTTCCTTATAAAGAAACTTATAAATAAATCTATAAAAAAATCCGAAGAAAAGAAGGACTGAAATTATGAGTAATTTAAGGTTATCTAAAACTTCTATTACGTCCTATCGCGGAGACGTCTTACCTCTTTATCTTACAGGGGAAGAAATCGACAGAAAAGCAGATGTAAAATGGTCTGTGACAGGTGACGCTGTCACTGTTAAAGAGTTTAGGGGAGACGGGGAGTGCGACTTTACCTTCGGCGTACTCGTAGTCTTCTGGAAAGTGGGTAACGCCACCGTTACCGCTGAATATATGGGTGAGAAGTTCACCTGTCACGTCACCTCACGTCCAATTAAGAAAGCTGACCCCGAGGGGAAGATGAACCATTACAGAGGGGACTTCCACGACCACCTTTCCCACATACATAAAAAAGACCTTTTCGCAAAGCGTGAAGGTGACACACAACTTGACTATATAAATACTCTTAAAAAAGACAATCGCCTTGACTTCTCTGTAATCTCCGACCACGCCTGTGTTACAAATAACTACGACTTTTTCAAAGGCTTTGTTGACGATGAAAGTTCAGACCCCAAAAACTTCGTCCTTTTCCCCGGCTCCGAGTCCGAACTCGGAGTAAAGGACACCGACCGCCTTGGCGTTTTAAGACGTAATTCAGGTGAAATTGTCACCGTTAACGTAGCAGACTTCGCTAGTACTGATAGTTGGAAGAGATACTATGAGGTTCTACAGAGCGCTCCCGAACCTGTTGCAGTCTTTGCTCACCCACAGGTACTGGGCTTTAGTACAAGAGGTATATGGAACTTCTGCTATGACGTAAACAACACCCCCGAAATGCTCCACGCAATACGCGGAATAGAGATAGGAAAGGGTGACCGAGGTCCTATAGGAAGCAAAATACTGTCGGGCATCTTCCTTCACGAATTTGTATATTCCGTTGCCCTTGACGCAGGATTTAAAGTTAGTCCCACCTCAACAAGCGACTGCCACGGACCTGATTGGGGCTTTGATTCTTGGTCGGGCAAAACCGTAATTATGGCACCCGAAAAGACGAGGGAAGCCTTCCTTGACGCCTTGAGGAACAATAGATTTTATGCTACCGAAAGCGGAAACGTAAAGGTCGAGTATAAAGTAAACGGAAAACAAGCGCCCACCACCCTTGCCTTGACCGACACCTATAAATTCCACGTCGAAGTGTCTCTTTTTGATAAAGAAAAGCCCGACACAATGCCTGTAAAATGCTACGTTGTATCGGACTATGGTAAAATTGTAAAGACTATAAAGGACTGTGACCTTTCGTCCTTCGACTTTGAAATCTACAGCGACAGCGCAAGATACTTCTTCCTTCGCTTCGTTGACAAAACCGATAAGAAGACCTTTTCCTGTCCCGTTTGGACAGGCAGAGAATTCGATAAGAGAGATACAACCGACTATAAAGCCATCGACTTGTCTTCTGCCACCGCCTTTGATATTATAAGCGGAAAGGATGCTACCTCTTTAATTGACTCCGATCCTATGAACCCTTGGACGTCGGAGGGAACTGAATCTACAGTTGTAATTGACTTAAAGAAGGAAGAGGAGATTTCCGCCCTTGGACTTTCCCCCGTGGTAATAGTCAGACCCGTTGCCCCCACTGCCGATTGGGACCCTACCGTCGATATGGCGAAACTTCTTTACGAATATAAGGTCTATGGAAGCCTCGACGGAAAAGAATATACCCTTCTTTTAGATACGAGTTGCAGAGTGTTCGGTGGAGAAAATATAGTCCGTTTTGGTAAGACAAAATGCCGATATATCAAAATCGAGATGCTGACAAACGCGGGTAACTACTCCGAAATCGATATCCTTCAAAATATGCCTTTCTCTGTTGGCAACATTTCACTGTTTAATGAATAAAAAATAAGTCCCGTCATAGACGGGCGTCCGTAAAACAGTAATAACTCAAAGGAACGGTACAAAGTTTGTTAACTCATGTACCGTTCCTTTTTGATAATTTTCTTGAAAAGTGTAACCTCGCCACACTAAACGGTGCTTATTAGGGTGAAGGCCTTTCAATACGGAAAGAAAGGAGATGAAAGCCTTGGACGATAACAGAATCGTTGAACTATATTTGCTGCGTAATGAAACAGCAATCAAGCAAACTACAGAAAAATACGGCATCCGCTTGCGCTCGTTGGCGTATGGAATTGTCAATGATTCGCAGACAGCCGAAGAATGTGAAAACGATACTTACATGGAAGCATGGAACAGCATTCCACCCCATGAGCCGAGAAGCTATTTGTATGCGTTTCTTGCTCGGATTGCTCGTCACATTTCTTTGAACTGCTGCCGTGATCGCAGCCGCCTAAAGCGCAGCGCATTTATAAGTGAACTCAGCGCAGAGATGGAGCAGTGCATTCCTGCACCCGATGATGTTGAGTGTCGTATTGATGATATGACGTTGAGTGATGCAATCAACGGCTTTCTCAGCAAACTGGATGAGGAAAAAAGGAATATTTTTGTTCGCCGGTATTGGTATCTGGATTCCGTGGCTGACATCTCCAAACGCTTTGCTTTATCTGAAAGCAAAGTAAAAACTACGCTCTTTCGTTGTCGCAATGGGCTTCGGGAGCATCTTGAAAAGGAGGGTCACACTTTATGAAAGGAAATGAATTTTTAGATAAGATGGAGTTGATCGATCCTGCTTATGTTGAAGCAGCAGACGCTAAACCGAAAAGGAGAAAGATCGCTTGGGTTAAGTGGGGAGCAATGGCAGCTTGCTTTTGTCTCGTAGTTGCAAGTGCTTTTATGATACCGGGAATATGGAATACGCCCGTTCCTCCTATTTCTGATCCAGGCACATCTGGAATACCTGTTCCCGATCCGGATGGAACGATTCAAAGAGAAGATGAGCCAGTCGAATATCCTCCAACAACTATTATTCCGGGAGTTGTATTGGATGAGCCTTTTGATCCAGGTTCGCTGATTTTTAATGACGCAACTTCCCTATTGAGTGCGTCCAGAAGGTATATACCCGGCTACTTTACCGAGGAGCTGAGTGACGAAGAACTTTCTGCGATCAAACCCAACAGACAGATACCTGATATGATGTTTTCCGCAGTTGCAGGTTTTGATGGTGAAGGCACATTACTTGAAGTGTTTCTAATGATAGACGCTCCTTCGTTGGACGAGACTACTCATGTGACATTTTCAAATGGAAATCCGAGTAGCTGCTATCAACTTTTGGAAGAACCTCTTGTAAGCACTTTTAATAGCATCGACTTTACCATCTATCAATGGACACCAGATAATAGCAATTATACGCTTGATGCACAAGCAGTAATTAACGGTTGGACAATGCAAATCGTATACACCGCAACTGCTGAAAATCTGGAAAAGGCAAAAACAGACCTTGCAACAATTATTTTGTGCTTGTCAGACTATGAGGATGGTAAACCGGATTTTTCTGCAATTGTTGCAGAAAGCATACCCGAATATTTTGACAAAAAGATTAGTCTTAGTGAGGCGTATAGCGACTCGGACTTCGGATTCTTTATGGTACAAAGTTTGCCGGATGGCTTCTCCGAAGAAAGCATTCGACGCTATAAAGATCAAAACAATGATTATCTTTCTGGACTTTGGACAAAAGGGCTTGCAAATCTTAGTTGGAATATTTCTGCCTATGGTGAAAAAGATTCAACAAGGCTTACAAGCGTCGCTCAAACAGAAAATTATGACTTATCTTTGTATCCTATTCCAAGGGCAGAATCTGTTCCTGAAGAATTAAGGGAGATTGTTGATAACCCAATTTTTGATGCTAATGAATTAACCCTTGAAACAGTATATATGAGAGCATACAAAGCGGATGAAGCAGGAGATGTTGACGGGTGGAGAATGGCATTCAGCGTCAAATATGGTGATGTCATCGTCGAAGTAAGAACAAAGGGTGTAGAACCCGAATGGGTATATCAGCAGCTAATGAATCTTTTGGAGAATTAAAATCCAAACCGCAAAAAATCCCTTTGGAACAAAGGGCGCACTTCTATACAGGGGTAAGCCCTGTATGTGCGCTCTGCGAGGCAGACAGCCCGGACGATTGTAAGTCCGGGCTGTTTTGCGTCACTTCGTTCCGAACAAGGGGCTGCACCCCTTGCGCCGCTATGCGTCTATCTCCCCCAAAAATCTCCGCACGAGTTGCTCTTGCGGAGATTTAACTGTTTTACGAAGCCAGCGGTATCGACGGGACTTATTTTTACTTTTTATTTCTTATGTTTATAAGTCGGAGTATTACAGGTGAGAAGATTATGTTGGAGAGCAGTTCAAACACGAAGTTGAGTCCTACGAAGAATATGAGCAGATATCCCCAAAGTGACATACCTTCCGCCACAGCACCGCTTTGAATTGTATCCATAAAGAATATAAGACAACCGATAAGGAAAATTCCTGTATTCACCACAGGACAAACTATTGCAGACACAACAACTGCAAGGTATCTGTTTACCTTTTCAAGCCACTTGTAACAAAGTCCTGCAAAGAGTCCCGAAAGAATACCCTTTACCATAACCGTGATTATCGTACCGTGAAGACTGAGTCCTACCCAGAAAACCGCGTCGGCTGTGGTGAAGAAGATTGCACCTGCCACACCGCCAAGCCACGCCGCAGATAAAGGACCGCAGAGCGCCGCGCCGAGTACTACGGGAATAAGGGTAAGTGATATCGAGGCAAGAGAGCCGATTTTGATAAAACCGCCCATATAAGAAAGTATTGCAGTTATCGCTGTGAGAAGTGATAACAGTGCCAGCTTCTGAGTTGACATTCTTGTTTTTTGCATAAAAAATTCCTCCTATCATAAGGAAAATGTACATTTTGCCCATTATAGCACAAATTTTTTTTGATGTCAAATAGTTTATATGAAAAGTCGTACTGAAATCAGTACGACTTTTGATTTTGTAAACGTTTGATTGTGGGAAAATAAATAAAGAGCAGTGTGATAATAGACAGTACCCAACCAAGAGGCCAAACTGTGTAAAGGAAGGTGAGGTTCGGGAATAGCGGGAATATCGCGTAAACCCAGAGTAGCCTCAAAAGGCACATATAAATAAGCGTACAAACTGTAGGCGGAATTGGCTTTCCTATTCCTCTGAGTACACCGCTCAGCACCTCGTTGATACCGCATATGAAGTAGGTACTTGAAATGATGACCATCTTTTGCATGGAATAGGCTATAACTTCAGGCGACTTTGTCATAGTAGCAGACAGTTCTCCCGAGAAGATTGCCGACAATGTCCCAAGCCCTGCTCCGATAACTATGGTGATAAGAGTGGAACTTAAAAAGGCTTTTTTTACTCTGTCAAAGTTTTTTGCCCCTACGTTTTGTGAAACGAAAGGAATAACCGCCAATGAGGGCGCGTGAATTATCTGATACATTATTCCGTCAAATTGATTTGCAATAGAAACACCCGTGGTAGCGTCTGCCCCAAAGGTGTTTACCGCCGAGGAAATCACCACGTTGGCAAAAGAGTAAAGGGAAGTCTGCAAACCTGTGGGAATTCCTATATAAAGCATACTTTTAAATTCTTTCATATCGAAAACGATGTGAGAGAAGTCAAGTTTTATCATACTGTCCTTTTTCATCAGTACCACAAGAGATAAAACAGAAGTTGAAAAGTTTGCTATAATTGATGATAATCCCGCGCCAATAACGTTCATATCGAAAAATGCTGTGAAAATATATAGTGCGATAATTTTAACTCCACCGCTGATAAGAGAGAAATAAAAAGGGGTTTTGGTGTCACCTGTGGCACGTATTACAGAAAGCAGAGTTGAGGCAATTGCTGTTAATGGAACTCCGATAAAGTAAAGTTTGAAATATTTTGTGGCATAAGGAAGGATAGTTTCGGGACAATTTGTCATCATAAGGAATTTTTCGGCAAATATGACACCCACTATCAGAAATAAAATACTGCTTATCGTTGTGAAAACAAGGGAGGTCATAGACGCTCTGTTTGCGGCGTGGTTGTTTTTTGCGCCAAGGTGTTTTGCAACAACAACACTTGCACCCGCCGCCACACCCGTAAGCATATTGGAGCATAATACCATAAGTATTCCGGAAGTACCCACCGCACCTACGATTGTGTCATTGTAGTAGGATTTTAAAATTGCCATGTCTACAAGACCGTAAAGGCTTTGCGTGACGTTCATAAGTATTACGGGGAAGGTCATAAGGATAAGCGTTTTTGTAATCGGCCCTGACAAAATATTGTCATTTGAAGTTTTCATATTTTCACCCTTCAAAATATGTATTTTTCCTGTTTATTGTAACAGTATTTTTTAAAAACAGATATGTCTATTCATAAACACACTTGCACAAAAGATAGATTTGTGTTATAGTACGAAAGGGTGATTGTATGAAACTTGTTGTAGGATTTATAGATAGAGAATGTCCTAATCATAAACATAATGATTACGAAATCATAGTTTATACAAAGGGACGGGGAAAAATTAACTTGTCGGGTAAGGAATATGAAGTTTCTCCGGGAAAAATTATGATTGTTCCCCCCGAAACAATGCACCAGAGCGTAATTATAGACGATGTTTTTGAGAGAATTTACATAAGTGGCGACTTTAATAACTTGCTTTTTGAAAAGAATCCCATTTTAATTACCGATACCCCCGAAAATGAGGGACTGTTACTTGGTAAAATGATTTACTCTAACCGATATGCCGATGTAGAGTACCTGTCCTCTCTTGTCAATGCCCTTGTGCATTTTCTTGTCCGAAATATGAAAATGGAAGACCACGTCTATATCGCAGTAAAAAATATCGTAGATAAAATAAGCGACACCTTTTCTGACAGTAATATAGATTTGAGCGAAATACTGAAAAGAAGCGGTTACGCCGAAGACTATATAAGAGCGCAGTTCAAAAAGATTATGGGTAAGACACCCACCACTTTTTTAACCGAGGTCAGAATAAACCACGCTCGTTTTTTAATTGATATGTATAAAACTACCTACTCTCTTTCCACTGTAGCCGAAAAATGCGGATACGACGACTACGTCTATTTTTCCAGAAGATTTAAACAAATAACGGGAATGTCCCCGAGAAAATATATGGAAATGAATTGAGTGCTGTTCGAATCCTACTCATCATCTAAAACAAAACACACTACCCGATTGGGTAGCGTGTTTTGTTTGTGTTTGGTTACCGAAATAGATGAGATATCAATCATCAAGCAATTCTTTCAACATACGCTCTTTATTGAGCAAAAATCCTTTTGTGATTTGATAACTCAATGTGTTTTCGTATTTACAAGACGAAATCTTTCCTTCATCAAAAGATAAAATTTGTGAGTCGGGACATCCCAAAAGAATGGGTGAGTGTGTTGCTATTATAAATTGCGCCCCCTTTTTTGACATATCATAAATATGTTTTAACAATGTTAGTTGACGTTGAGGAGAAAGCGCGGCCTCGGGTTCGTCCATTAAGTAAAGTCCGGGCTTGGCGTATGCCAAGAATCGTAAATTTCCCTCGCCATGAGAGTTCGCGTGATAATTATCTCCCATATAGTTAAACATTGATGCTGTCGCAACATTGAAAAAAGTTTCGGCTCTGAAGAAGTACCCGAATTTTGGTCGGTTCCAACCTTTAATCAATGTAATGGATTCGCTTAAAGGCGAAATGTCATAATACGTACTAAAACTGTAGTTCCGTGTACCACCTTCTGAATTATAGCCAAATTCTACCGCTATAGCTTCGAGTAATGTTGATTTGCCAGCCCCATTTTCCCCAACAAAAAATGTAATTGGCTTATCAAACTTCAATTCTGTAGTGCTTTTTATGGCAGGAATGTTGTGAACATAAGAGGTTTTAGGAAGAGTATCCCAGTTTATTCGTAATCCTTGTATATAAAGATCGTTCATAACACTCACCGCCTTTTGTCATCATTTTTGTCTGCTGTCCATCCACCTGTAATAATCCTCTAACAGCTTTTTGTTCTTATCAAAATCAAGCATTTCAATCTTTTTCTCGTTGATCTCATACGCCTTTTGGATAATATCGTAAGCGTATTGCTCGTCCTCGTTTTTCGGGGGATTTTCGAGAAAAGACAGCTTGCATCGTAGTAGAGTTAGTTTTACTTGATAGTATGGTTTTAGATTTGGCATTTTCGTTCTTCTTTCGGGTGGTAAACACATTATACCGAAAGAAAACGAGAATACAAGAAAAGTTTTTGAAAATTATTTGTTATTTTGGTTTGATTTTGTTGTGTTGAGTGAAGAAATCAACATTCTGCGAATTTGTCCGCATTGATTTTGCAGAGTCTTATAAACATTTTCGGGAATATAACCCGTTTTAAAAAGTAATTCCATCCAATATTCCGTTTCGTAGCACTCTTTTTGCGCAATCTCCAATTTTGATATAAAATCCTTCGTTCCTTGCGCATATTGTGCCTCGTGTATATTTGCTCCGATAGATGTTCCTGAACGCAAGAGCTGATTTGTTAAAACCGACTCTTTCATATTTGTCTTTATATCACGGCAAAGAAAAACGATCTGCTTTGCAAACTCTTTGGATTTATCTCTCAAAATACTTTCTGCCATTATCATCACCTCAAAAATGTTATAGCATAAAAGTTGTAAGTTGTAAAGAGTTTAGTGATATGCTGACTTCGTCAGCGTGATATTTTTGCTTCGCAAAAGTGATATTGCTCCACTTCGTTCCGCAGTGATATTATATTCGCCTTTGAACTCTTAACGCGCGAAGCGCATATCACGTCCGAAGGACATATCACGCACTTGTGCATAGAACTCGCCGTAAGGCGAATATAACTGAAAAAAGCACATCTGTAAACAGATGTGCTTTTTTCAGTGTGTTCTGGACTTAATAGATGCCGTCATTTTTTTGGACGACCAAAGCTATCAAATTTCTTCTTCAATGCAATTTCCGTAAATATTATTGAAACAACGATAAATATAAAAGGCAAAACCAAACACGCCGCTCCCATATATCCAATCGTATCTACGCTTTCGCCCATAACCAATAGCATAGAAATAATAGCAGCAGGTAGGGAAATACACCCTCCAACGATCCAGATGAGACCGCAAAAACGGTGAGCAAAGCGCCAAGTATCCATATTTTTCATTGACCGCGAGGTTCGATATCCAAAAACAATGTTGATGTTTTTAGGAGCTTTGTTACGAAAATACAGACCGAATAACAGTAAAGTAACAGGCATTAATAATGCCATAACAAACATATATATCCAAAAGCCCATAATATCCCCCCCTTGTAATATTTTCCTTCTCATTTCGGGTGGCAAACACATTATAGCGAAAGTGAGAGAGAATGCAAGAAAAGTTTTTGAAAATTATTTGGTAAGAATATTATAGCATAAAGATTGCAAGTTGTAAAGAGATTTAGTGATATGCT
Source organism: Oscillospiraceae bacterium (assembly GCA_015065265.1). Lineage (GTDB taxonomy): Bacteria > Bacillota > Clostridia > Oscillospirales > SIG627 > RGIG6353. The sequence goes on along the minus strand of SVQQ01000002.1, from coordinate 80,018 downwards.
TCGCTCACGCTCAGCGTGATATTTTTGCTTCGCAAAAGTGATATTGCTCCACTTCGTTCCGCAGTGATATTATATTCGCCTTTGAACTCTTAACGCGCGAAGCGCATATCAGGTCCGAAGGACATATCACGCACTTGTGCATAGAACTCGCCGTAAGGCGAATATAACTGAAAAAAGCACATCTGTAAACAGATGTGCTTTTTTCTGCGAAACAACTACAAAACGGAGTATAAGTAAGGTAAAAACTCAAAAAAGTAGTCTGTTTTTGCCTGCTCTTTAATCGTCTGTTTCTTCTGCGTTTTCTTCTTGACCTGCTACACCACAAAAAATCGGTGTGCTATCATTGTTCGCAATTCTTTCTCCAAGCTGTGCTGATATAAGCTCCGCTATTTTATCAAATTCGTTTTTATCATTCGTACACATCGCTGTAACCCACTTCCTCTATGAATATAATCCCGTATGTTTTATCTTTATCTATGTTTTCTATTTCTGCCGGCACCTTGAATTTGTAATGTTTTAAGTACGCTACAAATTCATCATAGGTACATTTCCACGCGCAGCTACCCCAGTCTACGTTAATCGGGTCGCTGAAATGCGTTTTTCCGTATTCCAAAATTTCTGTGTATGCCTCCGGCACTTCATATATTTCGTCAACTACAGCGTAAGGATTTTCGTCGTTTTTGTGCCAATCCTCCTGGCGCTCCTTTCTAATATTACCAAATATAACCTTTGTAATCATGTCGCCCTCCTTTGTTTATTCCTCATAATCTTCTCTTGTTTTAAGTAGTTCTGGCACGTCTTCACACGGAGGCACCAGCTTTTTTATCAACTGAAAGTATTCCACAAAATACTCACTCGGACAAAAATATGTTACCGTTTCTCTATGTTTGTCTTCGTAGGTTGCCGTTATGATTGTGGGTCCTATATCATATGCAAACAATATTTCGTCGCTATGCAAATACTCGGGGGTCTTGGCTGCTATCGCTTTGAAAATGCATTTAAACAACGGACTGTCGGTTTTGTATGCCCATTTTTGATGAACGTTTATTTCTGACTGGCTCATGGGATGTGGTATATATTCGTAACTAATGGATGAATCTGTCAGTATGAGCTTATCATCATAAGCATCGTCTACGGAGCCATAACCTGATGCACCTTTAATTATTATTTTTATTATATCCATTTGTCTCACCAGCCTTAATCCCACATGAGAATTCCTGCAAGTTCAAGTTTCTTGCCGCATCGGGGACACTTTATTTTATCTATGTTTTTAACAATGCGCATGCTGCTCCGGCACTTACCACATACATGCTGCTTTTCTTTTACTACGGTTTCACCGTCATAAAGCTCTATGTGCATATCCGGTCTAAGCTCACCGCACTTTGTACACTTGTATAATTCGCGGGAATGGTTAATTGTTGGCGCTGCAGCGTTGTTTGCGGCTTCCATGAAACCTTTTCCCATTTTGCCTGCTTTCATATCCGCAAGTATATCCTCGGCTTCTTTGTAAAACAAAAAACCAACGCCCTGCAGGTATTCTACGCTGTATTCACACTGTTCACAACACAATGTGTATCCTTGTCCCATGGCTGCCTCCTTTTTTATTCTATACGTGATTTCATGTTTTGTACTATATCAAATATTTCCTTATCGAGTATGAACGGTTCCGAAAAAGCATTTAACACGATACCTTTTAAATCTCGGTCATTGTTAACTGCCATCGTCAGTGCCTCCATAAAATGCTTTTCAACCTTTGAGAAGCCTTGTCCGTATTCGCCCATTTCTTCACAGCTTGAGAATATCGGGAAGAAAAAGTCGTTGCCGTTCTGCAATATATCCGGCACCATTCTTATGTTCTCTGTGTTTGTAAATGTCTGTCCTACCATAGACGAAAGGTCGTCGCCTGCTTCGTCGATAGCTTTTTGCATTGCTGCTATATCTGCTTCTCCAAGCACAGCGTTACAAGGAATCCAAACATAACTGTCACGAAGCAATTCAAGCACTTCAATAAAATGTGGCTCTGTTCTTTCTTCGTTGAATGTCTTTACTGCTGCCTTCAGCATAGTTCCATCTGCTAAATCCTCTGCTGTGAGTTTTTTGCTCGGTGTCATATCCGAATAGCAAATGACCTCTTTATCTGCATTTTCCTGTACGAAAAATGCTATCTTTTCTCCTATGTGATATCCAAATGCCTGCTCCGGCTCATTGAGCAAAGTACCCATTATCCAATGTTCACCAAGCCCGACTATGCGCACCCAGCACGCCTCCGTATTAAATCCTTCTCTTACCAAAAGCACCTGTACGTCGTCTGGATAATGCGGATGCCTGCTGCCATCGAGGAAGCCCATTTCGCGTGATTTTTCAACTTCTTCATCTGCAGCATAGTCTTTTATCATATCCAGCTTTTCTGCATAGCGCTTACGAAAATCTTCGTTATCACCGAAATATCCGAACTCCTCATTTTCAACGGCTCCTACGCGAATAAAGAAACGTGTTCTATCGCTTCCATCAAAGAAACGATAACTATCGTCTTCCTGGTATCCTGCTGCGAGAACTTCAAGCGTCAATCCTGCTTCTGTGTCTATGTAGCCATATACCAGCATGCAGTTTGCCTGCTCTATATTCGGGTACTCTTTCATGCATTCTCTATATTTATCTGTTAATGGAAAGGCGCAAAAATTCTTATATAACGCCCTGAATCCTGTATTTTTATAAATCATGTTATTCCTCCTGCAGTTGAAACCGCTTTTATCCGAAGATTAAAAACTTCTTTTTTGTTCGTTTCAATGTCTTATCTACTGTAACTTCTGACTTTTTGACTGCTTCAGTATTGATGCTTTCCGTTTTTCTTTCTTTCACAACAAGCTCTATTTTGCAAAGCTCAAACAATGTCCCTACTAACATGACAGTATCTTTTATTACCCGCTGTTCCTTTTCTGCGAGGTCGTTCCACTGGGTCTTCTTTGCAAGTATTTTTTTCATCTTACCAAAATATCTCTGATACTGCGAATAAATATCATCAAGCTGCTTCGTCAAATTTTCTGCCGCATCCGTAAGCTCATCATATTGCGCCACAATCTGCTTTACTTCTTTTGAAAGTAATTTTGCCTGTTTGTTATTTTCAATGGCTTTCTTCTTAATGTGTTCTCCTGCTACAAGTATTCCTACACCAGCAAACAATACACCGGGTCCGAATGCAAAAACATTTAAGCCATATGCGGCAATACCAATCCCTGCGCCTGCTCCTGCAAATGCTGCGCCTTCAACTGCTAACGCGACTTTGTTTGAAATCACTTTCAAATCTTCTGCTGTGAATTTAGGCAAATCACAGTCATTTGGCATAATATCAGCAAACTCTGGTCTTCCTTGTAGCTTTTCCATTTGGTTTGCAAAATCTTCAAAAGATTTCACCACCGCAAGTTTCTTATTGCCGGCTGCTTCCAATGCGCTTTGTACTTTGTTGTAATGTTCTTCATGTCGCTGCAACGCTTCATCTCTGATTTTCTGTGCGCGTTTACTTAATTTCACAGCTTTACCTATCTCTACACCGCCGTATGCTGCTGCACCTGCGCCTACGCCAACCCCAATCCAAGCAGCAATTTTACCTGCTTTAGATGAAAAGAATTTTGCGAGTTTTTCTATTATCCATCGTATAATAAACATAAATTTTCCTCCACACTATTTTAGTTGAACACCAGTTTGTTGCTTGAATCGCCCATGAAACTATCTAAATCTTCACCCCAGGGCATATCAATATCAAAAATAGTGCAAACGGAAAGCAGAACTCTCTCCATTTCTTCTTCATTTGTCGCTGCAGCAATTCTATATGTAACATCGTAGAACCGCATCACGTCAGCACGGAATGTGGCTATATCGTAGTTTTCCATTTCCGCTGCCATACGAGAAAATTCTTCTGCCAGCTTCACATAATTGCGCGTTTCATCTTCGTATTTATTCAGCGCTGCTACAAGGTTATTGATAAACTTGCTCCTGTCAAGCATTATAAGTAACGTGCAAGACAATAATCCGCTGACCAATGTCGAACAGAATATCTGAACGAATTTGCCGACTTCCGGTACTTTATATATTGGTGTCTTTTCTATAAGACTGCCTGCTGCTGTTCCTGCTATGACACTCGCTCCTGTAGCTAATGTTACAGTGGCTGCTTTCAGCTGTTCGCCGATGAGCAAATTGTTCGGATTTATGATCAAAATATTTCCCGCCTGAACGACTGCTGCTGATGCCTGTCTTATGTATCTGGCAGTATTCCTGTCTGTAGTTACAAAAATGTTTATAAGTGTGGTTGTCAAGCTGGCCATTGCTCCTGCAACAAATCCCTCACCAAAATTTCTGAATAACTCTTTGTATTTTTTTAATGCGTTTTCAGAGCCCTTTGCAACACCGTTTTTTATAGCTGCAATAACTGTCGCTATTTCACAATGCGCATTGATGCCTTCAAATTCCTCCTCGCAAGCGAGCCATATTTCTAAAAAATAGAATCCAACAGCTTGTCGCATACCCATCTCGACACCACGCTGGCAAGCGGCAACGGCCGCATCTTCTAAAAAGCGTGCGCTCGAATAGTATGTCGTCTCAATTTCTTTGTCCATATGTGCGCGGGCTTGTTTGTCTTCCTCGCGCATTTTATCGGCAACCTCATCCGGTATTTTTCGACCTTTTTCACCATCGAAGTTATGACTTTTTCTGTTCAGCACTTCTTCAACGGAATCAGCACCTTTTGACTTATTAAGGTTTTCGTTTGTGAAACGCAAATTGTATTCACTGTTTGCTAAATCTACGCCATCTATTCCTGCTAATATTCTGCCTCTGTCTTCGTGTATTTCCTTTGCTGCAACAACGTGATCAAGGTTTGCGCGTCCTGTTGTTCCTACAGCTGATGCCTTTGTAAAAGAGAGAAGTCTGCCAGGCACATACGCATCTTCAACCCTTATGCCTTCACTATTAAATGCTGCTCTTGCTTCCTGCACACGCATTTTATATCTGTCATCGCCATGATATGCCGCTGTATCATAATAACCGCGTGCTTCATACGCTGCCGCATTATCAGGGTTCTTATATGCAATGCCTTCACGGACGCCATGAACTGTGTCTACATCTCCGCCAACCTGGTCGTGAACAAGAAAATCAAGACCAAATGACGTTATCAAACTATGAAGCACAACTCTTTCGTACTGCTTCCAAATGCCAGCAAAAATATTGTCTTTTGGATTTGGATTTCCTCCGTTTGACACTTCCGATATAAATGTCTTATTTTCCATGTTGCGCCTCCTTTGTGTAGTCTTAAATAACATTTTTAATTTTATCATAATTTTGTGTCTTTTTCAACCTTTCGGAGCGAAAATATCACCTTTAACAGTTAAACGTAACGATTTCGTTACTCTTTTAAACAAAAATAGCCCTCAGCACCAGTTTTCTGATGCCGAGGGCTTCTATCATTTTACGTAGTCCTGTTCTATTGTTGCTCCGCATTTGAAGTGTATTTCCATGCTGGTGTCCTTTATGATGATATGGTCTACCAGCGCCTTTACCATTATTCCGTCTATCTCGTTGACTGTTTCGCTGTTCTTTGTATGCTCCGCGAATACCTCCAACCATTTTTCTACTTTCGAGTACCGATTTCCTGCGGTTTGTAGTTCACTCATCTTGCTTTCGAGCGTCTGCATCCTTTCTTTGTACTGTGACATTTGCCTGTTGTACTCTGCAGAGCTCACTATCTGCGCTTGCTTCTCTTTGTGAAGTTTGAGAACGGCTTCTTGCACTTCGACGATTTCTTGTTCCGTTGCCGCTATCGCCGCAGCATTTTCAGGTTCCATCGCTAACTGTGTGCTTTCTCTTACCAGGGCAATTATTTCGTCGGCATCTTCTACCATACGTCTTATTGCTGCAAGGTATGTTTGTTCTATGACCGTTTCGTTTATGTGATGAGATTCGCATGAGCCTTTGCCGTTATTTACTTTGTACGCACACGCCCATGCAGGAACTCTCTTTTTCTCACCGACTTTTCTTGTATGTCTACGATATTTGTGTCCGCAGGAGTGACATATTAGCAATCCGCTGAACGGGTATTTGCTGCTGAATCTTGTGTTTCCGACTGCTTCTGCTTTCGTATCGCGTCTGCGCTGCATCTCGTCTTTTGCAAGCTCGAACAGTTCTTTATCGATTATCGCAGGGTGAGTGCCTTCGGTATAGAACATCGGAGCTTGACCGGTGTTTTTCTGCCTGTACTTTGTTAGCACGTCAGGTTTGAATGTCTTTCCGAGTATTGCGCATCCGGTGTATTTTTCGTTTGTGAGTATGCTCCTGATTACCGATACACACCATTCTTGTTTGCCAAGTTTTGTTTGTATGCCATCTGCTTCCAGTCTTTTCGCGATTCGTGAGAGTGTTGCTCCTGATGTATATTCTCGATATATGCGTCGCACAATTTCTGCTTCTTCTTCGTTTATTTCGTATACTGCGTGACCTTCTTCGTCTTTACCGACCTTTGTGTATCCGAGCATCAGCCCTGTGTTGAGAATGACCTCTCCCGACTCGAAGCGTTTCCTGTACGCCCATTTTATATTTGTACTCATTGTACGCGATTCCTGCTCTGCCATCGCTGCAAGTATGGTTAGTAGCACTTCGCCGCCTGGTGTCAGTGTGTCAATGTTTTCGTTTTCGAAGTATACGCTTATGTTTAAGTCTTTCAGTTCGCGGATGTAGTTTAGCGCGTCAACTGTGTTTCTTGCGAATCGGCTGATTGACTTTACCAGCACTTTCTGTATTTTGCCCTGCCTGCAGTCTTCTATCATTCGGAGGAAATCTGGACGTCTTTCTGCTCTGGTGCCTGATATTCCTGGGTCAGCATATATCTGCTGCGCCTTTTTCTCCAGTTCCACTGGTCGCATCTCCTCAACGAACTCCGGTAATTCCACCGCTTCATCCAGCTTTATTCGATACGCGATTCCGTGTGCTTTTTCCACCAGCTCCTGCAGGTTTTTATATCCTACAATCTGGTGATTTTGGAATCCGCCGAGTATTGCATATTTGCTGCGGAAGGCGTAAAAGCTGCTTCCAAATATAGTCTCGTCAAGAAACTTGTATTGACTGAAGAAGTCGAGCGGGCTGTTTGTTATCGGTGTGCCTGTCAGAATGAGGTTGTATTCACTGACCTTACCAAGTTTGTGTAGTGCCTTTGAACACTTTGCCTGCGGATTTTTTATCTTGCTGCTCTCATCACAAACAATCATGTCTGGCTTCCAGCGCATGAGCTCATCCTCTAAGCGCCAGCAGCTTTCATAATTCACAACGATTACCTGCAGTCCTGTGCCTACCATGTACCTGATAGTATCGGCCTTCTTATTGCCGGTACCATCCAGCACTGCCAGCTGATATGGAAAGTCTGCAAATTTTTCAAACTCCTGCTGCCACACAGTAACAATCGACTTAGGTGAAACGACAAGCAAATTCTTTACTTTATGCTTTCCGTTCAATGCTCCTGCTACGGCAATTGTTGTAATTGTTTTACCGGTACCCATGTCCATTAGGAAAGCGCATCCTTTACTCATCGTCATCGCCACCTTCCATCTGTTCCATTGCCAGCGCCATATGTAGCTGTCTGTGCTGCCTGTCCGTCATAACGAGAAGATTCTGCGGGCTGTTGTCTGACGCTTTACCATTCATATGGTGTACTATTTCACCTTTACGAAGCGGTCTGCCGATATATCCTTCCGCCATGCTGCGTGCCTTCTTGGAATTGACTTTTCCGCGTGGTGCCACTCTGCATAGCGGGTTGCGCTCACGGTTGAGCTTTGTTAAATGCTCTGCTTTGTGGCCGCGTGATATACCCGCAAAGTCGCAATGCTTCCGCATCCACATGTCTCTGTGTTTTGCGCAGCAAAAGTTATGCTCGCGTGGTTTCTTTCTTTCAATGCTTTTACCACATTCGTCACACGCAACTATCATGTTTTGCCTCCTATTCCGAAGGCTCTGAGTGCGAAGTTGTATGCTCGCACCTGATGCTGATACGGTGTTGCTTTTATCGGCATCGGTATTATCGGGGTTTCGTCATGTGCGGGGGCTTCTTCCGTAGGGGATATGAGCTCATCTGACAGCGAAACGCCGAGTAGTCCTAACAGCGCTGCATTTTCTTTTGTGTGCGGAACAACCCACGCTTTGTCATCTGCGTCATAAAATCTACCATTGATTTCTTTGATGCTTTCTTTTATAAGGAATGCATCGTAAATCTTGATGTGGTTTCCGTCTTTTATTGCATTCAATTCTTTGCCTCCTTTACTTTAGGTATTGCAAAGGCTTCAAGAATACTTTGCATCGTTTTCTGCTGATCCGGCTGCAGTCCGTTCATCAGTTGCTGAAGCAATTCTTCTTGTTCTTTATGTAGGTATCTGCGGCCTATGTACCATCCGTCCGCGACACGAATGCCACCGCCGCCACCTTGCACTGTGAAAATCGGTGCAGAGCACGTTAGCTCAACAATATCGCGTTCAATTGTTCTGGTTGATACGCAAAGTTCTGTTGCTAATGCTTTACGCGTTGTTTCGCGTCTATCACTCAAAATTTCAAGAATTCGTTGTCTGCGTTCATTTGCAGTACGCATGCTCTGCACCTCCTTTCTGCCTTTGTTGACACAATTTTATCTCCTGAACTCGACACCTAATGTCGAGTTCAAAAAAGTTTTTTCGATTTTTTCTAATTTTTTTCGACGGGCTTCTATTTTTATAATATTCACTTGTCGAAAAATGTATTACTAGATAAAATAAAAAAGCCACCGACAAAACAGTCCTATCCCGTAGGATAGAAACTGCTAAGTCGATGGCTTTATAATTCACACATCGCTGCTACTGATATGATTAAGGACTTATCTGCCGGTTAACCGGTTGCCAAAACCGTCGGGTAGCTTTTCAAAGCAATTCTGGTATGTGACCTGGACAGTGGAATCACGCGAAATGCAACCAAGCCGTCGGCATACCAGCATTTTAACTTTTTATTCGCCTGCTTCCGCTGGGGCGAACACCTGAAAGGTATCTCTTTTAGGATTTTTTATTGTTCTGACCATTACCGTATGACACTTTTTACATTCTACTTTTATGTCGCCTCTGCTATTTTTGAAGCCTGTGACGATATTCCCGCAGTTAACGCAATGCCATTGGAATGGTACCCATTCATCAATTCTCTGCATCGTTACTCCTTATATCGTTCACATAGTTTTATCTTATCATGGCTGCTGCCTGCTTCATAGTGTATACTGGTATCTTTACAACTTTATCTTTAGGAAGAACACCCAAAACTTTACTTGCGGTTTTGCAGTGTTCACATTCCATCCAGCCTTTTGAATCCTCCAAGTCGAGGTTGCGGTTTAATGTCTCGCAAATAGGACACTTAACATCATAACGTTCCATGCATAAATCCTCCAATCTGTTATTCGAGGTCTTTCAGCACCTTTACCGCTATTCCTTGTATGATGCATTCCTTTACATAAATGTCTTTTAAGGCGCTGTTCTCGGGGTGTAGTCTTATTCTTCGTTTCTCCGGTTCGGGATAGAATCGTTTAAGTGTTGCCTCATCGTCCATTAAGGCAACTACAATCTGTCCTGGATCGGCATAGTTCTGAACGCGGATAAGGACGAGGTCTCCGTCTTCGATTCCTGCTTCTATCATGGAATCACCGTTAGCGCGAAGGATAAAGAAATCTCCCCTGCCGAACAAGGCGACGGGCAGGCGGATATATTCTTCAATGTTCTCAATAGCGAGCTTTGGAACGCCGCATGAAACGCTACCGAGCACCGGTACCTTTACAGATTCACTGTTCGTTTTTTGCACCTGGCGCGTGGTTATGCTACGATGTCCTTCGTAATCAATTACACCTTGCTCGCGCATATACGCGATATATCTGCCGACAGTTGAACGGGGCAATTCAACTCCATCGGTAATTTCGGATATGGTAGGTGCTGTATGATTCTTTTCTATGTACTCGTCAATGAATTCCTCTAACATCTTCAAGTACTCTGGGTTCTTTTTGCTTCGCATAAAAGTGCCTCCTTCGTTAAAGTGAGATATTTGTCTCACTTCTTGTTTATATTATAGCATCGGTTTTTATTTCTGTCAATATGATTGAGCCATGTTTTTACTCTCAGAGGGAAAGGCGCACGAAATCGTTCCCCTTGTGTCCGTAACTTAATGTTTTTTTGGTTTCTATTGTATAATTCACTGTTTTATGTTATAATTGTTACGTTCTTATCACCATTTGTTGCGCTATTTGACGTAAAAAAAATAAGGGCCTGCTGCCCTTATTAAACGTTTTTTAGTTTTCGTAGGTTTTAAGTATTTGCCAAAGCGCTGCTTTCTGTTCCTCGGTTAGTGTCGACCATTTATCAAAAAGCATACGCAGTTCTGGTGTTATTTCTATCATTTCACCTTCTGCAAAAAACTGTGCCATTGTTATACCAAACGCTTTGCACAATGCCTCCAGCGTTACCATGCTCGGAGTGTTGCCTCTGCGATAAATATTCGATACGGTGTTAGGGGATAAGCCTGCTTCCTTGGCGATTTTGTAATCTGACCAGCCATGACGCTGTTGTAAATCTTTTAACCTATCTATTATTTTCACAAAACCACCTCATTTCTATACTATATTATATCTCCATTCTTGGTGATAGTGTTAGACCGAAGAGGTGGAAGTCGTATCACAAGTTTTGGTGATATAATATAGTATGTACGAGGAGGAGTCATTTATGATTGTTACTTTCTGCGGTCACAGCCACATGTCAAATTGCAAGGAAGTGGATGTGCTTCTACGAAAATATATTAACGATTTAATTGAAGAAGGGGCTACTGAATTCTACTGTGGTGGGTATGGTGAATTTGACTCGATGGCCGCGCACGCTGTTCGCGATGCAAAAGCAGCGCATCCCGAAATTAAATCCTACTTGATAATTCCTTATTTGAACAGGGAATACAACACAGAATTATACGATGGAAGTATTTATCCGCCAATTGAGGACGCTCTACCGCGCTTTGCTATTTCTAAGCGTAATCAGTGGATGGTTGAACAAGCCGATGTTGTTATTTCTGGTGTAAGCCATGACTGGGGCGGCGCTGCTACCACTCTTAAACATGCCAAGCGGAAGAAGAAGCGCATCATTTCCGTTGTTGAATAAGTTTTTATCTCATACTAAAACAGCCTCGCCGGTTTTTTCGTTGGCGAGGCTGTTTGTATGTTCATTTTATTGTCAGTGATTAACCTTCGAAACCGATTACATCCTTAATGGGTTTCCATACGTTCTGATTAAATAAATCTTCATCCCAAATTGTATTTGAAACGTAAAGCTGTACGCCAAAATTACGAACAAATCCCCATTTTATTTTTGGGTTCTGTTCGCCGTATTCTCGTAAGGCATCAAATTTCTGAGCAGCATAATTATCTATGTTTGCCGACGTTCCGTCTGGCGCTGCGCCACCTTTTGTTTCAAGAATCCAAACATCACCATTTTTCATTTTGATGATGTAGTCTGGGTAAAAATTATACCTTCTAAATGCTACGCGATAAACGATGGAGAAGAAATCTTGTCCTTTGTCGCCGTTCTTATACACCCATTCCACAGCATTGTTCATTTCGCACCACTGTTCGAAATAAATCTCCGGCTGAGAACGGTTTGGCTGAACGAGTATATCATCACCGTATCCAATGAACACATTCTTTTCGAGAATATTGCACTGCCTGCTTCCGTTGTGCTTTTTGTAGTCCTGCATCTTCGGGACGCTCCACGGTGATTCAATAACCTTGGTGTCAACAAGTTCGATGCCTGTTTTATCAATGTCACGCAGCATATCCGCAAGAATTTCCCAGTTGTTTACTAAAAATGCACAATACTCTCTGTGTCCCATGTCTTTAATGAGTTTGTACTTTTTATCCAAATCTATCTCCTCATCCGAGAAGAAGGAAATTGTTCCGTCGTACGCAAACGGCATTTTCATCGTGGATGCATCAAACAAAATCGCAAGCGCTTTGCTTGAAATGTTTTCATCTATTCCGATTGCCTGCGCTATTTTTCTCTTAGCATCACGAATTATAAAACCGTCATCGTGTATGTTTATTTCATGTTCTCCACAGAAAACTGCTTGTAGTTTAGTCAAGTCATGCGCTGTTCTGGCAAAACCTTCAACTGCGCGCGTTTTTAGTTTCAGTCCAAAAGTGAAGCCTTTTGTTGTTGCCAACTCATGTTTGTTCAAGCATCCATTTTGGTCAAGGTCGCACTCGAGCAACAGTTTTGCTCTTACTGCCTTAACAACGGCCTCCTCATCAACTGCCTGACGGTCGCTTTCTGCGAGATATTTGCGATCAAGAATCATATTCATCGCATTATCTTTCTTCATGAAGCGACTCAAATAAAACGAATCCGTAATGCTTGATGTAAGTCCTTCACTGAATTTCTGGTCAAGCGTATAAACATAGCAGTGGTCAAGCAACTCTGATTCATAATGGCATCGCTCCGGCATACGACGGATTCTTCCAACTGTTTGAATATCAAATGCCTCCGAGGTACCTTCGCGCAACTTAACAAGAATTTTTGCACGAGGGCAGTCCCACCCTGTAGCGATTGCCTGCTTGAAAAGGAGGAAGGCATATTTACCATTAAGTTTGGTTATTTCTTCGGGCTGCTCTGGGTGATCACCACTAAACCAAGATGTAACGAGCCCATTTTTCTCGCTGTAACCCATGTTTGCAAGTTCTGTTTTTACTCTTGCAATCCATTCCTCACTACCATTCGGGAATTGAACGAGAACAAGCGGTCTAATATTCAATCCTCTTTTTTCGTATTCTTCCTGGATTTCTTTGCGCTTTTCATCAGCCATTTGAAGAAGCAACAGGTCGTCCACATAATTATCATTATAAACTGCGTGCTCCGTCAAATGTTCATTTATGGAAATACCCGAAGCAATTAATCCTGCTGTAATAACTTCGTCATCGCTGACCACTTCAATGTGTCCATCCTTCGATCTTGTTGTTGCGGAAATCCTAAGAATATGTGCTGGGTCAAAAATGCTCTCATACATTTCTGCCGCTTTCTTATTTAGATGTTCTTCGTCAACAATCATGAAAAAATCAATTAACTTCATTCTGCATTCTATAACCTTCTCGAGAAGATTTTTAGCCTCACCATCTCGCAGAACAACGTTTGTAGACTTATTAATTTTATCCCAGTTGACAAAGTAAACGCCACCCGCAGGGGAATATTCTGCAATAAAATCGTATATATCTCCGGCGTTAATGCCGGAAGTCAACCGTTCAAAAACACTGCGCGACTGATCCTGAAGACTGCCTGCTCCTGGGCACAGCCAAAGGAACACAGTGTCTGGATTTGTGTCAAGATAATCGTCTATAAATTTTGTTACAAGGACGGTTTTTCCCGAGCCAGTCGGCGCCTGCAGCACAAGCCGCTTGTGTTCGGCACACGCTTTTAAAAGATTTATTTCGTGTTTCTCCTGAAATGGAAGAAGTGTACCATTAAACATATTCGCCAACCTCCTTTAATTCCTGGCTAAAATATTCACGCGGAATATATCGGAAATTCTTTTCTCGCAGAATGCTCATTTCAGCAGAACTGAATACAAGGTTTTCATTCACCCAGACATTTTCCGCAGATGCCGCTGCTTCCGGATTTTCAAAAACACGCTTATAATCACTCTTGCTAAGAATAAGAACTTGCTTTACTCCGTCAACTTCGCGAGCCGTTTGCAGTTCAATCAATTCCTTCACGTGCAAGCATAGCGCATTACTGAGAAGGTAGTCTTCCGGCTTTCTCGGCGTCCAGTCGCATTTGAAGTATTTTACATTTGCCTTGAAACCATCTGACATTTGAATAGGCAGCCCTTCGCTATCTGTTGTAAAATATTCGCCATTTATAGACGCCCCGTTTACATCAACACCATTGATGCTACAAACTGTACGTGGCCAGGTTACGTATTTTGCAATGCCGCGTTCTTCCCATTCTGCGTCTCCTTTTTTAACACCGCGAGCCTCAAACTCTTTTTGCTCAGTCTCGCTGACCTCATTGTTTGTAACCATTATACAACGTCGGCTGCCTCCGTCTTCTGCGTTAAGCAAATTAACTGCGTGCAGAGTTGTGCCACTTCCAGCAAAAAAGTCAACGATAATTGCTTCGGGTTTTTTTGATACAAAAAATCTTATTGTATCCTGTACTGCATAAAGAGACTTGGGAAATGAAAATTTTTGTACGCCTATAAATTTCGATAAAAGAGCTGTACCATAGGCACTTGCATCATGTGTCTTCATAAGCCACATCGATTTTGGACGTCTATTTTTCAAACGTTTAGGAACGACAATTAAGGCGCCTGTTTCCGAATCTCTCCCGTTAGTATCAAACTCACCGCCAAGAACTCTATTTCTGTCACCATCTTTTAAATATTTTATGGAACAGGTTTGTTTTTCAATATCATACTTACTAAGAAATGCTGTGCCTTCTTCAAGCTGTTCTCTCAAACGCTCTGGCTTAACTTGCCATCTTCCTTCATTACCCTGAGGGTCGAGAGGCCATGCGCAAAAAGTTCCCTCTGGTGCAATGACCGTGTTTCTATCAACTCCCAGCGGAATCGCGTCACCAACAGAATGTAGTTTTCCCGTCGTTACGCTAATGTAAATCGGATAGAATCCGCCTGGACTATTTTCTCTTTTCCATCCTGCGCTACCACGTCTGCGTAACCCTTGCCACGTAACTGAAGCGACTTCAACATTTTCAGCATCATCATATAGCATATCAACATATCCGTCTTCTGGGTATGCCTGGCCTAACATAACAAAATAAATGTATTCGTCAACCCTTGAAAACTGTGTTTCTCTTGTAGAACCAGACGGTTTAATAGCGCTGCTAATCATCTGTATATTTGCTTCGGGGAACATTTCTTCAAGCAAACAGCCGAGGTGCAAATATTCTTTTTCATCAATAGTTACGATGAGTACTGAATCTTTTGGATTGAGCAATCTTTTTGCTACAACAAGACGGCTCCTCATCATTGATAGCCATTTGCTGTGACGGTATTCATCGTTACCGTCTACATAGTCGTTGTTATATTTCCAATCGCGCGCTCCTGTGTTGTAGGGCGGGTCTATGTATATGCAGTCTACACGACCTCGGTGTGTCTTTTCCAAAAGATACAGCGCCTGCAGATTATCTCCTTCAATAATGAAATTCCACGGTAAATTCTCATCCTTGCAGAGGCGTCTTTCGGGGTCTGCTATGAGTACGGGAATATTTTCTTTTAACATATCGTCAACGGCCTCGGAGTGCTGCTCCCAGACCAAACCATATTTCTTTTCACGCAACGCATTTTCAATCTCATTGAGTGCTGCAATCGACGCATCATCGTTATGCTGCAACTTCAGCTCCTCCAGCTTTGCAATCATGCGGTCGCGGCGTTCTTTTGATAAATTAGCCATATTTATCCTCCTATCACTCTGTTAGCACAGCCTTTGCCTGCTTCTTATAATCATTTGCCACGCTGCTCGGCGAGAGCACTTTCATCTGATTTCCAAACTGGAATAACCATCCAAAGAACGTCGGGCTTATCTGCACTTTTACGCTGGCTGCAACGGTTGTTTCACCTGTACGTATTATCTTTGTTTCTTCGCCAAATTTATCGTAAATAACACCGATGAGCTTATCGTCAAGTTCCAATGTGACATTTTCTATATCTCCGCCGTACATTCTGAATACCTGCTCGGTATAACAGCCCATCTCACCACGAAGCTCCTGCGCCTTTTCACTGATTTCTTCGTCAATGCTCTCTACTGCTGTCATTCTGTCAACGCGATAGTTCGCTGTCCCATCATGCTTTGCACTGTAGCAGGAGAGATAATAATTGTCGTCGTTAAACACCAGCGCTATTGGCTCCACTACGTAATGGTGTCCATCACGCCTATACACTTTTTCGCCATGTTCGTCCAAGTCGTAATACAGGAAGATTACCCTCTTGTTATTCTGTATTGCGTTCTCCAAGCAATCAACGTTATAATAAATTGATTCGTTGCTGTGCTTCCTGGTGTTAAAACACACAATATTTTCTTGCATTATTTCTGCTCTGTGTGATCCTCCGAGTGCAGCAATTTTTTCGACGAGTTCTGGTGTCTTTTTTTCTGTTATGAATGTTGCTGCCTGCACCGCGTCAATAAGTATTTTCAGTTCTGGAACACTGAAACTCCTATCTATAACGTAATATGCCCTTTCGTGTCCTATCAATGTCGACATAATTTCATATCCAAACTCGTTCAAAATATCAATGTCACGAGTAAGAACTCTCCTGTGAACAATTATGCCGTTGTTCGCGAGACGTTTACACACATCCGTTGCTAACATAGGATTCTGTTCATCTGTCTCCGCGCGCAATATTTCCACAAGCTTTAATAGCTTAATTTTTTTAACGTTCTGTTCCTCCATATCGCGCCTCCAACAATAGTTACCTATTTTTAGATATACAGTATTTATTATATCACGAATTTTGTAATTTGTAAAGGGGAAAGGCGCACTTTTTCGTTCCTCTTTCGTTAAGTTTGTAAACTTTTAGGACGAAATAGTTGTTTTCTGTAATAATTAATGGTATAATATATGGTGATAACTATATAAAGAAATGGTGATATGTATGAAAAGACGCTTTTACACAATCGTTGTTGCGTTGCTTATTGCTGCTATTTTATCAGCCTGCGGAAGCGCTGTTGATACCAGCATTGGGTCGCTGCCAACAACTGAAACTAATTTAACTGAAACTGCTGCATCAAATACTCCTGCGCCAGACGCTGGGGTGGAGGATGATGCCTCCTCTACTGAACAACCTGTCAGCGAAACGCCGCCTGCTACAACAGGAACACAAAGTGCTTCCTTTGATATTAGCAGTGTGCCTGCTTATAACGGCAGAGCGTATGTAACCATCAACGGTAACATTCCGTATTTTTCCGAAAGTGACAAAACAACCACGTCCTTTGAAAAATACAGTTCATTAGATAGACTGGGACGCTGTGGTGTTGCTTTTGCCTGCGTTGGCAAAGATATAATGCCGACAGAAGAACGCGGCTCCATCGGTTCTGTTAAGCCTTCTGGCTGGCATACCATTCGTTATGAATTTATCGACGGCCGTTATCTTTATAACCGCTGCCACCTTATCGGCTACCAGCTCACTGGTGAAAATGCAAACACAGCTAACCTAATCACCGGTACACGAGAGCTCAATGTGCAGGGTATGCTACCTTTTGAAAATGATGTTGCCGAATACGTTGAGCGCACAAGTAACCATGTGCTTTACCGAGTAACACCTGTTTTTGAAGGAAACAATCTGTTAGCGACTGGTGTTCTCATCGAAGCTCTGTCCGTTGAGGATAACGGCAAAGGGGTTTGTTTCAATGTATTCTGCTACAATGAACAGCCTGGTATAGTAATTGACCACGCGACGGGCGATAACTACGCCAAGGACGGTTCTGCTCCGTATGGCTCCTCTGACACAAGTCCCACAACCAAACCTTCTACCGAAACACCTGCCACCAGTCAGTCCTGCGACTATGTCGGAAATAAGAACACGAAAAAATTTCATTATCCATCGTGCAGCAGTGTTGACGATATGAAGGAAAAAAATAAAGCGTATCTAACTGGAACGCGTGACTATGTTATATCACTTGGTTATTCACCCTGTGGTCGTTGTCATCCTTAATTTGACGTTCAGTTCCGCCCGCCTCATATTATTTGGTATGACTTTACAAAGCAAACCAGCACCAAATTAACTATTGAATTTTTATATGAAAATAGCGCCGAAGATAGTTGTTTACCATCTCCGGCGCTATTTATTTGTTATTTTACCGCATTTTTATCTGAAATACGCAAAAAAAGAACTTCTGTCTTGGTAGACAAAAGTTCTAATTTTTATGGCGGAGGGGAAGGGATTCGAACCCTTGTGGGCTTGCACCCAAACGGTTTTCAAGACCGCCTCGTTATGACCACTTCGATACCCCTCCGTATCGTTAATATTAAATTGCATATGCTATGTGCTTTTGCACAGCTTTATTATTGTACTATGACTTGACAGATTTGTCAAGGGCTTTTTTGAAAAAAATAATATAAAAAGGACTGTTCTGTGAACAGTCCTTTAAATTTATTTCTCGTCGGTGTCTGTGTTATCTGTAGTATCTGTGTTGTCAGCACTATCAGTGTTATCAGTCACGTTGTCATCTGTTGTATCTGTGTTTTCAGTTGTTTCTGTTTTATCTGCATCTTTGTCAAGAACGTTACTGATATCTTCGTCTTTATCAGTGTCGTCGGTTGTATCTGTGATGCCTGTGTTATTGTTTGTGAAATCGGGAAGTTCATAAGAAGAACCAAAAGCCACGTAAACAATAATAACAACAAGAACGAAAAGAATTGCTACAACAGTTGTGATTTTTGAAAGAACCGCATCAATAGTTTTTGATTTGGATTTTCCAAAAAATGTTTCTGCTCCACCTGCAATTGACCCTGAAAGTCTCTTGGACTTGCCGTTCTGCATAAGAACTGCGATAACAAGGAAAATTGACATTACGAGAAGCAATATACTAAGAAACAGTTGCATATTCAATTACCTCCTTTTTAGTATTTTGTAACATCGCGAAATTAGTCGCTGATGTAAGGAAGAATTGCGATATGACGAGCACGTTTGATAGCAACAGTAAGCTGTCTCTGATGTTTAGCACAAGTTCCTGTAATTCTACGAGGGAGAATTTTTGAACGTTCAGAAACGAACTTTCTGAGTCTGGGAACGTCCTTGTAATCAATGTGTTCTATTTTGTCCGCACAGAAAGCGCAAACTTTCTTTTTCTTGCGGGGCTTAAAAGATTTCTGCATATCCTTATCCATGATATTTACCTCCTTTAGTCAGTTAAATTAAAAGGGAAGGTCGTCGTCTGTTGACATCTCTTCAAAAGAAATGTCCTCACTTGCACTGCTGTAAGGCGCAGGAGCAGACATCTGATCCCTGGGCGCCGACTGAGAGTCGGACTTTTTCTCAACGAATGAAACTTCATCCGCTAATACTTCGAGGGCGTAACGCTTCTGACCGTTGTTATCAGTCCATGTTCTTGACTGAAGTGAACCGCAAATGAGAATGCTCTTACCCTTGGTAAAGAATCTCTTTACGAATTCAGCAGTCTGTCTCCAACAAACGATGTTGATAAAATCAGCATCCTGCTGGCCCTCAGTTCTCTGGTAACGTCTAGATACGGCAATTCTGAAATTTGTAACGGGAACACCGTTAGGTGTAGTTTTAAGTTCAGGGTCGTCTACCAAGTTACCGATCAATATGACTTTGTTAAATGAAGCCATCTTTTTTCACTCCTTATTCGCCTACTTTTACAACAAGTGCGCGAAGGATACCATCTGTAATGTTGAAGTTTCTTTCGAGTTCTGCGGGGAAGTCATGGGCACTTGTGAAATGAACAAGTGTGTAGTATCCGTCAGCAATGTCGTTGATGGGATAAGCAAGTTTCTTCTTGCCCCAATCCTGCACTTCTTCAACGGTAGCGTTTGCCTCGATAATACCCTTGAACTTAGCAATAAGTTCAGCGGCAGCTTCTTCAGCAAGTGAACCGTCAACTACGAAAATAGCTTCGTATTTTGATGTGATCTTTTCCATACTGTTATTGCACCTCCTTATGGACATATGACCTTCGTTTCCCGAAGGTAAGAAGATATTGCTACGTTTTTATAGCAATTCACTGTGTTATTATACATTATCTTTTTTTGTTTGTCAAGCATAAAACAAAATTATTCCAGTATATACACTTCACGAATTTATTACTTGAAAAAAGAGAAAATATAATGTATAATTCTTATGTTAAGTTTCGGGCAAGTGAAAACTTGTCCTTTTTGGCGTTTATTTTGTGGAGGACGAATGAATATAATCTTAAATTCCTTAAAAAAAGAAACTGAATATAAAAAGATTGTAAAAGCCCTGTCCCAGAAGGGAACCTACCTTTTAACAGGTGCCTGTGAAAGTATGCGTTCAAGTGTAATCGCCTCCCTTTTCAGCGACACGAAAAAGAAGCAAGTAGTAGTGTTCCCCGACGAAAAAGAGGCGCACGACGTCACCTCTGAACTTTCTACTTTCGGTATAAAATGCCTGTTCCTTCCTTCAAGAGATATGTTCTTTGGCAAGGTTGACGTAAGAGGCCACGAGTTTGATTATATTCGTCTTTCCGTTCTTTCTCAGGTAGCAGACGGAGACTGGGACGTTGTAGCCACTACCGCTGAAGCCCTCCTTCAAACCACTATTCCGAAAGACGTGCTTATAAATTCACGTATCAGAATAAAACCGGGAGACATAATCGACATAGATACCCTCGTCCTTCGTCTTGTGGATATGGGATACAAAAAATGCGAACTTGTAGACGGAAAAGGTCAGTTCTCCAAAAGGGGAGGAATTGTGGATATTTTCCCATCTCAACTTGATTTTCCCGTCCGTCTGGAATTCTTTGGTGACGAAGTTGACACCGTTTCCGCTTTTGACCTTATGACGCAGAGAAGAATAGATACAGTAAAAGAGATAAATATTCTCCCCGCCCTTGAAATATATGCAGATGCCCCTGCTAAAGAAAGACTTATCTCCGCCTTTGAAGACTATATATCAAAGGAAAAGAATGAAGATGTAAAAAGCGAAGTAATGGCTCAACTTGAAATCCTTGAAAACACAGGGAACGTAGACTACGAACTCTTCACCGACATAATCTATCCCAAAAATGAGACCTTTGCAGACTATATTTCACAAGACGCAGTCCTGTCATTCTTTGAAACTTCAAAACTCCGTGAACGCCTTGACGCCTCACTCACTCTTATTAAAGAGACAGTCGAAGACCTTATAAAAACAAGAGCAGAACTCCGCGTTTCAGAGAAGAACTTGGGACAAAAAGGCTATTCGTATCTTAAAGATTTAATTCAGGAAAGAACGTCTGTAATTTTCAATAATTTTGTAACAGGGGAAGATATAAAATATAACGATATCTTCCAGATTGTCAGCCGTAAAACAGTTTCAATGGCACAGAACGCCACACTTTTTTTGGAGGACGTGAAATCATTTTACGACAGAGGTTACACCGTTGCAATTTTAAGCGCTAATACCATATCCGCCACAAACCTTACAGAGTCCTTAAACTCCAATAACGTCAAAGCCTATATGGCACGTATAGAAGACGAAGAAGTAAAAGGAAGCGTTGCAGTAATATCCGTTATGGATAAGGATAAAACGGAAGTAACCCTGAAAGACGGTTTTGAACTTGTGAAAGGCTCCTTCGTTCTTCTCACCGACCAGATAGGAAGGGAGGAAGTCAGGGCATCACGCCGTCACAGAGTAAAATACAAGAGCAGTTCAAAAGAACGTATAATGTCCTATAACGACCTTGAAGTCGGGGACTTCGTTGTCCACGTAAATCACGGTGTTGGAATATATAACGGAATAAAGAGCATGATAGTGGATTCCGTTCAGAAGGACTACCTTGTGATAAAGTACGCCGCAGACGACGTTTTATATCTTCCTTGTAATAACCTTGATGCAATTTCAAAATATATAGGAGGCGGAGCAGAAGGAAACGTCAAGATTAACAGACTCGGCTCTGCCGAATGGAAAAAAGCCAAAAACCGAGCGAAAGCCGCCGCAAGTGATATTGCAAAAGAACTCATAAAACTTTATTCCGCGCGACGCGCAATAAAAGGCCACGCTTTTTCCGAGGATACCCCTTGGCAGTCTGAGTTTGAAGGTGCTTTTGAATACGACGAAACCGACGGACAACTTCAGGCGGTAAACGAAATAAAAAGGGATATGGAAAGCGAAGTCCCTATGGACAGACTCCTTTGCGGAGACGTAGGTTTTGGAAAAACCGAAGTGGCACTTCGCGGAATTTTCAAATGTGTTATGGACTCAATGCAGGCGGCAATTCTTGCGCCAACCACAGTCCTTGCATGGCAACATTATAATACGATTTTACAGCGTTTCAGAGGCTTCCCTGTAAAAGTAGCACTCCTTTCACGCTTTTCTACAAGAGCAGAAATCAAAAAGAGCCTTGAAGACATAAAAGAGGGCAGGGTAGACATTGTGGTAGGTACTCACCGCCTTCTTCAAAAGGACGTAGAATTCAAAAGACTTGGATTTCTTGTAGTTGATGAAGAACAACGCTTTGGAGTTACTCATAAAGAAAAGTTAAAAGAGATGTCAAAGGGGGTTGACGTCCTCACCCTCACCGCAACCCCCATTCCCAGAACACTGAATATGGCACTCAGCGGTATAAGGGATATGTCTCTTTTGGAAGAAGCACCGGGCGACAGATTCCCTGTGCAAACTTACGTTATGGAGTTTGACGAAAACGCCATCTATGAAGCAATCAGACGTGAAGTAAGACGTGGGGGACAGGTCTTCTACCTTATAAATAATACCGAAGCACTTGAAGGCAGAGCCACAAGAATTATAAATAACGTTGACGGTATCACCGTTGCAACTGCCCATGGACATATGGACAGAGACGAACTGTCTGAAATATGGCGTGATATGTACGACGGAAAAATTGACGTTCTCGTGTGTACCACCATTATTGAAACTGGCGTCGACGTTCCTAACGCCAATACCCTCATCATTGAAGATGCCGACCGCTACGGACTCAGCCAACTTCATCAGATAAGAGGACGTGTGGGCAGAAGCACTCGAAAGGCATGGGCATACCTTACCTACCGAAAGAATAAAGTGCTGACCGAAATCGCCGAAAAACGCCTTTCCGCAATTAAAGAATATACCGAATTCGGTTCAGGCTTTAAAATTGCTATGCGTGACCTTGAGATAAGAGGTGCGGGTAATATCCTTGGCGCCGAACAACACGGTCATATGGATAGCGTTGGATATGACCTGTATATCAAAATGCTTGATGAGGCAATGAAAATTGAAAAAGGCGAAATTGTAGAAGAGGATACAGAAAAGGTTGACACACTCGTGGACCTTTCCCTCGATGCCTTTCTGCCAAAAAGTTATATATCTTCCGAAAAGACCAGAATTGATATATATAAAAAGATTGCCGAAGTGGAAAATGACGACGACATATCCGAACTTATCGACGAACTTGTAGACAGATTCGGTGAGCCGACCCGTGCGGTAATGAACTTAATTTGCATTTCAAAACTTCGCCACGCCTTGACAAAACTTAAAATAAATAAAGTAGTTCAGAATAAAGAGGTCACCTATATCTATACCGACGTAAAGCATTTGAAACCTGCAAAGGCGCTGGAACTTCTCTGGCAGAATAAACTCACCTTTATGGCATCTACAAAGCCTTACTTTGTTATGAAGACCGACAAAAAGAACGTTTTGGCAGACCTTGAAACCTTTGTGGAAGACTTTGCAGAAATAATAAAAAGATTTGAAGAGGAAACAAACTCATAGAAAATGTAGAAATCTTCACATTTTTGTTGTAAAATTTTAGGTGAACTAAAATTTGAAAGGATAACAAATGAAAAAAAGAACAGTAGTAACACTTTCACTAATCCTGATTTTGTCTTTGATAATGCCTACTCTTTCTTCGTGTTCAAAAAACACAAGTCCCGTAGTATTTGCCTATGGCGACGCTGTGATGAATGAAAATATGTACTATTTTGAACTTGCAATGATGAAAAGTCAGATTGTAGAAGAATATACAGGCTCCACTACCGACGTACCTGCCCTGTGGTCACAGCCATTGGGAGAGGGGTTGACCTTTGACGATTACATCTACGCCCAGTGCCAACTCAATATCTGTAAAGTTCTCTACTTTGCAGACTACGCCTTGAAAAACGGTGGAGAACTGACCAAAGAGGATAAAAAAGTAATCGACGAGTCCCTTGAAAAATACCTGTCGAACTTCGGCTCAAAGGCAGCCATGAATAAGTATCTTGAAACCTATAACATAAACTATGATATGTACAGGGAATATCTCGAACTCTATTCTCTCCACAGTAAAGGCATATCCCTTGCCTATTCGGATAACGGAAAAAGGGCTATAACCTATGAAGATATGTATGAGTACTATGAAAAGAACTTTGTAAGTATTAAGCACATCGCTATTGGCACAGAGTATTTAGGACTTGACGAAAATGGCGAATATATCTACTATACCGAGGAAGAAAAGAAAGAGAAAAGAGACCTCATTTCAAATATTACCGCTTCTCTTGAAAAGGGCGACGACTTTGACGAATACTATAAATTAAGCGAAGACGGTTTTTACGAGACTTATCCCGACGGATACACAATAACCAAAGGTGTCCTTGACAGTAAAATGTCAGGCTATGAAGAAGTTGCCCTTTCCCTTGAAATAGGTGAGACCAAGACTTATGAACTTGAAGGAGTTTGTACCTATATAATTAAGAGAGTTCCTCTTTTGGAAAAGGATTTTTCAAACTGCCGTAATACCATTCATTCTACCCTCATGCAAATTGATATGGGAAGTGCAGTAATTGAAAATTACGACGACTTCACTATGAATCAAGAAATCATAGATATGTACAATATGGCTATGGTCCCCGTTCTAAAATAAGGAGGAAATATGAAAAAGGCGTTATCTTTAATTTTAATTTTACTTATTTTAATAAGTCTCGTCTCTTGCTCGAACTCTTCAAAAAACGTGGCAATCACTTGTGGCAGTACCACAGTTTCGGGTGAGATTTTCTACTCGCAACTTCTGAACTATAAAAATGAATTCTTAATATCATACCTTGGACTTACAGAAGATAACCCTGCAATATGGAGTCAGGATTCTCCCACAGGACGCCTTGAAACTATGGGAGAAGCCTTGACAAGAATGGCAGTAGAAGATATGACACAGTTTGCCTGGGTAATCGAATACGCCAAGGACAACGGTGTCACCATAGACGAAGAAAACAAGAAAGGTATCGAAGAAGCAGTAGCCTCACTTAAAGAAAACTTTGAAACCGAAGAGGAATATAAAGAGTATCTGACCACCCTGAAACTTGACGACGAAAGCCTTAATACTTATCTTGAATATACGATTTTGTACGACGAGGGCTTTAGACTTCTCACAGGTGAAGGAGGCCCCTACGCCTTGACAGAGGAAGACTACAAAGAGTATTACGAAAAAAACTTCTATACAGTAAAACATATATTCGTAAATAACGTGTCAAAAGTAGGGGAGGACGGCGAAGAAGTCCCCTTGACAGAAGACGAAATAAAAGAGAAAGAAGATAAGGCAAAAGGAATCCTTGACGCACTTGACAAAGGAGAAGATTTTGAAACCCATTATCTTTTTAGTGAAGACCAGATGGCAGTATCCTACCCTGACGGTATAACTATTGCCGACGGATTCACCTACGACACCGCCTACGAAAGCACCGCAAAGGCTTTAAAAGAGGGCGAATATAAAATGGTGAACGGAACGTCAGGCGGGATTTATATAATACTTCGTCTGCCACTTTCCGAAAGTGATTACGAAGAATATAAAAGTTACGTACAAACAGTGGTAAATCAGGAAGTGACAACGAGAATTTATTCAGACTGTAAAAACGATGTAACTGTAAACTACGACGTAATCAATTCCTACCCCATTGAAGAAATACCAATACTCGACTAAAAACAACAAAAAAGGAGGTTTCAAGTGAGAAACTTCCTTTTTTTAACCCTAAAAATAAACTTTTTCCAAAAAAGGTAAACTTTTTTAAAATTTCCCTTGACTTTTCAAAAAACTGATGATACAATAATATACTGCATTAGAATTGCAAATTTATGCCCTTTTGGGAGGCTTGTTGGAGTGAGAACAAGCATCAAAAAGTGCATTTTTGCAAAGGTATAGCACCATTTTGCGACGGTGTCGCTGGATTTAAAAGAAATGGAGTGTGATTTGTTTTATATGGCTGTAGAACTCAACGAAAGAGAACTGAAGTCAGCAGGGCTTAAAAAGAAGCAACTGGGCAGAAACATCAGAATGAGTTTCTCGAAAATCGATGAAGCCATCGATATGCCTAATCTTATCGAGGTTCAGAAGGAATCTTATAAGTGGTTTATCGAAGAAGGTTTAATGGAGGTGCTTCGTGACGTATCTCCCATTGTAGATTATTCGGGTACTTTGCATATTGATTTTGTTGACTTCACTATTGACAATAATCCTAAGTATCCCGTAGAGGAGTGTAAAGAGCGTGACGTGAACTACGCTTGTCCTCTCAAAGTAAACGTTCGACTGACCAATAAAGCAACCGGTGAGATTAAAGAGTCGGTAGTATATATGGGTGATTTCCCCATTATGACCGATAACGGTACCTTTGTTATCAACGGTGCTGAACGTGTAATCGTTTCACAGATAGTACGTTCTCCCGGTATCTATTATGATATAGAATTAGATAAGATGGACAAGAAACTCTATTCTGCCACCGTTATCCCTTACAGAGGAGCATGGCTTGAATATGAGACAGACGTCAACGATATCTTCTACGTAAGAATCGATAAGAACCGTAAGATTCCCGTAACGGTACTTATCCGTGCCCTTTCACGTGAATATAGCGAAAGTGCCGACGTACTTGAACTCTTTGGTAACGACAGTGTAATTAAGAACACTATCGCCAAAGACCTCATTGACGAAACTGTTAACCGTCTTAAAGGAGAGGGCAAAACTACCAGTGCGTATGAAGAAGCCCTTAAAGAAATATACAGAAAACTTCGTCCCGGCGATCCTCCTCTCGTAGAGAGCGCCGAAAACCTGCTCAACGCTTTGTTCTTCGACCCCAAGAAGTACGACATTTCTGCAGTAGGACGTTATAAATTCAATAAGAAACTTGCTATTTCACGCCGTGTTGCAGGACGTGTTCTCTCACGTGATGCAGTAAACCCCTTCACAGGTGAAATTATCTTTGAAAAGGGTGAACTTCTCGACCGTGCAAAAGGCGAACAGATGGAATTTGCAGGTATCACTGAAGTATTCGTTGAAGGTGAAAAAGAAGGAGAAGAAGTTAAAATCTTCTCTAACGGAATGGTACACGCCGACAAGATTCTTCCTTTCGACGTTAAGGCTATTGGCATTAGCGAAATGGTTGACCGCAACACCCTTCTTGAAATACTTGAAGAAAATCAGACAGAAGAAGCAATCAAGGAAGCGCTTCTCCGTCGTCGTGATGAACTTATTCCCAAGAGCATCACAAGAGCAGACATCATTTCTACCATTAACTACCTTGTATGTCTCTACCACGATATCGGTACAAAAGACGATATCGACCACCTTGGCAACCGTCGTCTGCGTTCAGTTGGAGAACTTCTCCAGAACCAGATGAGAATCGGATTCCTCCGAATGGATAAGATTGTTAAGGAAAGAATGACCATTCAGGATATGGACACCGTTACTCCTCAGGCTCTTATCAACATCAGACCCGTTGTATCAGCCATTAAGGATTTCTTCGGTTCATCTCCTCTTTCACAGTTTATGGATCAGGGTAACCCCCTTGGCGAACTTACTCACAAGAGACGTTTGTCAGCGCTCGGTCCCGGCGGTCTTTCAAGAGACAGAGCATCCTTCGAAGTGCGTGACGTTCACTACACTCAGTACGGAAGAATGTGTCCTATTGAGACCCCTGAAGGACCTAACATCGGTCTTATCTCATACCTTTCAACCTTTGCTAAAATCAGCCACTTCGGATTTATTCAGGCTCCTTACCGCAGAGTTGATAAGGCGACAGGTGTTGTAACTAAAGAAGTACAGTACCTCACCGCCGACGAAGAAGACGAATATATCGTAGCACAGGCAAACGAGCCCCTTGACGCAGACGGAAGATTTATCAACAAAAAGGTAACTGCCCGTCAGCGTGAGGAAATCGTTGTAGTAGATTCATCTGAAATTGACTATATGGACGTATCACCCAAGATGGTGGTATCCGTTGCCACTGCCTTCATTCCTTTCCTTGAAAACGACGACAACTCCCGTGCACTCATGGGTTCGAACATGCAGAAACAGGCAGTTCCCCTTATGATCAACGACTCACCCATCGTCGGAACAGGTATGGAATATAAAGCGGCTGTTGACTCAGGAGTTACCGTTCTTGCTAAAAAAGCGGGTATCGTAGACAGAGTTTCAGCAGACGAAATTATCATCAAGAATGACGAAGGTATCAAGGATACCTATAAACTCATTAAGTTCAAGCGTACAAACCAAGGCACTTGCAACAACCAGCGCCCCATCGTTTCAAGAGGGGAAAGAGTTGAGGCAGGAGACGTTATTGCCGACGGTCTTGCTACCCAGAACGGTGAAATCTCACTCGGTAAGAACGCACTTATCGGATTTGTAACCTGGGAAGGCTACAACTACGAAGACGCCGTTCTTATTAACGAGCGCCTTGTACGTGACGACGTTTATACTTCTATTCATATAGAAGAATATTCTCACGAAGCAAGAGACACAAAACTCGGTCCTGAAGAAATCACACGTGAAATTCCTTCAGTTGGTCCCGAAGCACTCAAAGACCTTGATGCCGACGGTATCGTCCGCATAGGTGCAGAAGTTCATTCAGGAGATATCCTCGTAGGTAAGGTAACTCCTAAGGGTGAAACCGAACTTACCGCCGAAGAAAGACTTCTTCGCGCAATCTTCGGAGAAAAGGCAAGAGAAGTAAGAGATACCTCTCTTAAACTTCCTCACGGAGAAAGCGGTATCATTATCGACGTTAAGGTATATACCCGTGCAAATCAGGACGAACTTGCCCCAGGCGTAAATAAAGTAGTTAAGGTTTACGTTGCACAGAAGAGAAAAATCTCTGTGGGAGACAAAATGGCGGGACGCCACGGTAATAAGGGTGTCGTTTCCAGAATTCTTCCCTCAGAAGATATGCCTTTCCTTCCCGACGGTACACCTCTTGATATCGTGCTTAACCCTCTGGGCGTTCCCTCACGTATGAACATCGGACAGGTTCTTGAAGTTCACCTCGGTATCGCAGCACGTAAACTCGGCTTTAAGATAATGACCCCCGTATTCGACGGAGCAAAAGAAGAGAACATAGCCGAACTTCAACGCCTTGCAGGTCTTGACCGTGACGTTGTACCAGGTGAAAACGTAGACGGAAAGAACGTATATGAAGAAATCATCGAAAACAACGGAGACAGAGTTCTTCGCCGTTTGACTCCCGATGAAAGAAGTGACAAGGAATACACCGATGCACTTATGGAAAAGGGCAAATATAAGGTTATCGACGGTAAAACCGTTCTTTACGACGGAAGAACAGGTCAACCCTTTGACAACCCTGTAACCGTTGGCGTTATGTACTTCCTTAAACTTCACCACCTTGTTGACGATAAGATTCACGCACGTTCCACAGGTCCTTACTCACTTGTTACTCAACAGCCTCTTGGCGGTAAGGCACAGTTCGGTGGACAGCGTTTCGGAGAAATGGAAGTTTGGGCTCTTGAAGCGTATGGTGCAGCCTATACACTTCAGGAAATTCTCACCGTTAAGTCTGACGATATCGTAGGACGTGTAAACGCCTTTGAAGCAATCGTTAAAGGTCAGAATATCCCCACTCCCGGTATTCCCGAATCCTTCAAGGTACTTGTTAAAGAACTTCAGAGTTTGGGTCTTGACATTAAGGCTCTTGACGCAAACGATGAAGAAATAGAACTTCGAGAAAATTCAGAAGAAGAGACTGCAAAAATCCGTGCGGCAGAAGATAATATTACTCCCGATATGATTGGTGAAACCATGAACGATATGGAAGATGCCCTCTTTGACGACGAGTATCAGGACGAGTATGAAGTATCTGACGACGAAGAAGATTTTGCAGACGACGAAATATGAAAGAGGAGGAGAATAGATAATGGATAATAAAGAATTTGCCAAAATTAAAATAGGTCTTGCTTCTCCCGAAATGATTCGTTCTTGGTCCTATGGTGAGGTTACAAAACCCGAAACCATCAACTACAGAACACTCAAACCCGAACGTGACGGTCTTTACTGCGAAAAGATTTTCGGTCCAACAAAGGACTGGGAATGTTACTGCGGTAAATACAAAAAGGTAAGATATCTCGGAAAAGTCTGCGAAAAGTGCGGAGTTGAGATAACAACTAAAAAAGTAAGACGTGAAAGAATGGGCCACATTGAACTTGCAGCCCCCGTCTCTCACATCTGGTACTTCAGAGCCATTCCTTCAAGAATGGGACTCCTTCTTGATATCTCCCCCAAGCAACTTGAAAAGGTGCTTTACTTCGCTCAGTATATCGTAACCGACCCCAAGAACACTTCTCTTGAAAAGATGCAGACTCTCACGGAAGCAGAATACCGTGAAGCCATGGAAAAATTCGAGGGCAAGTTTGAGGCAGGTATGGGTGCTGAAGCAGTACGTACCCTCCTTGAAGGTATCGACCTTGAAAAGACTGCGGAAGAACTTAAAAACGAACTTCTTACCGCATCAGGTCAGAAGAAGGCAAGAATAGTTAAGAGACTTGAAGTCGTTGAAGCGTTCAGACTTTCGGGCAACCGTCCCGAATGGATGATACTCAGTATCCTCCCTGTAATTCCTCCCGAAATCAGACCTATGGTACAACTTGACGGTGGAAGATTTGCAACGTCCGACCTCAACGACCTTTACAGACGAGTTATAAACCGTAACAACCGTCTTAAAAAACTTCTTGAAATGAAAGCGCCCGAAATCATTATTAAGAATGAAAAGCGTATGCTTCAGGAAGCAGTTGACGCCCTTATCGACAACGGAAGACGTGGCCGTCCCGTAACAGGCCCCAACAACCGTGCTCTCAAATCTCTGTCAGAAATGCTCAGAGGTAAGCAGGGACGTTTCCGTCAGAACCTGCTTGGAAAACGTGTTGACTATTCAGGACGTTCAGTTATCGTCGTAGGACCCGAACTGAAAATCTATCAGTGCGGACTTCCTAAGGAAATGGCACTTGAACTCTTCAAGCCCTTCGTTATGAAGAGACTTGTTGAGACAGGAAAATCAACAAATATTAAGGATGCGAAGAAGAAAGTTGAGCATCAGATGACAGAAGTATGGGACGCTCTTGAAGTGGTAATCCGCGAACATCCCGTCCTTCTCAACCGTGCTCCCACACTTCACCGCCTTTCAATTCAGGCATTCGAGCCCGTTCTCGTTGAAGGACGTGCAATCAAACTTCACCCTCTTGTATGTTCAGCGTTCAACGCCGACTTCGACGGTGACCAGATGCCTGTACACGTACCTCTTTCAAGTGAGGCACAGGCAGAAGCAAGATTCCTTATGCTTTCTGCAAATAACCTTCTCAAACCCGCCAACGGTCGTGCAGTGGCAGTTCCCACTCAGGACATGGTTCTCGGTTCATACTACTTGACCTACGAAAAGAGCGGTGAGAAGGGTGAAGGCAACGTTTACCGTGACTTCAACGAAGCCAATATGGCATACGAAAACGGTTACCTCGGTCTTCACGCACCTATCAAAATTCGTGCAGAACGCGAATTTAACGGTGAAAAGGTAACAGGACTTGTGTCTTGTACTCTGGGTAGATACATCTTCAACAGCGTTATCCCCCAGAACCTTCACTTTGTTGAAAGAAACACTCTTGAGGACGCCTTCGTCCTTGAAATAAACCACGTTGTCAAGAAAGACGACCTTGGTAATATCATCGACGCTTCCATTAAATATTGCGGTATCGCAAGAACTTCAAAACTTCTCGACGATATCAAGGCTATGGGCTTTAAGTATTCTACAAAGGGCGCTATCACTATTTCCGTTTCGGATATGACAATCCCTCCCATGAAGAAGGATATCCTTAAAGAAGCAGATGCCAAGGTTGATAGCATCACCCAGATGTATCGTATGGGTCTTGCTACCGACGAAGAAAGAAGAAGCGCAGTTATCAAGACTTGGGAAGTTGCTACCAACGACGTAGCAAAAGCCCTTCAGGATAACCTTGATAAGTTCAACCCCATCTTTATGATGGCGGACTCCGGTGCGAGAGGTTCAATCAAGCAGATTAGACAACTTGCAGGTATGCGTGGTCTTATGGCTACCGCATCAGGACGTACCCTTGAAATCCCCATCAAAGCAAACTTCCGTGAAGGACTTACAATACTTGAATACTTCACCGCAGCCCGTGGTGCTCGTAAAGGTCTTGCCGATACAGCGCTTCGTACTGCCGACTCAGGTTACCTTACAAGGCGTCTTGTAGACGTAGCACAGGAAGTTATTATCCGTCAGGTAGACTGTGGAGATACAAGAGGTGCATATATCACCGAAATCAGAGAAGGCAACGAACTTATTGAGCCTTTGAGAGTAAGAATTGTGGGCAGATACATTATTGGTGACTTCACCGATAAGGACGGAAATATAATTGCTCACGACGGAGACCTCATTTCAGAAGAACAGTCTATTGCTATCGAAAAGGTAGTTAACGCTATGAGCGATGAAGAAAAGAAGAACTTCCAAGGCGTTCATATCCGTTCAATTCTCAACTGTCGTTCAAAGCATGGAGTATGTGCACATTGTTACGG
Organism: Oscillospiraceae bacterium; assembly: GCA_015065265.1. Lineage (GTDB taxonomy): Bacteria > Bacillota > Clostridia > Oscillospirales > SIG627 > RGIG6353. The sequence goes on along the minus strand of SVQQ01000002.1, from coordinate 47,500 downwards.
TGCCGACATGGCATCAGGCAAGGAAGTTAATATTGGTGAAGCAGTTGGTATACTTGCGGCTCAGTCTATCGGTGAACCCGGTACCCAGCTTACCATGAGAACCTTCCACACAGGTGGTATCGCGGGAGGAGACATTACTCAGGGTCTTCCCAGAGTTGAAGAACTCTTTGAAGCACGTCGTCCCAAGAAGACAGCCATTATCGCCGAAATCGACGGTAAGATTATCATTGATAACACCAAGAAGAACAGACTCATTATAAGAAACGAACTCACAGGAGAAGAGAAATCTTACCCTGTTGCAATGAGTACAAGAATTCTGGCAGAAGACGGAGACTACGTAGTACACGGTCAGAGACTTACCGAAGGTACTCTCTTCCCGTCAGACATTGCAAGAATTCAGGGCATGGATGCAGTTTATAGTTATATCATCCGCGAAGTACAGAAGGTTTACTGTCTGCAAAGCGTTGATATCAGCGATAAACACATCGAAGTTATTGCCCGTCAGATGACAAGAAAGGCGAGAGTAGAGGACGCAGGAGACACCACACTTATTGCAGGAGCTCTCGTTGACGTTGCTGAAATCATCACCGCTAACGAAGAAATTGAAAAGAGAATTAAAGCAGGGGAAAGTACCTTGCGTGAAGCAACTTATACTTCTGTACTTCAGGGTATTACAAAGGCTTCTCTTTCAACAGAATCATTCTTGTCAGCAGCCTCCTTCCAGGAAACTACAAAGGTTCTTACAGAAGCCGCTATTAAGGGTAAGGTTGACCCACTTATCGGTCTTAAAGAAAACGTTATTATCGGTAAACTTATCCCTGCAGGTACAGGTCTTAACATTTACCGCGATATCGAAGTTAAATCTAACGAACAGACAGCCGTAACCACTCCTGTTGAGCAGATTTAACATAAAAAAGTAAGACAAAACCCTTTGTAATTGTATAATTTGCTGAAATTTAAATTTATTTTGCAATTTGATTGACATTAAAAATGCAATAATGTAAAATATAGTAGTAATTCTGTGCAATTATACCTAAAATGTTAGAAATATCGATTCTCGCAGGGGATACCCCTGCGGGAATTGGTGTGTCTATAAAAAATCTGAAAAAGGAGGAAAAAGAATGCCAACATTTAACCAACTTGTTAGAAACGGTCGTGAACAGGTTGCCTATAAGTCAAAGTCACCCGCACTTCAGGCAGGTGTAAACACACTTAAAAAGGTAGCAACAAACGTTCCTTCCCCTCAAAAGCGTGGTGTATGTACAAAGGTAACAACAAAGACCCCCAAGAAACCTAACTCAGCTCTTCGTAAGATTGCCAGAGTAAGACTTACAAACGGTCATGAAGTTACAGCGTATATTCCAGGTATCGGTCATAACATACAGGAACACTCTGTTGTAATGATCAGAGGCGGAAGAGTTAAAGACCTTCCCGGTGTACGTTATCACATTATCCGTGGTACCCTTGATACACAGGGCGTTGCTAACAGAAACCAGTCTCGCTCAAAATACGGAGCAAAGAAGGCAAAAGCAGCAAAGAAGTAATACTGCATAATGACCTGACACAGAAAACTAACAGCTTGTGCTTGAAATACAAACGATTAAAACAGCGAAATGCTTTAATATATATAATGAAGTTTGGTCAAGCACTTACGGGGCAAAAGTTTGTCCCGAGTACCGCTGATATCATTTTATGAAGGAGGGAAGTTCAGTGCCAAGAAGAGGTCAAATTTCAAAAAGAGACGTTCTGCCGGATCCTATATACGGTTCAAAACTTGTTACAAAACTTGTTAACAACATTATGCTGGACGGCAAGAAGGGTATAGCTCAGAGCATTGTATATGATGCTTTTGAACTTGTTCAGGAAAAGACAGGAGAAAATGCTCTTGATTCATTCCAGAAAGCCCTTGAGAACATTATGCCCACTCTCGAAGTTAAAGCTCGCAGAGTAGGTGGTTCAACTTATCAGGTACCCATGGAGGTTAGACCTGAAAGAAGACAGACTCTCGGTCTCAGATGGCTCATCACTTATTCAAGAGCAAGAAGTGAAAGAACCATGGCAGAGAGACTCGCAGGTGAAATTATGGACGCTATCAACAACACAGGTAGTGCCGTAAAGAAAAAGGAAGACACACACAAAATGGCAGAAGCCAACAAGGCTTTCTCTCATTTCAAGTGGTAATTTCCGTCTTTTCGATTCATTTAATAAAATTCACAAAATTCGGAAATTAATAAAACTATTGAAAGGAGAAATAAAATGCCAAGAGATTGTTCACTTGAAAAAACAAGAAATATCGGTATCATGGCGCACATTGACGCGGGAAAGACTACCACAACAGAACGTATTCTTTTCTATACCGGTAAAACTCATAAAATCGGTGAAACTCACGAAGGTTCTGCAACAATGGACTGGATGGAGCAGGAGCAGGAACGTGGTATCACAATCACATCTGCTGCAACAACATGTTATTGGGCTCATTCAGACTTCCATACAGACCAAAAAACCGTTGAGGCTAACAAACACCGTATAAACATCATCGACACCCCCGGCCACGTTGACTTCACAGTTGAAGTTGAACGTTCACTCAGAGTACTTGACGGTTCAGTTACAGTATTCTGTGCAAAGGGAGGCGTTGAACCTCAGTCTGAAACCGTATGGCGTCAGGCTGACAAGTACAAAGTTCCCCGTATGGCATACGTAAATAAGATGGATATTATGGGTGCAAACTTCTACCGCGTTGTAGGAATGATGCACGACCGTCTTAAAGCAAATGCTGTACCGATTCAGCTTCCTATCGGAGCAGAATCAGAGTTCAGAGGTATTATCGACCTTTTCAAAATGAAGGCGTTCATTTATACTAACGACCTTGGTACAGACATTCTTGAGGAAGACATTCCCGCAGATATGAAGGACAAGGCAGAACAGTATCACGCTGACCTTATTGAAAAGATTGCAGAAACCGATGATGACCTTATGATGAAGTACCTTGAAGGAGAAGAACTTACAGTTCCCGAACTCAAGGCAGCTCTTCGTCGTGCTACAATCGACAACAAGATTGTACCCGTATGCTGCGGTACATCTTATAAAAACAAAGGCGTACAGAAACTTCTTGACGCAGTTATCGACTATATGCCTTCTCCTCTGGACATTCCCCACATCAAGGGTGTTGACCAGATAACAGGAGAAGAGGACGAGCGTCCTACAGACGACAACGCTCCTTTCGCAGCACTTGCATTCAAGATTGCTACCGACCCCTTTGTTGGAAAACTTTGTTTCATTCGTGTTTATTCAGGTAAAATCACCGCAGGTGAAACTGTATATAACGCAACAAAGCAGTCCAGAGAACGTCTTGGACGTATCGTTCAGATGCACTCTAACAACAGAATTGATATTTCTGAACTTTATGCAGGTGACATCGCCGCAGTTGTTGGTGTAAAGAACACTACAACAGGTGACACACTTTGTAATGAAGACCATCCTATCGTACTTGAATCTATGGAGTTCCCCGAACCCGTTATCAGAGTTGCGATAGAACCCAAAACAAAAGCAGGACAGGAAAAGATGGGTATCGCCCTTCAGAAACTTGCTGAAGAAGACCCCACGTTCCGTTGCTATACAGATGAAGAAACAGGTCAGACAATTATCGCCGGAATGGGCGAATTGCACCTGGAAATCATCGTTGACAGACTTCTTCGTGAATTCCACGTAGAAGCAGACGTAGGTAAGCCTCAGGTTGCATACAAGGAAACCATCCGCAAGTCTGCAGACGTTGACCACAAGTATGCACGTCAGTCTGGTGGTAAGGGTCAGTACGGTCACGTTAAGATGATCATCGAACCCAACGAATCAGGCAAGGGTTACGAATTCATCAACAAGGTTGTTGGTGGTAACATTCCTAAGGAATACATTCCCGCAGTTGATGCAGGTGTACAGGGTGCTATGACATCCGGTGTTATCGCAGGATACAACGTAGTTGACGTTAAGGTAACACTTTACGACGGTTCTTACCACGAAGTTGACTCCTCAGAAATGGCGTTCAAGATTGCCGCTTCAATGGCATTCAAGGAAGGTATGAGAAAGGCAGATCCCGTTCTCACCGAGCCTATCATGAAGGTAGTCGTAGTAGTACCCGACGACTACATGGGAGACGTTATTGGTGACATTAACTCTCGTCGTGGACAGATTCAGGGTATGGAGCAGGTAGGACAGGGCGTTCAGGAAATTAACGCATTTGTACCTCTTGCATGTATGTTCGGCTATGCAACAGACCTTCGTTCAAAGACACAGGGTCGTGGACAATACACAATGGAACCAAGTCACTATCAGGAAGTTCCTAAGAGTATTCAGGAAGAAATTGTTGCTGGCAAAGCAAAAGCGTAAAAAAATAAACAAAACTTATAAAATTGGAGGAAAATCACAATGGCAAAGGCAAAATTCGAAAGAACAAAACCCCACGTTAACATTGGTACTATCGGTCACGTTGACCATGGTAAGACAACTCTTACCGCTGCAATCACAAAGTATCTCTCTCTCGGTAACGACAAGAACGAAGCTATGGCATATGACCAGATCGACAATGCTCCCGAAGAAAGAGCACGTGGTATCACGATCAACACAAGACACGTTGAGTACGAAACAGAAAACAGACACTATGCACACGTTGACTGTCCCGGCCACGCTGACTACGTTAAGAACATGATCACAGGTGCTGCTCAGATGGACGGCGGTATCCTCGTTGTTGCTGGTACAGACGGTCCCATGCAGCAGACTCGTGAACACATCCTTCTTGCTCGTCAGGTAGGCGTTCCCGCTCTCGTTGTATTCATCAACAAGTGCGATATGGTTGACGACGAAGAACTTCTTGAACTCGTTGAAATGGAAATCAGAGGACTCCTTGATGAGTACGATTTCCCCGGAGATGATATTCCGATCGTTCGTGGTTCAGCAAGAGAAGCTCTTATCTCTGAAAGCACAGATCCCACTGCAGCTGAATATGCTCCTATCAAGGAACTCATGGCAGCAGTTGACAGCTACATTCCTACTCCCGACAGAAAGGCTGATCTTCCTTTCCTTATGCCTGTAGAAGACGTATTCTCTATCTCAGGCCGTGGTACAGTTGCTACTGGTAGAGTAGAACGTGGTACTATCAAGATGAACGAAGAAGTTGAACTTGTTGGTCTTTCAGACGAAAGCAGAAAGACAGTTGTTACAGGTATCGAAATGTTCCACAAACTCATGGACGATGCTGAAGCAGGTGACAACGTTGGTCTTCTTCTCCGTGGTATCCAGAAGAACGAAATCGAAAGAGGACAGGTTCTTGCTAAACCCGGTTCAATCAATCCTCACACTTCTTTCGTAGGACAGGTTTACGTTCTTACAGAAAAAGAAGGTGGCCGTCATAAGCCCTTCTTCACAAACTACAGACCTCAGTTCTACTTCAGAACTACAGACGTTACAGGCGTTATCACTCTTCCCGATGGTGTTGAAATGTGCAACCCCGGCGATAACGTTGATATGAACGTTGAACTTATCACACCTATCGCTATCGAAAAGGGTCTCCGTTTCGCTATCCGTGAAGGTGGTAGAACAGTTGGTTCAGGCGTTGTTTCTGAAATCAAAGGCTAATTAAATAAAGCTTTAAAAGGCATAACCCGATTTTTCGGGCTATGCCTTTTGTTTTTTTCTCCTAATATTTGTCAATAATTATTTGAAAAATTGAAATGGGAGAAAATAAAATGGATATTGTTAAAACAGTTTTAACCTCTTTACTGTCGGTAGTCTCTATATTTCTCATCACTAAGATTATGGGACATAAACAAATGGCACAACTGGACTTTTTCGATTATATTACAGGTATAACTATCGGCTCGATTGCCGCCGAACTGTCAATAGAGTTAGAAACACCGCTAAGATGCCTTACCGCTTTAATTATTTACGGAATTGTCTCGGTACTTTTGAGTTTTACCGCATCTAAATTCACCAAAGCAAGAAAATATATCAACGGTGCTCCTACCATTTTGATGAACGGCGGAAAACTGTATCATAAAAATATGAAAATCGCAAAACTGGATTTAAGCGAGTTTATGGTAATGTGTCGTGAACAAGGATATTTTAATTTAAATAGTATAGAGACGGCAGTTTTTGAACACAACGGAAAAATCACCATTTTACCTACCGCAGAAAATCGCCCAGTCACTCCACAGGACCTGAATTTACAACCCCAAAAGGAGTATATAAACGTAGAAGTCATAATGGACGGACGAATTATTGAGGAAAACTTGACCCTTATGGGAGTGGACTTAAAATGGCTTGAAAAACAGATAAAAAGCCAAGGATATAAAAGCGCAAAAGATATTTTCCTTGGTGTCTGTGACAAGAGTAAAAAAGTGACTCTCTTTGAATACCAATAAAAAAGGGAGACAATTTTTAAAATTGTCTCCTAAAAATTATTTTTTATTTATAATACCTATGATTTTCCCCGATAAGATAACTGTAATTACCGAGAAGACAATACGTTTTAAGGGTATATAGGTAAGAGATAAAAGAAGCACCGTAAGGTCGCTTAAAAGATAAATCCTTTCAATCTTCACTTTCAAAAGAGAGGAAAATCCCATAGCCAGTGCATCGTCACCCGTCGGCGCTCCCCCTGCCTTAACACATAAACCTGCCCCCACACCGACAAAAATTGCACCTATAATACAGGCAACTAAAGGGTAGTTGTAAATTTCCGGAAAAATGGGAGGAGTCAGTTCAAGAAGCCTATAAGAAAGAGAAAAAACAGGCGTTGCAATAGCAGAAGAAATTAAAAACTTCTTGCCAAGTATCTTTAACCCAAAGCCATAGCAAATTATATTCATAATTAAACTCGAAATTGCAGGGGATAGGTCAAAGTGATGCTCAAAAAGTAAAGCGAGTCCCAATACACCACCTTCGGTAACACCCGACAGGGAATGAATTTCATATATGCCGAAAGCCAGTATAAAAGCACCGATAATTATAAGAAACAGGTCGTGAAACCACAAAAATTTTTTCAAAATAACACACCTTTGTATTGAAAATTTGAAAGCCCCATAGTATAATCAAGTAAAAGATTGAGGTGAAAAGTTTATGACAGAACTTGAAAGAGTAAGGAATTTTTTTGAAGGCGACGTTTTCGCAACTTCTGCAACAGGAATTGTAATAGAAGAAATAGGGGATAAGTTTGCAAAATGTACCCTTAAACTTGATTCACGACATAAAAATGCCGCAAATCAGGTAATGGGAGGAGTGATTTTCACCCTTGCCGACTTCGCTTTTGCAGTCAGTACCAATCGTGGACAGGGTATCACCGTCACAATTTCAAGCAACATTTCTTTTATAGGTACAGTTAAAGGGGACACTCTTATTGCTACCTCAAAACTCTTAAAAGACGGAAAAAGAAGTTGCTTTTATGAAATAAGCGTCACCGACGACCTCGGAAATCTTGTCGCCGTGGTTTCAACTGTCGGCACCCATGTGGGATAAAGGAATTGAAATTTGCAGATAATCAATGTTGAATTCTCAGTCCCTTCGGGTAATGGTTTTTAATCTGCCCATTCACCGCTTTTCCACCACCAAGGCAAACAGAATTTGCTAACACCGACACCCAACCGTTTTCAATATCGTAGTTTATACTCTCTCCTTTAAGATAAGACTCAAGTCTTGGGTCGTCAAGGGAGAGATTTATTTTTTTCTTAAAGAGATTTCCCATAGCCGAGAAAAGTTGATGATGAGGTTGAAAATAATTGTGCCTTACTTCCCCGAGAGTCACCCCACAGGAGTAAGTAATCTTTTGTGGAACGGGAATTTCAGGGTCGATATATACCACGTAGTCCTTGAACTTTTTAATGAAACTTGGGTCAAAAGAGATAAGTGTGTCCTTTAAGAAATCTTCGGTTATCTTCCTTTCTTCCTTTGTCAGTTCCAACGCACCGCCAGAAATTTTTGCGGGTGAAAAAGCATCGCCTTTTCTTTGAAGGAGTGCCGAGAACTGCCCTTCACCTGGAGCAACGTGAGGGTAAAAGCGTCTGAATTTGTCACTTCCAACCCCTGAAAGCGTGTAATCTAAAACTCTCTTGCAAGGGGATACAAGTTCAAAATCCGTGTGCCGACTTAAAAAGTCATTTACAACCCCTTCGTTTTCCTCAACGGAAAAGGTGCAGGTGGAATAGATAAGATAACCGCCACCTCTGACGGAAACTGAGGCACTTTCTAAAATCTCCTTTTGCCTTTCGGCGCAAAGGAGTACGTAGTCCTCACTCCAGTTTTTCAAAGCCTCAGGCTCTTTTCTAAACATTCCCTCACCTGAGCAGGGAGCATCTACAATAACAAGGTCGAAAAAGTCCTCAAATTGTTTTGCCACCACCCCAACCTCAGATGAAGTAATGACAGCATTTTTTACCCCCATTCTTTCAAAGTTACCTGCCATAACCTTAACTCTCTGGGAAGAAATTTCATTTGATAATATAAAGCCTTTTTCATTAAGGAAAGACGACGCTTGAAGTGACTTTCCCCCAGGAGAAGCACAAGTGTCAAATATTTTGAAATCAGGCTCGATTTTGATAGTGGATACAGGCACCATAGCCCCTGGCTCCTGAACGTAAATAAGTCCCGCATGATGCAAAGGATGAGCGCCTATTTTGTCATAATCAAAATAGAAAGCATTTTCACAGTAGGGGACAGGGCAAAGTTCAAAATCGAAAAGAGAACTCACGTCAACGTCTCCCGCTTTTAAGGAATTTACTCTGAAAGCTCTTGGACTTTTCCTTGAAAATTCACTTTTATAACTTTCAAAGCCCTCTTCACCTAAAATATGAAGCATCCTTTCTTCAAATTTAGGATTGAACACAACGCCACCCCCTTAACACATTTTTCTACACAATTATACATCAAAAGATAAAAGGTGTAAAGTACTTTCTTCCTTTTAGAAAAATTAAATAAAATTCATCTTGACATAAAAGCCTTTTTGTGATATACTCTTGAAGTAACCGATTTGGAGAAGTACCCAAGGGGTTAAGGGGGCAGTTTGCTAAACTGTTAGCTCGGGTAACCGGGGCGCGAGTTCGATCCTCGCCTTCTCCGCCAGAAAAAAGCACTTGCGAAAGCAAGTGCTTTTTTCAATGAAGCGTTCCCTTTGGGAACATTAAGTTGGCTTGGGCTATGAAGTCGCAAGGGCTTATGAAGTGTTGCTAGGGCAACGTTAAGGAACGCTTTGCTTCATAAATTCGCAAAGCGAAGTTATTTCATTGTGGCAGAGCCACAACTTCATATTTTCCTTAAGGTAAATACTTCATTTTGATTACTTTTATACCTTTCTCCTACTCAAAACGAATGAATTTTAAGTCACATTTTCCAACTTATTCTTAATAATCTCCCCTTTTTATGTCAATAATATGGCGAAAGGGGAGATTTTTTTTGAAAAAATCCACGCTAACGTTATTACTTTTCTTTTCGGCAATTCTTTTTCTCACGTTCTCCTATAAAACCGACTCGGCATCGTCAGACGTTGCACGAATTCACGTTATTGCAAATTCCGACAGCGAAAGAGATGTAGAAATTAAAATGGCGGTCTCCGAGGAAGTGAAAAGAACCTTGAAAAACGAAACTTTTGATAGCCTTGAAAGTATCAAAGAGGGACTTGAAAACAAAATTTCCGATATAGAAGAAAATGCCAATAAAGTACTTTCCAAAATGAATGCAGATTATACTGCAAAAGTTACAGTAGATTATATGTACTTTGATAAAAAGAGTCTTGGAAACGCATCTTTTGACGAGGGTGAATATCTTGCTATGATTGTAAAGCTTGGGAAAGGGGAGGGACACAACTGGTGGAGTGTTATTTTCCCCGATATAAGCTTCGGCGCAAGTTTGGCACAGGGGGAGCAGGGTTTCTTTGGCAAAACCGTAATTCTTGGAGGGGGCAACGTAGTAAAAATACGAAGTCTTGCCCTCGACCTGATTTTTAAACTGAAAGACGCCATATCCACGTAAACGAGACTGTACTTGACAAAGTAACGAAAAAAGAGTAAAATGAAAATTGCGCAAAAATAAAATCTAAAAGAGTTTCGTCTCTTTGTCTATATAAGGAAATGATATGGAAAAGATAAAAGCGGTATGTAAAAAACTATGCACCTTTTTTGTAAAACACTCGGTGCTCTTTTGCTTTATAGTTGCAATACTTGTGAATCTCACAGTTGAAATGTTCAGTAGACAGTCATTTCTTCTTGGAATTGTACACGTGTTCAAATCTCCCGAAGTGTTTTTCTATAATTCGTCGATAATTTTCACAGTCCTTTTAACGTGTTTTTTCTTCAAAAGACGCGCCTTTGCAATATCGGTGTTGGCGGCACCTTTTTTGGTACTTGGCATTGTGAACTGCGCAGTTTTGTGCTTCCGTGTAACTCCTATTTCAGCAACAGATTTCGTTAAAATCAAGTCCATTTTTGGAATATTCAACCTCTATCTTGAAGGATGGGTACTCATATCTATCTTGGTTGCAATAGTTGCAGTTTTAGTTGCCTATATTTTAATATTCAAAGTATCTGTAAAAAGAGAGCGTCATCCAATTCGTGCAGTCGTTCTCATCCCTTTACTTATCGTGGTGCTTGGGGTAATGTCAAACGTACTTATCTCACAAGGACATCTTTCAAAGAAGTTCACAAACCTTAACGACGCCTACAACGACTACGGATTCGTATATTGCTTTTCTTCCAGCGTATTTGATACAGGTATAGAAAAACCCGCCAATTATTCTGACGAAAAGGTCAATACCATTCTCGACGAAATCAAATCGGAAGAAACTCTAACCCCCGAAGAAACACCCAATATAATTTTCGTACAACTTGAATCCTTCTTCGACGTAAATAACATAACGTCTTTGAAGTATAGTGCAAACCCAATTCCAACCTTTACAAGCCTGAAAGCAAATTTCCCTCACGGATATCTGGAAGTGCCTTATATCGGCTCAGGTACCGCAAACGTGGAATTTGAAATTATGACGGGAATGTCACTTGACTTCTTCGGTCCGGGAGAGTATCCTTATAAGACCGTTTTGCAGAAGAACGCTTGTGAAAGCATTGCCTTTAACTTAAAGGAACTTGGCTACACCGCCCACGCTATTCACAATCATAAAGGCTCGTTTTATGACAGAGCACACGTATTTTCAAGTTTGGGATATGATAAGTTTACACCGCTTGAATTTATGCAAGAGGTAACCTACAACCCTATTGGCTGGGCAAACGACGACGTAATTACAAAGGAAATTTTGATGGCACTTGATTCCACTAAGGAACAGGACTTTGTTTATGCAATAACGGTTCAGTCTCACGGAGTGTATTCCGAAGAGATTTTAGATGGTGTTGACTACAATTTTGACGTTGAAATTGTAAACCCCGAAACCAAGGTCAACGAAATCGCCTTTGAATATTACCTCACCCAGATGAATGCAGTTGACGACTTTATTTCAGTGCTTCTTGAAGAACTTTCAAGTCGCGACGAAAAAACCGTGGTAGTGCTCTTTGGTGACCATCTTCCTTATTTCGGACTCGATGATGAAGAACTCGAAAACAAAAACGTATATCAGACAGAATACGTCATATGGTCGAATTACTCTCTTGAAGCCGAAGGTAAAGACTTGTATTCCTATCAACTTTCCGCCCACGTTTTAGAGCAACTTGGTATGAATAACGGAATATTCACTAAATTTCACCAGAACAGTGAAGTCGACGATAACTACTACACAAATCTCGAAATGTTGCAGTACGATATGCTCTATGCAAATAAGGAAAGCGATAGATATACCCCCTCTGAACTTCAACTGGGCATACGTCCTCTTACCGTCACAGATATGGAATACACCGACAGAGGCCTTGAAGTAAAGGGTGAAATGTTTACCGAGTTTACAAGAGTGTTAATTAACGGTGAGAAAAAGGAAGTCATTTTTATTGATTATAATACCCTGTTAGTTCCCGACACAGAGGTGTTTTACGGAGACACAGTCAGCGTAATACAAACCAACGGAAAGAGAACCACCTTTGCAATAAGCGAGGCGGTAATAGTAGGGGAAGACGTTCAGGTAGAACCCTGGGAATAATTTTTTTAAAAACTATTGACAAGCGAGTATCTTTGTGATATACTCATACAGTAAAAAAGAAGAAGAACGCTCCGTTCTCACCTGTCCGCCACTGAGCGCGACACGGTTTATACAGAAATTTAAGGGTAATCCCCTTGTGTTTGTGCGGAGAGTTTTTCTCCGCACATTTTTTTCGGAGGTGTTTTAACATTAGCGCAAAAGAACTTCTTATCAACGAGGAAATAAAGGCAGACAAGGTACGAGTTATCGCAGGTGACGGAAGTCAGCTTGGAATTATGTCAAAGCGTGACGCCCTTGCACAAGCGTATGACGCAGGACTTGACCTTGTGGAAATGTCTCCCAATGCAGAGCCCCCCGTATGTAAGATAATGGACTACGGTAAGTTCCTTTTTGAACGCACAAAGAAAGAAAAAGAATCAAAGAAAAAGCGTTCAACCGTTGAACTTAAAGAAATTAAGTTCTCGTGCAGAATTGACAAACATGACTTTGATACAAAAATCAATCATGCAAGAAGATTTCTCACAGACGGAAACAAGGTAAAGGTAACCATTGTTTTCTCAGGTCGTGAAATGAATCACACCGACAGAGGATACGACCTTATGTCAAATATCAGGGAAGCCCTTGTTGACGTAGGCGGAGCAGACAAAGCCCCCTCACTTGATGGTAGATTTATTACGCTCGTGCTTTCACCCAAGAAATCAGATGAAAAATAAATAATAAGGAGATACAATTATGGGAAAAATTAAGAGCCATAAGGCATCAGCAAAGAGATTTACTCTTACAAAGAGTGGTAAGATGAAGATGAATCATATGGGCCGCAGACACAAGACAGGTCTCAAGGCTTCAAAACGCAAGAGAGCCCTTCGTAAATCAGGATATCTCAGCGAGGCAACTGCACGTAATATCAAGACTATTATCCCTTACGCATAAGAGTAAGATAGAGTAAGATTAGGAGGAAAAAGACATGGCAAGAGTAAAAGGCGCGATGATGACTCGCAAGAGAAGAAATAAAGTACTTAAGTTGGCTAAAGGTTACTGGGGTGCAAAGAGCAAACACTTCAAAATGGCTAAACAGCAGGTAATGAAGAGTGGCAACTATGCATTTGCAGGAAGAAAAGCAAAGAAGAGAGACTTCCGTCAACTTTGGATCACACGTATTTCAGCACAGTGCAAGGTATGTGATATCAACTATTCAAGATTTATGAACGGTCTTAAAAAGGCTGGTATCGACCTTAACAGAAAGATGCTTGCAGAAATCGCAGTTAGCGACAAAGAAGCATTCGCAGTACTTGTTGAAAAGGCAAAAGCAGCCCTTTAATAACGAGAAACATTTAAGCCGTGACAGATTGTCGCGGCTTTTGTTCACTCTTCGTTTTCACGAAAAGAAAGGTGAAATATATGAAAAAAATATTCGCATTATTACTTGTTTTTTTGCTTTGTATCGGTACTTTTGCATCTTGTAAAGGTGAAGTACAAGCACCCGTTACACAGACGGAAAATACACAACTTGACGAAACTATCGTAAAGTCGATGGAATACTATTTTGCACGTACAACCGCCGAAGGCTTTTCAAAGTACATAAACGCATTCCCTGAAGAGTGGCGAGAGGGCTATCAGGCACTCCTCGATTACGACGACGAGACCTTCCTTTCAGCTCTTGACTTTCACACGCAGGTAATGCAGACCACCATTGCGGAAACCTATATCGGATGTGAGTACGTTATAGAATATCAGTACAAAAGTATCAGCGACCTTGAAGACGAAAGAAAGAGCACTCTTATAGAGGATTTAATACAAAACGCTTTTCTTTCAAGAGAAAGCATCGAAGATATGAAAGAAATCACCTATGATGTGACAACCTACGGTGTTACGGAACAAGGGGACAAAGTGAACGAAAAGACAGTGGAAGACAACGTTTTACTTTTGAAAATCAAAGACAAAGGCTGGTACGTTTCACCTCAGGAATTTAACGTAAATTAAAATTTCGGCAAGGAATTTTCCTTGCCGATTTTTATTTTATCCTCATTACAAAAAATGTTGAATTTTTCACAGTTTTGTGGTATCATTTAAAGTAAGTATATTTATATAAAAGTAAAGGCGTTTTGTTTTATAAAGGAGAGGTAATAATGGAAGAAAAAGAAAGAAAAATAACTCCTTGGAAAATAGTAAAATGGACATTTTTAGGAATAAGCATTCTTGTTTATGCAGTTATTTTCACAAGAATTTTCGTTTCCAAGGACGCTAAGATTTCCGACGATATAATTCTCACCACAGATGAAAAATCAGCCTTTGAAGACTATGAAAAAGATTACCCCGTCTATCATTATCAACCTACCGCTTGGATGAACGAAAACGGTTCTTTGCAGATAAAGAATATAAATTATCTTGAGCCTATTAAAGAACTTCAATTCACCGTCCGTTATCGCATTTCAACCTTCGAAACAAAGGACAAAAAATCCCCCCTTATCTTCAAGATAAGGAGTGTAGCTGAAGTCGATGGCGTAGAGGCGGAACTTGTCTTTGAAAATCTCGAGTTTCACACAGAGACCAGATACGAGCATAAATATATCCGTATCTGTTGCCCCAATATCACTATCGACGACGGAGAAAAGAAGACCTATAAAGCCCAAAGAATTGACAAGGATGGCAACGTCACCTACGAAACGGTTACCGAAACCGTTGGCGGAACCAATGTTTATCTCGACGTATATGACGCTGAAAGCGGAGAACATCTTTACATCTTTTCACTTGCGGGAAAAGACGTAAACAATTCACGAGTAAGACGCAAAAAATTGGACGTAAGAATTATTGATTAATAAGGAGGTGGTCAAATGTATAAAGTGCAAGTAAGACTTTTGTCGTCACTTTTTGCCTTTGACCGCCCATACACCTATCTATCTCGGACGGAACTTAAAGAGGGAAATGTTGTTGCCTTGCCTTTTGGGAAAAGTTCCAGACATCAGTACGGAATTGTGGTAAAGGTGTTGGAAGATAGTGAAGAAGAAAATACAGAGAACTTGAAAAGCATCCTTTTTTCACTTCCTGACACTTATAGCCTCACCCCTTTGCAAATGGGACTTGCACAGTTTATGTCAGAACACTTTTTCACAACCTTCGGCGATTCTGCAAGACTTATGCTTCCCACAGGACTTGATATAGAGACAGCGGAGTTTGTCACAAAGGGGGATAACTTTTCAGTTATTGAAAAGGGAACGGACGAAGTTTCCAAAACTCTTATAGAAGAATTTGAGAAAAACGACAAGGTTTATCTAACGAAAACCCTTGACAAAAAAACTCTTGCCCCCTTTATTAAAAAATCCGCACTTCTCTATCATACCGAAGCCCTCTGCCACGTAAACGAGAAGAAAGAAAGATTTGCCCGTCTTATTTCCCCCCTCACCGACGAGGAACTGGACTTAAAACTTCGTGGCTCTAAAAATAAAGAAAAATATAAAACGGTGTATTCCCACCTTTCAGGCGAGAGCGAGACACCCTTGAAGAAACTTTTTGAAGTTTATTCTCTTGATAACGCTGGGATTAAATTCCTTGAAAAAAGAGGCGTTATAGAAGTTGTGTCACGTAACGTGGAGCGAAACCTCTATAAAATCCCTGAAAGAACTGAAAATCCCATAGAAATAAACCTTTCAAAAGAGCAACAGTCAGCCTTTGACACTCTTTCTACCCTTTTAGATAAAAAAGAACCTTCCGCAGCCCTTCTGTATGGGGTAACGGGAAGCGGAAAAACCTCTGTTATCCTTAAACTGATTGACAAAGCCATAGAGGATAATAAGGGCGTCATAATGCTTGTTCCCGAAATTGCCCTCACTACCCAAAGTGCCCTTTCTCTCTTTTCAAGATACGGAAACAGAGTAGCCATTATCCATTCAGGAATGTCAAAAGGGGAGAGACACGACAGTTGGGAAGCCATAAAGAGTGGCAAAAAGAATATAGTTTTAGGTACACGCTCGGCGATTTTTGCACCGGTTAAAAATCTCGGACTCGTGATTATCGACGAAGAACAGGACGACAGTTATAAATCGGATACAAACCCACGCTACCACGCTCGAGATCTGGCGCGTTTTGTGTGTGCAAAAACTTCTGCCCTTATGCTTCTGTCGTCAGCCACTCCCGATATAGAAAGTTTTTATAACGCAAAAAACGGAAAATATAAACTTGTAACCCTTGAAAAACGCTTTGGAAATGCTGTTTTACCCGACGTATTCGTCTCCGACGTTACCGACAGTAAAATATCTTCCCCTGATAGACTTATAGGGGAAGAACTGGAAGAAAAACTTCACGAGGTTTTAAAACGTGGAGAACAGGCAGTCCTTTTTGTAAACCGTCGTGGACTTAAAAAACTCCTTATTTGCAGAGACTGCAAAAGTGCTGTCACCTGTCCTAATTGCAGTGTGTCTATGACCTTGCATAAAGAGGGAGAGGGACACAGACTTGTGTGTCACTATTGCGGATACTCAATGACACCCCCCACAACCTGCCCCACCTGTTCCTCCGAGCATATGCAGTACAGAGGGTACGGAACACAAAAACTTGAACAAGAACTAATCTCCCTTTTTCCACAAGCGAAAACCGTGAGAATGGACGCCGATACTACCAGAAAGAAACTTTCCCACGACGAACTTATAGAACAGTTTTCACGTCACGAAGCGGACTTTCTTATAGGCACTCAGATGGTAGCCAAAGGGCATAACTTCCCCGACGTCACCCTTGTGGGCGTCATTATGGCAGACTTGTCCCTTTATTCTTCTGACTACCGTGCAAACGAACACACCTTCGCCCTGATGACACAAGTTATAGGCAGAGCAGGTAGAGGGGATAAAAAAGGCTGTGCAGTAATACAGACCCTCAACCCCTACAACGAAGTAATAGAATTGTGCACAACACAAGATTACGACACCTTCTTTGAGGGCGAAATATCACTGCGCAAGGCACTACTCTTTCCACCTTTTTGCTCTGTTGGAATGTTTTTAATTACTTCAGATAACGAAAGAGACCTTGATACCGCCTGTGAAAACTTAAATAAATTTTTAGAAGAAAAACTTAAGGGGGAATTTTCAGACGTCAAGATTATTGCCTACGGACCCTTTGACGCAGTTCCCTATAAACTCAAAAACACTTTCAGACGAAAACTTGTAGTGAAATATAAGAACAATTCACGCACAAGACAGTTATTTAAAGAAGCACTCTTGAATTTTTCCTCAAAGGGAAAGGCAAATTGCTCCTTTGACCCATCTCCAAATACCATATAAAAAGAGAGGAATATAAATGGCTATACTTAATATTGTTAAAACAGGGGACGATATATTAAAGAAGAGATCCCGCCCCGTAGAAAAAATAGACGAAAGAGTTCTCACACTACTTGACGATATGAAAGAAACTCTCGCCAAAGCAAATGGCGCAGGTCTTGCGGCAGTTCAGGTAGGAATTCTTAAAAGAGTAGTAATAATAGATGCGGGAGAAGGCCCCATTGAACTTATAAATCCCGAGATAATTTCCACCGAGGGAAGCGAGGAACTTTACGAAGGTTGCCTGTCTTTCCCTGACGTATGGGTTGTTAAAAAACGTCCTATAAAGGTTACTGGAAAAGCCCTTGACAGAAATGGAAATGAAATCTATTTTGAAAATATGACAGGCATTATGGCACAAGCCTTCTGCCACGAAACCGACCATCTTAACGGAAAACTTTTAGTTGACGATATTGTAAGATACGTTGAAAAAGGGGAACTTGAATGAAAATAATGTATATGGGCACACCGCTTTTTGCCGCAAAGGTTCTGGAAATTTTGAGGTCAGAATTTCCCAAGGACGAAATCACGGTAGTAACGAAAGTGGACACCCCCAAAGGCAGAGCATATAAACTTTCACCCTCAGAAACTAAACTTTGCGCTCTCGATTTAGGACTTGAAGTCTATCAACCTGAAAACCTAAAAGAAGAGAACTTCTGTGAAATTTTAAAAAAGACGTCACCCGATATTATAATAGTTGCCGCCTATGGTAAAATTCTCCCCGAATACGTTTTGAACATTGCAAAATACGGAGCCATAAACGTGCACGGTTCACTTCTTCCCGAATACAGAGGCGCCGCCCCCGTAAACCGTGCCATAATGGACGGAAAGGATAAAACGGGAGTTACCATAATGTATATGGAAAAAGGTCTTGATACAGGTGATATGCTGTCAAAAGCAGAGGTGGAAATCACAGACACTATGACCGCCACAGAACTTTTCGACGCTCTTGCCGATGTTGGCGGAAAACTACTTGTAAAAACGGTAAAGGATATTGTAAACGGAACTTATTCCCGAGTAAAACAGGACGACGAAAAGGCAACCTATGCCGAAAAAATCACGTCAGATGACCAAAAAATCGACTGGTCCAAGCCTAAATTTGAAATAGTGAGAAAAATTCACGGTTTGTCTTCTGAGCCGGGCGCTTTTACTAAAACTAACGACGGAAAGATTTTAAGAATTTTCCGTGCCGAAATGTCAAATGATATATTCGATGCCCCTTGCGGAGAAATTGTCCTTTTCAAAAAGAAAATTCAAGTGGCGTGTTGTGACGGAAGTATCATTTTAAAAGAACTTCAACTTGAAGGTTCAAAGAGAATGTCAGGCGCCGACTTCATTAACGGAAGAAAACTCGCCCTCGGGGATATGCTTAATTAAGAGAGGAAAATAAATATGCCATTTTTTTATTATTTTGATATATGGATGCTACCCGTTTTAGTTGCGGTAATTTGGTCCATGTGGGCAAGTTCAAGAGTAAATTCAACCTTTAAAAAATATTCTAAAATGTCAAACTCACGAGGACTCACAGGAGAAGAATGTGCAAGAGCAGTCCTTCGCAGTGCAGGAATAACCGACGTGAGAGTCGAAAAGGTCAGTGGAAACCTCACCGACCACTTTGACCCCAGAAGTAAGGTTATAAGACTTTCAGACTCAGTTTTTTCGTCAACGTCGGTTTCAGCCCTTGGCGTTGCCGCCCATGAAGCAGGACACGCAGTTCAACACGAAGTAGGATACTTCCCCATAAAAGTCAGAACTGCAATTATCCCCATCTGTCAGTTTGGCTCAAATCTTGCAATGCCCCTTGTTCTTTTGGGAATTATTTTGTCAATCGCCGACCTTGCCTACCTTGGAGTACTCCTTTTCGGGCTCTCCGCCCTTTTCCAACTGGTAACACTTCCCGTTGAATTCAATGCATCAAGACGTGCCATAAACAGTCTTGAAAGTCAGAACATTCTTGTAGGTAATGAAGTGGACAGTGCTAAAAAAGTACTTTCAGCCGCCGCTATGACTTATGTGGCAGCCCTTGCGGTGTCCCTTGCGAACTTGCTTCGACTCTTTATGCTTGTAAACAGGAATTCAAGGAGATAAATTTCCACAATGAAAAGTGCAAACGTTAGAAAACTTGCCCTTGACAGTTTGATTAAATGTACCAGACAGGGAAGATACTCAAATCTGGAAGTAATGGTAAGTTTGTCAAGAAATACACTTGATACTCGAGACAAATCTCTTTATACCGCATTGGTTTACGGAGTAATAGAAAGAGAGATAACCCTCGACCACATAATTTCAAAGTTCTCTAAAATTCCCTTTGAAAAACTGGATTTTGAGGTGATAGTAATACTTCGCCTGTCCATATATCAGATAATGTATATGGACAGAATTCCCGACTTTTCCGCCTGCGACGAAGGTGTAAAACTTTCCCCACACTCTGCAAAAGCCTTTGTCAATGCCCTTTTACGTAACCTCATAAAGAATAAAGAAACTGTGGAAAAGGAACTTGAAAAGGCACCTTTATCTTTAAAGTATTCTGTTCCCGAATGGATTGTGGAACTTTGGAAAAAAGGATATGGAGAAAAAAAGGCGGAAGAGATTCTCGAAGGCTTTTTGATAAAACCGCCAATGACTCTTCGCACAAATACCTTAAAAATCACAACCGAAGAACTTTTTGCAAAACTTAAAGAAACAGGCGTAAAGTGCAATCTTCAAACCAACACCCCCGACGTTATCACAGTACAAGGCTCGTCCCCCGAAACTCTGTGGGGCTTTGACGAAGGCTTCTTCTTCGTTCAGGGCACAAACTCAAAAATTGCAGTATCCGCCCTTGAACTTACCTCGGGAAAACGTGTTATCGACGTCTGCGCCTGTCCCGGAGGCAAGAGTTTCTCTGCCGCCATTGATATGAAGAATGAAGGTGAACTTTTCTCCTTCGACCTTCACGAAAATAAACTCTCCCTCATTGATAAAGGGGCAAAAAGACTTAAAATTGATATAATCAAGACGGAAAAACTTAACGCCACAGCCCCCAAAGAAGAACTCTTTGGCACAGCAGATGCCGTAATTTGCGACGTGCCCTGCTCGGGACTTGGCATTATTGCAAAAAAACCCGACATAAAGTATAAAAAGTATGAGGAAGTTAAAAACCTTTACGAAAAGCAACTTAACATACTTTCTGCCTCTTCACTCTATCTTAAAAAAGGCGGCAAACTCTTATATTCCACCTGTACCCTTAATCCCGAGGAAAACGAAAAGATAACAGAAAAATTTTTATTAAGTCACAGTGACTTTCGACGTCTTGAAGGTTACCCGAAAACCGCATTCCCAAGTAAAACGTCAGACGACGGATTTTTCCACGACTTACTTATAAAGGACTAAAATGGATAAAAAAGACATAAAAAGTATGACCCTTTCAGAACTTGAAAGGGATATAACAGAAATGGGACAGCCAAAGTTCCGTGCAATGCAGATATTCAGACAACTGTTTTCAAAACTGAAAACAAGTTTCTTTGATATGTCGGATATCTCGAAATCACTTGCCACAGAACTTGACTTGCGCTACCGCATCACTGCCCCCAAGATAGTTTCAAAACTCGTCTCCAAAATTGACGGAACGGAAAAGTATCTTCTTTTACTTGACGACGGTAATATCATCGAGACTGTCCTTATGCGCTATGAACACGGAAATTCTGTGTGCGTTTCAACACAGGTAGGCTGTAAAATGGGCTGCGCCTTCTGCGCCTCCACCAAGAACGGATTTGTAAGAGGCCTTGAACCCGGCGAAATTCTTTCCCAGATAGAGACAGTTACCCGTGAACATATCTTGGAAAAAGATTTCAGAGTTTCAAATATAGTACTTATGGGAATAGGTGAACCGCTTGACAACTATGATAACGTCATAAGGTTTTTAAATCTTGTAAATGACAAAAACGGGCTATGTATAGGATACCGACATATATCTCTTTCTACCTGTGGACTTGTCCCTCAGATCAAGAGACTTGCTACAGAAGAGTTACCCATAACTCTGTCAATTTCACTTCACGCACCAAACGACGAGATAAGAGACACCATAATGCCAATAAACCATAAATATAAAATGGCAGAACTTCTTGACGCCTGTCGCGAATATCAGAAAATTTGTCAGAGGAGAATTTCTTTTGAGTACGCTCTCATATCAGGAGTCAACGATAAAAAAGAACACGCCGAGGAACTTGCCCGTCGGCTTCGCGGTATTATGTGCCACGTAAATCTCATCCCCGTTAACTCAATTCGTGAGAAAAATTTTAAAAAATCATCAAAAAACGACATAATTCTCTTTACAAATGTGCTGAATAATAGTAAAATAAATGCGACAGTACGTAGAAAACTGGGCTCGGATATAAACGCAGCCTGCGGTCAGCTCAGAAACGACCATATGAAAAAAGATTAAAAGAAACAAAAGGAGGTTTTGGGAAATGCAAGTGTTTGGAACAAGCGACGTTGGAATGAGGCGCAGTCTCAACGAAGACAATTTCAGTGTAGAAACGTTTGACGACGTTGTGATAGCCCTTGTCTGTGACGGTATGGGCGGAGCAAGTGCAGGAGAAGTTGCAAGTAGAATTGCTTGTAGAACGTTTATGACCACACTTACTCCCAAAATCAGAGAAATAAAGGAAAATATCGCCGACAAGACAGAACTCATCATAAAGGTTGAAAGGGCGATATATAACGCATCTGAGAAGGCAAACGAAGAAGTTTACAGTAAGGCAAACCTAGACGATAGCCTTTCGGGAATGGGTACTACTTTGTCAGGCTGTATCATTATCGAAGATATCCTGTGGACATTTAACGTAGGCGACAGTCGAGTTTATCACATAACAAAGGACAGTGCAAAGCAACTCACCGTCGACCATTCCTTTGTGCAAACTCTTCTCGACGAAGGGAAAATCACCCTTGCAGAAGCGCAAAATCATCCAAATAAGAACGTAATACTTCGTGCGCTGGGCGTAACTAAAAACGTAGAATGTGACGTTTGCCATATGGAAGTGAATAAAGGCTACTACCTCATTTGCAGTGACGGACTTTCAAACTACTTTGACAGCGATAAGTTTATAAAGGTTTTGTCTTCATTCAAAGGCTTATCAGAAAAGGCAGAGGACCTTGTAACTTATGCCAACTCTATGGGTGGCTCTGATAATATAACTGTAATACTTATAGATACAGAAAAGTAAAAACACGGAGGAAGAAATGAGTACAAACGATAAATTTGATGAACTTGTCGGTCAGATAATTGACGAAAGATATAAAATATTGTCTGTTATCGGAATCGGCGGTATGTCGGTGGTATTCAAGGCAGAAGACCTTAAAGCAGGTCGCGTTGTTGCAATCAAGGTTCTCAACGAACACGCAGATACAGACGGACACGCAGTAAAACGCTTTACTAATGAGTCTCGTGCCATATCCATGCTTTCCCACGAAAATATAGTTAAGATTTTCGATATGTCACTCGGCGGTGACCTGAAGTATATAGTAATGGAACTTGCCGACGGTAAGACCCTAAAAGAATATATGGAGGAAAAGGACAATAAACTTTCCCTTGAAGAAACTCTTAACTTTACCGAGCAAATTCTTTTAGCCCTTGTCCATGCCCACGAAAAAGGGGTAATACACAGGGATGTAAAGCCTCACAATATGATAGTACTCAAAGACGGAAAACTTAAGGTTACCGACTTTGGAATTGCAAAGGCACCTGGCGGAGACACAATTTCAATGACCGATAAAGCACTGGGCACAGTTTATTATATAAGTCCCGAACAGGCAAGTGGAAAACCCACAGGCACCTATTCAGACATCTATTCTGTCGGTGTAATGCTTTACGAAATGGCAACGGGAAAACTTCCTTTTGAAGCAGACACACCCGTGTCGGTTGCTATGAAGCAAATAAGTGACGACCCCGAAAAGCCAACTCAGGTAAATCCCGAACTTCCCAAGGGCGTTGAACAGATTATCTTAAAAGCAATGTCAAAAGATCCCGAAGACAGATTTAAGTCCGCACAGTCAATGCTTCGTGCAATAAATATAATAAAGCAGTCCCCAATGATAATCTTTGAAGAAAAGAAACCTGTTCCCAAAAGTACAAATGCAAAACAGGTTAACAATGATATGAAAAACACACAGAAAAAAGGTGGCAAAAAGAACGCACCCCCTGCAAAAGTAACCTACCTTCCCATAATACTCGGTATGGTAACCGCATTCTTTGCAGTGCTTCTCATTTCAGGCATCGTTTTACTTGCCTCACTCTTTAAGACTTCTGCAAATACTGAAGAGCCTACCCACGTTGAAGTACCAAACGTTATAGGAAGTGTATTAAGTGATGAACTTTTAGAAGAACTTGAAGAACAGCACTTCGACGTTAAGGTTGAAGTTGCCCAAAAGTTTAACGATTCTTTCGGCTACGGTGAAATATATGGCACAAAACCTTCCGCAGGTGAAGTGAAGAAGATTACAGGTTCCACAGGAAAGACCAATCTCACCCTTTACGTAAACCCACAAGAAGGCAAAATGATTTTGGAAGACTACACCATAATGACAGTTACGTCCGCAAAACTCGCTTTGAAAAAACGCGGTTTTAACGACATTAAAGTAGTAGAGGCAAATCACGATACGGTACTTGAAAATCACGTTTTCAAGACCTACCCTGAAGCAGGACAGGAAGTAAGTGTCACCGATACTATAACACTTTACGTAAGTCTAGGAAAACCGCTTCAAAACGTTATGGCTATGCCCAACCTTGTAGGTAAAACCAAGGGACAGGCAATGGTAGAACTTGAAAAATTTGAAGTTGAATACGTCACAGTTTCAAATTCAAAACCACAAGGAACAGTGGTAGGACAGAGCGTTACCCCGTATACTGTAATCTCACCCGAGTTTTGTGACAAGATTACTCTTTGGGTAAGCGACGGTAACGGTAAAGAAGCAATATCTGACCTTGATATATATCTTTATATGCCAAACCTTGTAGGCGAGAATATTATCACCGCCGAAGAAAAAATGGCTCCCTTTGTTGAAAACGGAATTAAGATACAGTATCTTAAATCCCCAACAGAAGCCGAAGTAGGTATAATTACCGATCAGAGTCTTGACGCGGGAACAAGAATAATGGTAAACTATTCGGAAACCATAACCATCTATTACGGTACAGGCATCACTAAGCCCGAGCCCGAGCCCGAGCCTGAAAATCCTGAGGTAACAGAACCTACGGATAACGAAGAAAAAGAAGACGATGGTCCCGTCGTTATAGTTTAACAAATAAAATTAAAAAGGCTATTCCAACGGAATAGCCTTTTTAAAAGACCAAAGAGGTATAAATGATAGGAAGAATTATTTCTTGCGTTGGCGGAGTATATACCGTTGAATGTGAGAACACCTACTACCGCGTCTATGCAAAAGGTACTTTCAGACACGAGGGAATTGTGCCTGTTGCAGGTGATATGGTAGAGTTTACAAACGAGAGAGTTAAAGAGGGCAGAGAAGACGTAGGAATTATAAATAGAATACTTGAGAGAAAAAACGTTCTCATACGCCCTGAAGTTGCGAACATTGATACAATGTTTATAGTTTTCGCACTTTCCTCTCCAGACCCCAACCTTCTTGCAATAGATAAACTGACTGCTATTGCCGCCCACGCAGATATTTCCGTTGTCATTGTCTTCAATAAGGAAGACTTGGCAAACGAGGAAGAAGTAAAGTACTATTCCGAAATATATAAGAAATCGGGGTACAAGGTGGTAACCCTTGAAGCAGGTAACAATAAGGAAGAGGCAAGAGAGAAACTTCTGCCACTTGCCAAGGGCAAAGTGTCGGTGTTCACAGGTCCGTCAGGCGTTGGTAAGAGTACCATTATAAACGCTCTTTTTCCGCATCTGAAACTTGAAACAGGCGTTGTAAGCGAAAAGACCCGCAGAGGAAAGAACACCACCCGTAGCACCACCCTTTATAAGACGGGAGAGGACTCATACTTCGTGGATACCCCAGGCTTTACCCTCCTTGATTTCGATAGATTTAAATTTATGAAAAAAGAGGAACTTGTTCACGCTTTCCCCGAATATTCACCTCTTGTGGCAAACTGCCGTTACACTAAATGTACCCACACCAAAGAAGAAGGCTGTGCAATACTTGAAAAAATTAAAGACGGTAGTCTTCCCCCGTCCCGACACGAAAGTTTTCTCGCACTTTGGGAAATACTTAAAAATCACAAAGACTGGGAAAAAAATTAAGAAAATCTCTTGACAAATAGTAAAACATAGTGTAGAATATGCAAGGTGTAAAGAAAAAAACTTTACAGTCGCACAGGAGGTAACGGATATGAAAGAAAAAGACTTTTCTGTTTGCCTTTTGTACGATATATATTCACCCCTTCTTTCCGAGAAGAAGAGAACAGCCTTTGAACTGTCTTATTGGCAGGACCTGTCACTTTCGGAAATAGCCGAGCATACAGGCACCACAAGACAAGGGGTAAGGGAACTTATCCGTCGCACCTGCGAGGAACTTTACACCTTTGAAGAAGCCTTGCATATAAAGAAAATGCAGGACGAATTAAATAATCTTGCAGAAGATTTATCAAAAAACAACCCCGAAATATCAGATAAGATAAAGTCACTGATAAACTAATCTTTTTTTAAAGGAGGACTTTCTGAGTGTTTCAAAATTTAAGCGATAAAATTTCAGAAGCCTTCAAGAAATTCAGAAACAAAGGCAAACTTACCGAGTCCGACGTTAAAGAGGGAATGAGGGAAATTAAACTTGCCCTCCTTGAAGCAGACGTAAACTTTAAGGTAGTTAAAGCCTTTATAAATAAAGTTTCCGAAAGGGCAGTGGGCGTAGAAGTACTCGAAAGCCTGATGCCTGCCCAACAGATAGTAAAGATAGTAAATGAAGAACTTTGCGCCATAATGGGCGAAAAGCACGAGAAACTCCAGATTTCTCCCAAGGCTCCCACAGTAGTGATGATGTGCGGACTTCAAGGTGCAGGTAAGACCACCCACACCGCAAAACTTGCTGCCCTTATGAAAAAGCAAGGAAAAACCTCTTTGCTTGTAGCCTGTGACGTTTACCGTCCCGCCGCTATAAAACAACTTCACGTTGTAGGAGAGCAGGTAGGCGCCAAGGTTTATTCCGACGAGAGTTCCACTGACCCTGTTAAAATTGCAAAAGACGGCGTAAAGTTTGCCCAGCATGAGGGAATAGATTTAGTATTTATCGATACCGCAGGACGACTTCACGTGGACGAAGTTCTGATGAAGGAACTTCAGGAAATCAAAAATGCTGTAAATCCCTTTGAGATACTTTTGGTTATCGACGCCATGCTTGGACAGGACGCAGTTAACGTTGCAGAGCACTTTAACTCACTTCTTGACGTTACAGGTGTCATACTTACAAAACTTGATTCCGATACCCGAGGCGGTGCCGCCCTGTCTGTAAGACACGTTACAGGGAAGCCCATAAAATATATAGGCACAGGCGAAAAACTCGACAACATCGAGCCTTTCCACCCTGAGAGAATGGCATCGAGAATTCTGGGTATGGGAGACGTGTTATCCCTTATTGAAAAAGCACAGGAATCCTTTGACGAGAAAAAGGCACTTGAACTTGAAAAAAAACTCCGTTCACAAACCTTTACTCTCACCGATTACCTTGAACAGTTCAGTCAACTTCGTAATATGGGAAACTTCGACCAAATTCTTTCAATGCTCCCAGGAGTAAAACCGGGCGCTATGAAAGACGTGAAGGTAGACGAAAAGCAACTCAGTCAGCAAGAGGCGATAATCCTCTCAATGACACCCGAGGAGCGAGACAACCCCGAACTTCTTAACTCTTCGAGAAAAAAGAGAATAGCCGCAGGAAGCGGAACGTCAGTTGAGCAGATAAACCGACTCATAAAGCAGTTTGAACAAACAAAGCAACTTATGAAGCAGTTTACAGGTGGCTCTAAAAAGAAATTCGGCAGAAGAATGCCCTTTGGATTTTAATTCGTTTCATTATGGAAAAAACTTTCCTTTGAATAATAAAAAATAAGCCATGGAGGTGAAAAATATGGCAGTTAAAATCAGACTTAGAAGAATGGGTGCAAAGAAGGCTCCCTTTTACCGCGTAGTTGTAGCAGATTCAAGATATCCCAGAGACGGAAGATTTATTGAAGAAATCGGTTACTACAATCCTATGACAAATCCCGCTGAAATCAAAATCGACGTTGATGCAGCTAAGAAGTGGATTGCAAGTGGCGCTCAGCCCACAGAAACCGCAAAGAGTCTCTTGAAGAAAAGCGGCGCTATCGACTAATAGCGTCTGGCTCTTGAAGGAGGGACAATTTTGAAAAAAATTCTTATTGACATTGCAAGTGCAATCGTCGACAAGCCCGAAGAAGTAGTGGTAAACGAACGTATGGACGCAGACACTCTTCACCTTGAACTTTCCGTTGCCCCCGACGATATGGGAAAGGTAATCGGAAAAGGCGGAAGAATTGCAAAAGCCATTCGTACAGTTATGAAGGCTTCTTCAACAAAGAATAATCAGCACGTAGTTGTTGATATAGTAGAGAAAAATGGATAACATCCATTTTTCTCTTTTTTCTTTTTTTCTATCCACCTGAATTCTACAAAAAACATCAACGCCTCGAATGTAAAATAAGTCATAAACTATTGACGTGTGAATAAAATGAAGTAAAAACATTGGAGGCAAAAAGATGATAGACAAACACTATTTTCCCGAAGGAATGTTAATAAAGACAGCGGCTAACAGAGAGCAAATGTCAAGTATCTTCGCCCTTGAAGAAGCAAGGAGCAACAAAAAAATACTTGAAGCAAGAGTGGATTTATGCACTTCGGGTTTTGAACTTTCCCTTGACCTTGGAGTGTGCCGAGGAATTATTCCCCGAGAAGAAGTAGCCTGGAGTGAAGACGGTTCACTTCCTCGTGATATAGCAGTTATTACCCGTGTAGGAAAAGCGGTGTCGTTTATGGTGGATTCCATTACCCGTGACGACAACGGAGAAACGGTGGCATACCTGTCCCGACGTCGTGCACAGGAAGAATGCGTCAAAAATTACTTAAATAAACTTGAAGTAGGGGACGTAATTGATGCAAAGGTCACCCACTTTGAACCCTTCGGTGCCTTTTGTGATATCGGTTGCGGAGTAGTGTCACTTCTTTCAATAGATTCTATTTCAGTATCCCGAATTTCCCACCCTAACGACAGATTTTCAGTGGGGCAGATGATTAAAGCGGTAGTGAAATCACGTGAAGAGCCACTTGACGTGAGAGGAAATATTTCAAACGGACGAATTGCCCTCTCCCATAAAGAACTACTTGGCACTTGGGAACAAAACGCCTCTAAATTCAAAATCGGACAAACTGTGGCAGGGGTAGTCAGAAGCATAGAAAACTACGGAATTTTCGTTGAACTTGCCCCAAACCTTGCAGGACTTGCCGAATGGAAAAGTGGGGTAGAGGTAGGACAGATTGCCTCGGTTTACATAAAAAATATTATCCCACAGAAAATGAAGGTAAAACTTGTCATTGTAGACAGTTACACTTCCGACCGACCGCTAATTAAAAACGACTACTATATCACAAGCGGAAATGTATCCGACTGGGTATATTAAATAAAAAATCACAGACGTTTGTCTGTGATTTTTTGTATGTAAACTATTTTACCAAAGTCTCGCATAAAGCATCTCAATGTCCTTTATTGTAGGAACTTTGGGATTTGTTTTTGTACAAGTGTCTAACATTGCCGCTTCAGCCATTGCAGGAATTTTAGCAAAATACTCTGCCTCACTGCATACACCTGTTTCTGAAATAGACAGAGGCATATCCATCTCTTTCATCATAAACTGGCACCAGTTTGAAAGGGCCCTGACAGTAGTTACAATATTAAAGTTCTGCAGTCCCAGAGTTCTTGCAACGGTAGCATATTTTCTCACGTGCTTTGGATAATCGGTTTTAAGACGCGAATATTTGTCAATATCACTGTTGTACTCAATGATGTGAGGAAGAAGCATAGCGTTTGCTCTTCCGTGTGGAATATGGAACTCCGCACCCAATTGATGCGCCATACTGTGATTTATTCCCAATGAAGCGGTATTGAATGCAAGACCTGCAAGACAAGAGGCTATATGCATTTTCTGACGGGCGTGAGTGTCGTTGTTGTCAAGATAAGAACGAAGCAAAAACGAACCTGTAATTTCTATTGCCTTTTCTGCAAGGGCTGCAGAAAACTCGTTATTGTTGGTGCTCACATATGACTCAAGGGCGTGAGTAAATACGTCCATACCCGTGTCTGCCGTGATTGTGGGGGGCACACTTTTAACAAGTTCTGCATCAAGAATTGCCTCGTCAGGAAGAAGAGAGTCGTTTGCAAGAGGAATTTTTGTATGGTTCTTCGTGTCACTGATAACAGAGAAAGATGTAACCTCACTACCCGTACCACTTGTGGTTGGAATTGCAATAAGTGCAGGACGGGAATATGAGGGGTCTGCTTTGGCTGCGACCTCTCTGATAGCCTTTGCAGAATCAATTGCAGACCCACCGCCAATGGCAATAAGAACTTCCGCCTTCGCCAAAAGAACTGCCTCAACACCACGAGATATTTTTTCTATTGGCGGGTCAGGAATAACGTCGTCGAAAATCTGCCACTCAATGTTTGCCTGTTGTAAGCGGGAGGTGATAAGATGCACCATACCGCTTTTTACAACGTAAGGGTCTGAAATAATCAGCGCCTTTTTATAAGGAATTTCAGAGATGCGGTCAAGAGACTTCTCACCGAAATATATTTGTGTCTTAATATCAAAATGATTCACTTTTAAAGCCGTGCCCTTTCATATTGTGTATAAAGACAGTATATCACAAAGAAATCCATTTTACAATAATTGTTTTATAAAAATGTTGTGTTCTATCTTGATTTATAGTATAATAAATTCAACGTATTTGTAAAAAGAGATTTTTAAAAATTTTAAGACTTCATAAGTCACTGACGTTAAAAAGGGATATCATATGAATAGATTTAAACTTGCAAAAAACGCCTGTTATCTGTCAAGTGTTACAATGGCGATAACTTCAAACTTGTCACCGCTACTATTTTTAACCTTCAGAGATATGTACTCTCTTTCTTACACCTTACTTGGACTACTTGTGGTAATTAACTTCTTTTCACAGTTATTCAATATAACCATAGAACAAGTCAGTATGAGAGCAGGACTTCTCGTGTCAGGACTTTTCCCCATGTTAGGTGTAGTATGTGTTATTTTGATGAAAAAGTATTTTAAAAAGCATAATAAAATCAAGTTGAACTAAACAAAAAACTTCAAGGAAGAGTAAATGAAAAAAATTGGAATGCTGACCCTTGGCTGTCGCGTCAATCAGTATGAGTCTGACGCAATAGCGCAACTAATCGAGGAAAAGGGTTATAAGATTTGCCCCTTTGAAAAAGGGTGCGACCTATATATAATAAACACTTGTACCGTCACCCACGAAAGTGACACCAAGTGCAGAAAAGCCATAAGACGAGCCCTTCGCTATAGGGAAGAGACTCTATCGCCTGTGGCGGTTATCGGTTGTTTTCCTCAAGGAGCAAAGGATGAACTTTTTGAACTTGAAAAAGTTGATTATCTCTCGGGAAATACCAACAAGGGTAAAATAGCAGATTACATAGAACCCCTTTTGCAAGGTGAAAAATTCAATTTCCTGTCAAGCCTTGCAGGTGCCAAGTACGAAAACCTTTCAATTTCGTCAAGAAAATACGTCAAAGCCTATGTAAAAATAGAAGACGGTTGCAACAACTTCTGTTCTTATTGCTACGTGCCCTATGTTCGTGGCAGAGTCCGTTCAAGAGACGAAAAAGAAATAATAAATGAAGTAAAAAGGCTTAAAAATTCAGGTTACAGGGAAATAATATTAACAGGTATCGAAACCTCTGCTTACGGGGAAGATAAGAAAAGCGAAGAGCCACTTATTGAACTTGTTGAGAATATCCAAAAAGAATGCCATATACCAAGACTTCGTTTCGGCTCACTTAACCCCTCTTTCTTCACTCGAAAAAGACTTGAAAGACTCTCCAAAATTGAGGGAATAATGCCACACTTTCACCTGTCAGTACAAAGTGCAAGTGACAAAGTACTCTTTGATATGAAAAGGCAGTACACTTCGAAAGTGCTTTATGAGGCGGTAGAGAATATAAGAGAGTTTTTCCCCACAGCAAACCTTTCCTGCGATATGATTTGCGGTTTTCCTGGGGAGAGGGAAGAAGACTTTGAACAAAGCCTTGAATTTATAAGAAAAGCAAGAATTCTCCACACCCACGTCTTTCCCTATTCAATAAGACACGGCACCCGTGCCGCAACCTTCCCTGACCAGATTTCTGAATTTGTAAAACATAACAGGGCAAGAATAATGGGAGACGTGGCAAGAGAAACCCATAAAAAAATCTTTGAGGAAAACGTTGCAAAAGAGTACGAAGTACTCCTTGAATTTTTCAAAGACGGAAGAACTCTCGGTTATACCGAAAACTTTATAAACCTGTCAATTCCACGCCTTGAAACTCACAAAAAAGGTGACATCATAAAGGTGAAAATTGAAGAAGGAATGGACAGAGAATAAAAAAATAAAAAAATTCACAAAAAAATAAACATTTTGGCAAAAATTTCTGTTATAATTATAAAAAATAAACTTTGTTAATATTTAAATTGTGAACAAAGTTTAATAAAAATTATAAAAACCCCTTGTTTTAAAGGGCTTTAGAAAGGAATTATAAATTATGTCAACAAAAATTCTTGTAATTGACGACGACCAGAATATTTGCGAACTACTCAGGATATTTCTTGAAAACGAGGGCTATAAAGTTAAGAGTGCATCAGACGGAGCGGAAGGAATTTCCGCATTCAAGGCATACGAACCCGACCTTGTTCTCCTTGACATAATGCTTCCCAAAAAAGACGGATGGCAGGTATGCAGAGAAATCCGTGAAATGTCACAGAAGCCTATAATTATGATAACCGCCAAAGGTGAAGTCTTTGATAAAGTTTTAGGACTTGAACTCGGTGCCGACGACTTTATCGTAAAGCCCTTTGACACAAAGGAAATATCTGCCCGTGTGAAAGCGGTACTCCGCAGATACACCGCACACGACAGGGGAGACGAGGACGAAGTTGTAAAGTTTGAGAATATGGAAATCAGTTTAAGAAAGTACGAACTTAAACTCAACGGAAAAGCCATCGACATTCCACCCAAAGAACTTGAACTTCTCTATTTCCTTGCCTCTAACTACAATCGCGTTTTCACTCGTGACCAACTCCTTGATAAAGTTTGGGGATTTGATTACCTTGGCGACTCAAGAACCGTTGACGTCCACGTAAAGAGACTTCGCGAAAAACTTGAAGGCGTCAGTGACAAGTGGAACCTTAAAACCGTTTGGGGCGTCGGCTATAAATTTGAACTTTTATAATATAAAGGTGCTGAAAAATGTACAGAAACATATTCAGTAAATATATTCTGACCTTTATGGTCATAGTAGTTACAAACTTTATTCTGTTTATCCTTATAGCCTCTTTCCTTATTAACGGATACAGCGTCGAGATGAAAAAAGAACTTATGGAAAACTCATCTCAGAGTATCTATTCTTCCCTCAACGGAGTAATGACACTTAGTAAAATGCCCCTTGAAGATATAATCAAGGTGGACAACGGTTATATTGTTGACGTCCTTAACGAAAACGCCGAGGCCAACACCGCTGTAATCTTCATTACCGATAATCAGGGCAGAGTCCTTGTAGCAAGTAATAATGCCAAGGGTATCATTCCAAGTAAAGTTGACGAGGCTTTGGTAGAAGGCTATCTTTCTGAGGATTATTCCTATTCTACCTTGGGCGGAATTTTCAAAAAGGAACATATAAACGTCATTCATCCGATAAACGTTTTTCCCCCTGGTAGAGCGGATTACGACTCCGAGACGTCTCTTGGGGCAATATTCATTTGCTCCGAGAATAATAACCCAATTATTAAAAGACTCGGCTCGTCGGTGTTCATAACACTTCTTTGGATATTTGGATTTTCCTTTGTAGCGGTTTATTTTGTCAGCGAAAGAATTTCCCGCCCACTTAAAGAAATGAGCCGTGCGGCAAAGAATTTTGCCAAAGGGAATTTCTCTGTTCGAGTGCCCGTCAGAGGTAACGACGAAGTATCCGAACTTGCAACTGCCTTTAATAATATGGCAGGAAGCCTTGAAAAACTTGAAGAGAACAGAAGTCAGTTTATCTCTAACGTCTCTCACGATTTGAGAACACCTATGACCACTATTTCAGGCTTTATAGACGGCATCCTTTCAGGAACTATTCCAAAAGACAAAACCGATTACTATCTTGAAATTGTGGCAAGTGAAGTGAAGAGACTTTCAAGACTTGTAAACTCACTATTGGACATCACGAGAATTCAGTCTGGCGAAAGGAAGTTTACAATGACATCCTTTGACGCCTGTGAACTTGCAAGACAGGTTCTAATCTCTTGTGAGTCGAGAATAGACAAAAAGAAACTTGATATAGTTTTTGAGTGTGACGACGACAATATGAACGTCATCGCTGACAGGGACGCAATACATCAGATAATGTATAACCTTGTTGACAATGCAGTTAAGTTTTCAAATGAAGGCGGAACTATCACCCTGACAGTCCGTGAAAACGACG
Organism: Oscillospiraceae bacterium; assembly: GCA_015065265.1. Classification (GTDB taxonomy): domain Bacteria; phylum Bacillota; class Clostridia; order Oscillospirales; family SIG627; genus RGIG6353. Next base: position 13,387 of record SVQQ01000002.1, on the reverse strand, counting down.
ATAAACTGTATGTGACAGTCAGAAATACAGGTATGGGAATTTCCAAAGAAGAACTTCCTCACGTCTTTGAACAGTTCTATAAGTCGGACCGTTCAAGAGGACTTGATAAAACTGGAGTAGGACTTGGGCTTTATATTTCCAAAACCATTATCGACCAACACGGAGAAGAAATGTGGGTAACCTCGGAGGAAGGCGTTTTCTGTGAATTCACCTTCACCCTTCAAAAAGACAAGAAAACTAAATAAAAAATAATGGCAAGTAATACTTGCCATTATTTTTTTATTGTAACAGTATATTTTTTCTCTTGCCGAAGTGGGTGATAAGACATCTTTGATTTTCTCAGCCCTTCAAGTCCCATATCTTCTTCGCGGTTAATAAAGGTGGTACTGTTGTGACTTGCAAATTCTCTGACCATCATTTGATATGCCCCCTGAACGTCTCTGTCTGCCTTTTCCACGTGCACGAAAAGCATGTCGTGTAACACTTCACCAAAGGCAAAGGCGACAATGTCTTTTCCATCACGGATAAGAGCCCCCGACATTCTGAGGTTGTAGTAATCCTTTTCAAGATACTTTATAAGCATCTCTTTTTCGTAAAGCGCTGTCTCGTTATAGTCCGACGTGTCCGAAGAAAGCCTTTTGTAAAAGTCTAAAACTTCGTGAAGATTTTCTTCGTTTATTTCTTCATACGTCCATAAAGGGTGACTCGAAACGAATTTGTTTATGTGGTTTCTTTGCCCTGAAAATCGCTTTCCCTTGAAGGTTGCAAGGTCTTCACGAAGATAAACGTAGTCCCACCAATCTTCATTTGTCTTTTCTTCTATAACTTCAAAACTGTCCCTTAACTCTACTAAAATCTTTTCACTAATAAGAGACAGACTTAAAGTGTCCGTATTAAGTGATAAAAAAAGAGTTTTTATAGCCTCTGTTGTGTCAGAAGACAGGAAAGAGTAATAGTTTTTTCCGTCTAAAAGGTACTTAAAAAAGAGATGTGAGTCAATTATATCATATTCTGTTTTATTGAACTTTTGCCAGGTCAGAATGACAAAAGGTGTAAAGTCGCACAAATTAGAGGGGAAATCTCCAATGGCTTTACCTATTGGAGAGAACCCCTCGAAACTGACCTCTTTGAAATCAGCAATCATTTTTTCTGAAGTAACTCCTTAATATCCGCAAGAAGTGATGCGGTTTCCTTCTGAGCGTTTCTTACTGCTTCAAGTTCAGCCTTTTCTGCTTCTGCAGCCGCTTTTACCGCTTCTGCCTCAGCATCTGATGCCGCCTTTTCTGCCGCCGCTTTTTCGGCTGCCGCCTTTGCTTCTTCTGCGTTTAATTTTTCATAAAGTTTTGCAGTATTATTCTTTACAGCCGCAATAATTTTCACAACCATAAAGATTGAAAGAGCGATGATGACAAAATCAATTATGTACTGAATGAAAGTTCCGTAATTAAGGGTTACGGGAGCAATTGCCTCTTCAAGTACCGTCACTCCGTCTTCTGCCAGAACTGCATCTTTACCTTCTTTAAGAACGTAAACAAGTTCGCCAAAGTTTGAACCGCCGGTGACAAGTGAAATTAAAGGTGTGATTATGTCTGCAACAAGAGACGATACTATCTTGCTGAAGGCACCGCCTACAACAACACCGACTGCCATGTCGATTACGTTACCCTTTGTAGCAAAGGCCTTAAATTCAGACCAAAAAGTATTCTTTTTCTTTCCCATGATTTTTTCTCCTTGTTTTTATACTTTATTTTTTCGCCTTTGAGCGAATATTATTCCTGTATTCAAGAGCCACGCGCTCTGTTTTATTATCCCCGAACTCATAGTACTTTCTGTCCTTTAAGTCGTCGGGTAAATACTGTTGAGGAACCCACGCGTTTTTATAATTGTGAGGGTAGAGGTATTCGTCTTTTTTGTCCCCTTCGCCAAAACAGTGATTGTTTTTCAGTCTTGATGGCATATCCTGACCGTAACCCAGTCTCACGTCTTCCATAGCAGCAGCAATTGCCTTGTACGCCGAATTTGATTTCGGAGCAGTGGCAAGAAGTATCGCCGCCTCGGCAAGAGGAAGTCTTGCCTCGGGAAGTCCTAAATGCAGGGCAGAATCTACAAGTCCTTTTACAATACTTGCCGCCATTGGATATGCGAGACCTACGTCTTCACTTGCAATAACGAGCAGTCTTCTGCAAGGGGATATAATGTCTCCCCCCTCTAAAAGTTTTGCAAGGTAGAATACCGCCGCGTTTTCGTCAGACCCTCTTATCGACTTTTGGAGTGCCGACAAAAGTTCATAGTGATTGTCACCGTCTCTGTCAAAAGACATATAGTTTCGTTTGAGTACGGATTTTGCACTTTCTTCATCTATCTTTTTGTCTGAAATGTGATAAGCAAGTTCCAGTGCATTCACCGCGGCCCTGACGTCTCCGCCACTTGCTACGGATAAAACCTTCACCGCCTCGTCGTCAATAGTCTTTGAAAGGTTATTTTCTTCGTTGAGAATTTTAAGCCCTCGATTTACCGCTCGTGATACGTCGGAAGAAGATAAAGGCTTGAATTCAAAAACTGTTGAACGTGACAAAATTGCCTTGTATACGTAGAAGTAAGGGTTTTCCGTGGTGGATGCAATAAGCGTTATTCTTCCGTCTTCAATAAACTCCAAAAGTGTCTGTTGCTGACGCTTGTTAAGATATTGAATTTCGTCAATGAATAAAAGCAAACCCTCGTTTCCAAAAAGAGTGCCCGTCTCTGCTAAAACTTCTTTAATGTCCTTTGTCTGAGCAATAGTGGCATTGAGTTTCTTTAAGGTCATAGAGGCATTTTTTGCAATAATGTTGGCAACGGTAGTCTTTCCCGTCCCCGACGGCCCGTAAAAAATCATATTGGGAAGAACGGGAGATGAAGCAATCTTTCTCAAAGCCCCGTTTTCACCAAGTATATGTTCCTGACCTACCACCTCGTCAAAGTCAGTTGGCCTTATTCTTTCAGCGAGAGGCGTCATAATCAGTTATAGAGAGGATGCGCCGCGCAGAGTTTTTCTACACGCTGACGTATCTCATCAGCCTTATCGAATTCTTTTACCGTCATATATATAAGGTGGGCAATTTCCTTCATATCTTCGTTTGTGAATCCTCTTGTGGTAACTGCGGCAGTACCAAGTCTTACACCGCTTGTAACGAAGGGACTTTCGGGGTCCTTGGGAATAGCATTCTTGTTGGCAGTAATATATACTTCATCAAGTCTGTGTTCAAGTTCTTTACCTGTAATGCCCATATTTCTCAAATCAACGAGCATAAGGTGATTGTCCGTTCCACCTGACACAAGGTTAAATCCTTCATCCATCATAGCCTTGGCAAGAGTTGAAGCGTTTGACACAAGTCTTCTTTGATAGTCACGGAAATCTTCTGAAAGAGCCTCTTTGAAACATACTGCCTTTGCAGCGATTATGTGCTCAAGAGGACCGCCCTGCATACCTGGGAAAATCGCCTTGTCAATCTTCTTTTGGAATTCTTCACGACAGAGGATAAGACCGCCTCTGGGACCTCTTAAAGTCTTGTGAGTTGTAGTAGTTACAACGTCGGCGTAAGGTACGGGATTTTCGTGAAGTCCTGCCGCTACAAGACCTGCAATGTGAGCCATATCTACCATAAGGTAAGCACCGTTTTCGTGAGCAATTTCACTAAAATGCTTAAAGTCCAGTTTTCTTGGGTAAGCCGACGCACCTGCAACAATGAGTTTAGGCTTGTGCTCTTTTACAAGGGCCTCTACCTTGTCATAGTCTATCATACCTGTATCTTCTTCAACACCGTAAGAAACGAAGTTGTAGTTAATACCTGAAAAGTTTACAGGACTTCCGTGAGTAAGGTGTCCTCCGTGGTCAAGAGACATACCGAGCACCGTGTCACCGTGTTGCAAAAACGCCTGATAAACTGCAATGTTAGCCTGTGCACCCGAGTGTGGCTGAACGTTTGCGTGTTCTGCACCGAAAAGTTTTTTTGCTCTTTCAATAGCAAGAGTCTCGGAAATGTCAACACATTCACAACCGCCATAATAACGCTTTCCCGGATAACCTTCTGCATATTTGTTTGTCAGATGGCTTCCCATAGCCGCCATAACTGCTTCGGAAACTATATTTTCACTTGCGATAAGTTCAATGTTTCTTCTTTGACGGATGAGTTCTTTTTCCATTGCATCTGCAATTTCAGGGTCAGTTTTACGAATGAGATTCAAGTTTTCCTGTAACATTTTTTTACTCCTGTATAACGTTGTTGTTGTGTTTAAAAATATTCATCTAATTATATAACAAAATCACGCCTTTTTCAATAGTTTTTTAAAGTTTTCGGCTTAAGATTGACATAAAGGTCAAAAAATAGTATAATTAGAAAAAATAAGAACAGAAGGTATTTTTTATGAAATATATCGTTGGAATTGACGTTGGAGGAAGCACTACGAAAATTGTGGCTTTTGACAGTAACAGAAAAATGGTATCCCCTATGTTCGTTACCGCCGAAGACCAAATGACCTCAATATACGGTGCTTTCGGTAAATTCACAAGTGAAAATAATATTACTCTCGACTCAGTTGAACGCATAATGATAACAGGGGTAGGCTCTACCTTTATCAACGAAGAACTCTACTCAATCCCCTGTGAGCACGTCAGCGAATTTCAGGCAGTCGGAATAGGCGGACAGTATCTGTCGGGACTCGACTGTGCTCTGGTAGTAAGTATGGGCACAGGTACCGCCTGTGTGTATGCAAATGGCAAAGAGCGTACCTATATAGGAGGTACGGGAGTAGGCGGAGGCACAATGATAGGGCTTTCCAAAAAGATGCTCGGTATCGGTGATATGAATACCTTGTGTGAACTTGCAATGCAAGGCGACCTTGATAAAATCGATTTAAGAATAGGCGATATTACAAAAAAGAGTATCAGCCCCACCTTTACCGATAAAACCACTGCTGCAAACTTCGGTAATTTAAGCGAACTTGCAAACAGTTCCGACATAGCCCTTGGAATTCTCAATTTAGTTTTTGAAACAGTGGGTATGGTGGCAGTGTTCGCTTCTCGCAGTTGTAAAATTTCAGACGTTGTCCTCACAGGAACTCTCACACGTACCCCACAGGCAAAGGAAATATTCAGAGTTATGAGTTCAATGTTCAACGTCAACTTTATTATTCCCGACAATAGTCGTTACGGAACGGTTATCGGCGCCGCCCTCAGCCACTTTAATAAATAGGAGAAAAATATGTATTTATCAACAGGTGCAAGTCTTGTCATTTCAAGACTTGAAAATGCAGGATTCAAGGCATATGCCGTAGGTGGCTGTGTCAGAGATTTCCTTATGTCCAAAACACCTGTTGACTTTGATATTACTACAAACGCCTTGCCTGAAAAGACAAAGGCGTTATTCTCTGACTACACCACCTTTGACGCGGGAATAAGCCATGGTACAGTGGCAGTTATGATAGAAGGGGAGAAGTTTGAAATAACTACCTTTCGTTCAGACGGTAAGACTCTTGACCACCGTCACCCCGAAAGAGTCGTCTTTACTCCGAATTTGAAAGACGACCTATCCAGACGCGACTTTACCGTCAACGCTATGGCGTATGGTGAAAAAGAGGGAATAGTCGACCTTTTTGAAGGGGAAAAAGACCTGAAAGAAAAGGTTATAAGATGCGTTGGCGTCCCTGAGAAGAGGTTTGAAGAAGACGCCTTGAGAATTTTACGTGCCCTTCGTTTTGCTTCGGTTTTAGACTTTGAGATTGAAGAAAATACCAGACGTGCAATCTTTTTAAAAGCAGGTCTTCTGTCATTTGTGTCGAGGGAACGTGTGTCAGAAGAGATTAAAAAACTCCTCCTTGGAAAAGGTGCGGGAAAGATAATTTCAGAGTACAGTGAAGTTTTTGAAATTCTCTTTCAAAAAGGAAACTTTGAAATAAGCCCAAAAGCCATACCCTATGCCTCAACACCACTTTCAAAACTCGCAGTATTCTTTTATTCTTTTCCCGAATATAAAGAGCAGATATCTTCTTTGAAACTTTCAAAAGAAGAGAGGGAACTTTTGTCCACCTCTATCACTCTTGTAAAAGAGGGAATTGAAGAAGACGAAGTATTTTTAAAGCGCCTTGTGGCAAAATACTCTTTGAAAACGGTTTCCCTTTCCACTTGTGTCCACACAGCCCTTTTTGACAGAGAAAAAAGAGTGTTGTCTTTGTTTGAAAAACTTTTGACGGAAGATGAATTTGTCACCCTTAAAACTCTTAAAGTTACAGGTAAAGACCTTGTAGACCTTGGACTTCCCGCATCAAAAGAAGTAGGGGAAATACTTTCACTTTTAGTTGACGACGTGATTTTGGGGAAAATAAAGAACGACAGAGATAAACTTCTTGAAATTTTACCCGAAAAAATAAATAATTTCCTTAAATCTTGATTTTTTTTGCAAAAGTCATTGACAAATAAAAACATCTGTGATATTATGATAAGGCTGTCAATCAAGAACAGTACGAGCCACTAGCTCAGTTGGCAGAGCATTTGACTTTTAATCAAAGGGTCTGGAGTTCGAGTCTCCAGTGGCTCACCAGAAAAAAGCACCGACGTTGTCGGTGCTTTTTTCAATGAAGCATTCCTTTCAGGAACATTAAGTTGCTACGCAATGAAGACGCAAGGGCTTATGAAGTGTTGCTAGGGCAACATTAAGGAATGCTTTGCTTCATAAATTCGCAAAGCGAATTTACTTCATAGTGGCAAAGCCACTACTTCATATTTGCTAAAAAAGCAAATGCTTCATTTACAAATCCTTTATTATGTGATATAATTGGCACAATAGGAAGGTGATAGGTTATGCGAGATGATAAACTGTCGATTCAGTCAATGGAGTTTGCTGTAGAAATAATAAACCTTGTTAAACAATTAAAAACTAAAAAAGAAAGCATCATTTCAAATCAAATTGGTAGAAGTGGAACTTCGATTGGTGCTAATATACGAGAAGCACAATATGCACACGGTGTTGCAGACTTTATATCAAAATTGCAAATTGCCTTAAAAGAGTCGAACGAAACAGGTTATTGGCTTGAACTTCTTTTTAAAACAGGTTATATATGTGACGATACGTATAAAACGCTCGATTCAAAATGTACAAGCATTCGAGTTATGCTGATATCCTCAATCAATACTGCAAAGAAAAACAATCAACTTTTATAAGTTTTAATCAAGAGGTAGTAAATGAATAAGTTTTCGGGAATTTTAATATGTACCGACCTTGACGGAACACTATATCGACGAGACAAAACCATATCCGAGGAGAACCTCGAAGCAATAGAATATTTCAAGTCAAGAGGCGGATACTTCACCTTTATAACAGGACGTATGCCTTCTTTGTCAAAGGACGTTTACACCAAAATCAACCCCAACGTACCCTTCGGTTGTATTAACGGAAGTGCGATATATGACCACAGACAAGAAAAATATCTTATGCAGATACCTCTTGATAGTGACGTCCACGACTTGATAGAGCACGTAGAAAAGAATATTGCCTCTGTTGGAATACAGGTCACCACCTTCAACGACATATATATTTGCCGTGACAATCCTTCAATGGAGCGCTTTAGAAGAACAACGGGATGTCCCTATGAATTCCGCCATTACAGAGATATAAAAGAGCCTCTTGGCAAAATTCTTTTCAGTGAAGAAAACGACGATAATATTAAACTTTTGTCAGAACTTTTGCACTCTCACCCACTATCAGAAAAGTTTGACTTCACACGTTCCTCAAGAACCCTCTTTGAAATACTGCCAAAAGACGTGCACAAAGGCTCGGGTCTTATAAGACTTGCAGAACTCTTAAAGGTAGACGTAAACAGAACTATTGCTATCGGTGATTACGAAAACGATATCCCTATGTTACGCACAGCCAAACTTGCAGTGGCGGTATCAAACGCCTGTGAAGCGGCAAAAAAAGAAGCCGACATTATAACTGTCAGCAACGAAGAACACGCTATAAAAAAGATTATCGACGACATCGACAGTGGCAAAATTGTGATTTAAAAATTAAGTATATCTTCCATTCCATATGTCAAAAATATTATGGAAGGGAAGTGGTAAAGTGAAGAAAAACAATTCACGTAACGTTCCGTCATACCTGTCTAATAATCCAATGATGGATGCAGAAAGCCTTGTGGATATGCCTATTATTCACGCACAGGCATACGACGTACCTCTGCCATATTGCGACAGTACCCGCCATATGCGAGGAGTTCGACGCCGTGACGGAGAAAAAACAGAAGACGAAATAAAAAAATAAAATTGAGGTTTATACCTCAATTTTATTTTTGCTTTTATTGATTTATTTTTTTGTTGTTAGTTCTTCCAAATATATAGTCCAAGGAAACATTGTACATATTTGCTAATTTTATTAGATGTTCTAAGGGTATATTTTGAAAACCACGCTCGTATCTTGAATATACAGTTTGTTGAATATTTAATATTTTTGCAATTTCAGATTGTTTTAAATCCATATCTTCTCTTAAGTCACGTAAACGCTTTAAATACATTTTTATCTCCTTGATTTTAGTATTCATCGGTACTACTTGACAATAACATAAAATAGTGATACAATGTCGCTTGTAGAACTTATAAGTACTAAATTGGAGGTTTTTATGAATACAACTAAAAGAATATTAGTGATTACAATGGCTTTTGTTTTTCTTTTTGGAGCGATGTCAGTTCTTGCATATGCTAAAACATATACTACATATTCTAAAAGACTCTCGAATTCTGCCGGATATGTAAGCACATCGTTTGATGGACAGAATTGCATTGAAAAATACGTTGCGGTAAATAAAAAAGACACCTTAAAGATTTATCCCACGACTTCATTAACTTCAAATAAATTAAAAAGTTACGTTCGTTATGTGGTTTGGGTGTATGATATTAACACAAATAAAAGAATTGTTAATAAAATATGTAAGAGCGGAGAATGTGTAACATACAAAAATAACACAAAAGGCACACTTCATTTGAGTGTTCAGGTTAGACCATATCTTACTGACAAAGCATTTTCAGTTTCAAATCTTGCTACAATAAATGCTTTTGTAAAAAGTGTTTCATTTAAATTTAAATGCACAGGAATTTCTAAATATTAAATTATTAAATCACTTTGATAAGTTCTACAAAAGGGTGTCGTAAAAGACACCCTTTTATGTTTTGTTTGTCTTGTTTATTATAAATTTCTTCTATTATGTTTATTCTTTTTGATTAACATTCCTAAAAATTTTCTTACAATTTTTGGAGGTTTCATAGTAAATATCCTCATATTTGCTCCTTTCAGCCTTTGATGAAGAAACATCCCGCAACGATTATCACAATCGCCTCAATCACCACAAGAACACATTCGGGCAGAAAAAATGCAGTAAGAATACCAAACCCGAAGGAAGAAACGGTAATACCGATGCACTTTGCAATACTGCACATTCTATCTCCTCCTTTTCTACCATAATATGCTCTTTTTTATAATTTGCTACAAAAAATGGATTTTGCCTTCTTGAAAATTCAATGTTTTTCTCTTTATCTTAAATAAAACGAAAAAGGATTTATTGACAAATTATTGTAAAAATTGTATAATTAAACATATTTTTTTAAAGTGGAGATAACAATGGAAAACATATTCACATCCCTTGGAATATCAGATAAAGTATTTGAGTTTGGTGAAAAAATACTTGAAAGAATAAAGCCCAGATTTGAAGAAATCGATAAGACAGCAGAATATAATCAGGCAAAAGTAATAGGCGCTATGCAGAAAAACCGTGTCAGCGCCACTTGCTTTGCAGGAACAACAGGCTACGGATACGACGATTTAGGCAGAGATACTCTTGAAAAGGTGTACGCCGATATTTTCCATACCGAAGCGGCGCTTGTCCGCCCACAGATTACCTGTGGCACCCACGCCCTTGCTACCGCCCTTTCTGCAAATCTTTTACCTGGTGACGAACTTCTTTCACCTGTAGGTCGTCCCTATGACACACTTGAAGAGGTAATTGGTATCAGAGAGTCCAAATGTTCTCTCAAAGAGTACGGAGTCACCTATCGCGAGGCAGAACTCAAAGAGGACGGTACCTTTGACTACGACGCCATAAGAGAAGCGATAAACGAAAAGACAAAACTTGTAACTATTCAGCGTTCAAAGGGTTATAAAACACGCCCCACCTTTTCCGTTAAACAAATAGGGGAACTTATTTCCTTTGTAAAAAGTATAAAACCCGACGTTATCTGTATGGTAGATAACTGCTATGGAGAATTTGTTGAGAGAATTGAACCCTCGGACGTTGGAGCAGATATGACCGTTGGTTCTCTTATTAAAAACCCAGGCGGAGGACTTGCCCCCGTTGGAGGATATATATGTGGCACAAAGGAAGCGGTTGAAAGATGCGCCTATCGTCTCAGTGCCCCCGGACTCGGTCAGGAAGTAGGAGCAAACCTTGGAGTAATGACCAGTCTCTATGAAGGTCTTTTCCTTTCACCTACAGTTGTTGCTTCCGCCCTTAAAGGTGCAATTTTTGCCGCAAATATCTATGAAGAACTGGGCTTCAAGGTAGTACCAAACAGTACCGAATCCCGCCACGATATTATACAGGCAGTTGAACTTGGTTCTGCCGAAAGAATGAAAGCCTTCTGCCACGGAATACAGGCGGCAGCCCCCGTTGACAGTTTTGCAATTCCCGAACCTTCACCAATGCCAGGATATGACAGCGACGTCATAATGGCGGCAGGTGCCTTTGTCCAAGGCTCCTCTATTGAACTTTCTGCCGACGGACCCATTCGTGAGCCCTATGCAGTATATTTTCAGGGCGGACTTACCTGGGCACACGCGAAACTCGGAATTCTTATGTCCCTTCAGAAACTTCACGAGAAGAATCTCGTTGAATTTTAATAAAAAATAAAATAAAGGAGAAGTAAAAAAATGTGGATTATTTCACTAATCGCCATGCTATTCTGGAGCGGCTCGGACCTTTTCAGTAAAGCCGGGTCTAAACAAACAGACAAATATAGTCATTACAAGGTCGGTATTGCAGTGGGCTTAATCATGGGCATACACGCAATATATTCGATTACTATCGGTGGCGTCCCATTCGCCTTCTCCGATATTATTACATACCTTCCCGCATCATTCTTCTATATTCTGTCTATGATGCTTGGATATATCGCACTCAGATATATCGAACTTTCAATTTCATCACCTATCTGTAACACATCAGGTGCTCTTGCCCTAATACTTAGCATCTGTTATTTTGGAGTAACCTTCTCAGCCGAAGACGAAAGCGGTAAAATATTCTTAAACGCCCCCATCATTTTCGGTGTTATAATGATTATCATAGGCGTTCTTTCCCTTGGTATCGTAGATTATAGAGAGAACGACGAGGCAAGAGAACTTCGTCAGTCAAAATCGGGCAAGAAATATACAAAGAGTTTTATTGCAATTCTTCTTCCCATTTTGTATTGCCTTATCGACGCGGTAGGTTCATTCGTTGACACCCTTATTGCCGATAACTATATCGCAGACTTCACCTTGAAGAATCCCACAATGGACGCCGATAAAGCAGATTTACTTTGCGGAGACATTCTCAATACCGCATATGAGTTCACTTGGTTCTTTATGGCAATAATTTTTGCTATCTATATATTTGTAATCAAGCGTGAAAAGATTGAAACAAAGTACGACGGAACAAAACTCCTTGGCGGTCTTTGTGAAACACTCGGTCAGGTCTTCTATATGATGGTAGTCGTTTCAGACTATAAGGTAGGTTTCGTTATCATTTCATCTTACTGCGCGGCATCAGTTTTGTGGAGCAGAATTTTCTTAAAAGAAAAACTTTCCTTAAAACACTATCTCTCTATTGCCTGTGCATTCGTTGGAATATTCATCTTAGGTATATATGATGTTTAATAAAAAAATTGTGCGTCTTTAGCGACAGCCACATAAGGAAGTTTTTTATGGAGTAGTTCCAAAATCAAGGAACTACTCCATTTTCCTTGTTATCCGACCTTATACATCTGCGGATTTTCTTGGATTTTGTTTATTATATCCAATATTTCTTTTTCATCAGGAATATCAATCATTCCAACGGCAGTAAAATAAATATCAACCTTCACATGACAATGACCGTCGTATTTGTCGTTGTTGTGAACTTCTATTCTTTGTATCAGAGAATTAACTATTGTTGGGGTAAGCTCTCGGAAATCGGTTAGTTCTCTCAAAGTTTTTAACAGAAGTCGCATATCAATATTCTGTTGCTCTGCCTTTTCCAATTCCTGTTCACTTTTGGATATTGTTTCGATAAGCTCCCTTTGTTCGTTCTCATACATAGAAGCCATACGGGAATATCTGTCGTCACTCAATTTACCTAAAATATTGTCCTCATAAATTCGGGATATTATCACATCAAGTTCAGATATTCTTCTTTTACCGCTTTCAACTTTAGTTTTAAGTTTTTGAAGCTCACTTTTTCTTGCGGTTTGGTTTTTAGTTGCCATAAGATACAAAAACACCGGCTCATAGCATCTTACAAAATCTGCCAAGTTGCTTATTGCCTCATAAACAATTCTTTCAAGAACAATATCTCTTATGAAGTGTATTTGGCACTCACCACGACCACTCTTGTAATTTGAACACCTGAAATGCTCTTGCTGTCTTGTAATACTTTTAGCAGCTGCGAAATGTAATTTTGCTCCGCAATCAGGACAATATACCAATCCCGAAAACAGACTGGTTCTGCCCGTTGATGTTGGTCTTCTTTTATGCTGACGAAGCTCCTGAACTCTGAGCCATAAATTCTCAGTTATTATTGCATCTTGTGTGTTAGGGATAATTTGTTGCTCATCTTCGGATTTATGGATAACCTTATGTACCTTGTAACTTACAGTTGTTGTCTTAAAATTCACAGTACATCCCGTGTATTGTCTGTTGTCAATAATTCCTGCAACAGTTGATGAATCCCAATAATATGGATTTTCGGGATATTTATGAGTAGTTGATAATCCTTTTTCTATCTTGTATGCGGTAGGAATAAGGATTTTTTCTTGCTCTAACTGACGGGCAATCTGTGCAATTCCTCGTCCTGCAAGGGCTAATGAAAATATCTTTCTTACAACCTCTGCGGCTTCTTCATCAATTATCCATTTTTCTTTATCTTCGGGTGATTTCATATAGCCATAAGGAACTGTTGAGCTTACCCGTTTTCCGCTTGCAGCTTTCATCTGCCATACTGCACGAATTTTTTTGCTTGTCTGTGCAGCATACCATTCATTGAATATATTGTTGAACGGCATCATTTCTGTTCCCGTATTACTCATTGTATCAACATTTTCCTGAATGGCTATAAACCTTATTCCAAGTGTTGG
>SVQQ01000018.1 GCA_015065265.1 Oscillospiraceae bacterium | reverse complement strand
TAACGGATACGAGTCCGCTACCAATCTTTTCAGTTCCGATAAGAGTTACGTTTGCTGCCTTTACCATTGCGTCCGCTGCTTCAATTGCTGCTACGAGACCTCTGGTTTCTACCATTCCGAGTGCTTCAAGTGCCATATTAGTTTCCTCCTAAAAATATGTTAATTTATTTTTTTACTTTGGGTTACTTATTTAATGATGGGGAGAATCTTCTCAACATCTGCATGGGGTCTGGGGATTACGTGGATAGCAACGATTTCGCCAAGTTTTGAAGCTGCTGCTCCACCTGCTTCAGTTGCTGCCTTAACTGCTCCAACGTCACCTCTTACCATAACGGATACGAGTCCGCTACCAATCTTTTCAGTTCCGATAAGAGTTACGTTTGCTGCCTTTACCATTGCGTCCGCTGCTTCAATTGCTGCTACGAGACCTCTGGTTTCTACCATTCCGAGTGCTTCGAGTGCCATTTTCTTTTCCTCCTTGATTTGTACTACAACTTCACTTGTAGTTTCTTTGTTTGTATTATTGTTATTTTTTGTAACCTTTGTTTCACCGCTCTTTTTGGGAGCTGTTTTCTTTTGCTGTTCCATCGTTGTTCTCCTTATTTCTTAAGCCTTTCGGCACTGAGATTTACGATACGCATCGTTTCCTCGTGGGGATTGGCAATAACAAGACTTGCAACAGGCTTTTTAAGTGCCTTTGCAACAGCGTTTTCTACTGCCGCTGTAACTGCGGAGACGTCGCCTTGTACAATCAAAGTAACAAGTCGTCCTCCCATTTTACGCTCCCAAGTGATAAGTTCAACGTTTGCCGACTTACACATAATGTCAAGAGCATCAAGGGCTGCAGTAACACCGGAAACTTCAATAAATCCAAGTGATTTCATACTACTTCCCTCCGTTAATTCTTGTCAAAGCCGTGTATTTTGAGCATCTTTTCGGTATCCTCTTCAACGTTTGCTATAACGTGATGAGAAACCACTCCGCTAACTCTCTTTGCTGCTTCAAGCGCCGCTTCAACTGCTGCGTTTACGTTGTCTATAGTTCCGCGGAACTTAACAACTACAAGCAAAGGAACCGGAAGTTTATCCGCGTTCGCGGGTTTGTTTTTGTCGAATCGCTCTACGATAACGTCTGCCGCTTTACATCCTGCATCACAGGCTGCAAAAGCTGTAACCAGACCGAATACCTCGACCATTCCTACTGCATTAGCCATAAGTATCTATTCCTTCCTTTACAGGATGATAGCAATCTTCAAGCCTTCCATTTTGAGGTTAGTCTTGTGAGCTTCATTGATTTCTTCGAGTTTGTATCTGTGAGTGATAAGTTTCTCCAAAGGAAGACCTATACCTTTAGCACGTTTGAGGAAGTCAAATGTAGTTGCATAGTCACGAAGTGTGTAAACCCATGAACCTACTGTTGTGATTTCCTTTGAACAAATGTCGAAGTGAGGGTTGATTGTCGCATCTCCACCGTTAATGAAGAAACCAAGTTCACAAAGACCGCCACCGCTTCTTATAAACTTATAAATGTTAGCGTGTGCTATGGGTGAACCTGTACACTGGAATGCAAAATCTGCAAGGTAGCCACCGAATGCGTTCTTAACGCCTTCTGTGAGTGCTTCGATACCGTTGAACTCCTTGAAGTTAACAGTAGCGGTAGCACCCATCTGACGAGCGAAGTCAAGTCTCTTTGCTTCACCGTCGATTGCTACGATATTTTCGATACCCATTGTACGAAGAATTGCAATACAATAAGACCGATAGGTCCACAACCCTGAACTGCTACTCTTGAATTGAAACGGAGAATTCCCGTAGTTTTAGCTCGTTCTACCGCGTGGATAAGAACGGCGCTGGGCTCGATGAGAATTCTTGAATCAAGGTCAAGGTCAGATACGTTAAATACTGTTGAACCGCCTCTTACAACTATGTAATCTGCAAACCAACCGTTAAGGTGAATGTCGTCGTCGGGAATAAGTCCGTAAACGTCTGCTCCACCTACGTTCTGCTTATTAAGGTCGAACATTGTCACATCGGGGTTATCCTTGAAAATCATACAGGTAACAACCTTGTCACCAACTTTAAGGGGTTTACCTGCGCTATCCTTCTTAACGTTTTTACCCATCTTAACAATTTCGCCTGAACCCTCGTGTCCGAGAACTACAGGGATAAGTCCGAATGGGTCGCGCTTAAATTCATGTGCATCGGTTCCGCAAACTCCGCATCCTTCAACTTTTACAAGGATATCGTCATCACCCAGTTCGGGAATGGGGAATTCCTTGATTTCATAGTTTTCAAGAGCGGTGAGCATTGCAACACGTGCAGTTTTAGGGATTTTCTTATCTGTTGTGGCAGGAGAAGCGCTGCTTGAAGAACTCATATTGGCAAGTACTTCTTTTACAATGGCTTCAATCTGCTCGGATTTGATATCCATAATACTTTGCTCCTTTATATTAGATTATTAAATACGTCCTTGGCGTAAGCACCGAGAAGTGTGTCTTGTTCCTCGCTACCGCCTGAAACTCCAACGGCACCTATTACTTTGCCATTTACGCAAAGAGGTTCGCCGCCACCAAAAATAACAATTTTACCGTTATTGGTAAACTGTATTCCGTAAAGAGACTGACCCGGTTGTGCCAACGTGGAAAGTTTCTTTGTTGACATTTTGAGAGATACGCAAGTGTAGGCTTTATTAACTGCTATATCGTAACTTGCAATATAGGAATCGTCCATACACTCAACTGCAATTGTTCTACCGCCTCTGTCAGCAACAGCAACTACTGCTTTAACTCCCATTTCCTTAGCCTTTTCTTCTACCTTATGAATAATCTTTCTGGCAAGGTCCAAGGTTACGTTGTCAAGGTCTGAAGGCTTTGACACATATGTACTTACAATATCATTGATTATTTTATCAATGTTTGCATTCATATCAGTACCTCTGATTATTTGCCGAGTTGTGCAAGTACCTTTTTGGTAATCTCAGCAATTACTGCATCGTTTTCGCAAGAAGTTGAACCGTTTGAGCAGTTGTTCTTGCAACCGTGACAACTGGGCTTACCTGCTTTTGCATTGGGGCAAAGGTCAGCAGGATGCTTACCTGTCATACCAAACTGTTTTCTGATTTCGTAAAGTCTCTGTACCTGTGCTTCAGAAAGTTGTTTAGGTCCGCCGAGAACCTTTGACTGATAAAGAAGCTGAGCGTAGAACTCAAGAGATTCCATCTTGTGATATGCATTAAGCAAAGAATCTGAATATGAAAGAGCACCGTGATTTGCAAGAAGAACTGCATCATAATGCTGAAGATACTTTGAAACTGCATCGGGAATTTCTTCTGTTGAAGGTGTGCCGTACTCTGCAATCGGTACGCAACCAAGTGCAATTACCGCTTCAGGCATAATGGGCTCGGTAAGAGGGATACCTGCAATTGCAAAACTTGTAGCGTAGCTGGGATGAGCGTGAACAACACTCTTTACGTCAGGTCTTTCTTTATACACTCTCATGTGCATTTTGATTTCTGATGAAGGCTTAAATCCTGCGTTAGCCTGGATAACCTTTCCGTTTGCATCTACCTTACAAATGTAGTCAGGAGTCATAAAACCCTTACTTACACCTGTAGGAGTGCAGAGAAATTCATTGTCGTTAATCTTAACAGAGATGTTACCGTCGTTTGCGGCTACCATTCCTCTGTTGTAGATACGCTTACCAATGTCACAGATTTGTTTTTTGATTTCGTATTCTGAAGTCATGTCTTTTTCTCCTCTATATAAATTTTATTGGTTACATAATAACTTTTTACAATTAAATTATAATACTACTGATTTTATATGTCAATAGGTTTTTTGTTGATTTTTGCAAGATTTATGTTGATTTTGTTGGTTTTTGTTAACTTTTGAGGTATTCGAGCAATTCATCTACCCCGTCGCGACGAAAACTGCTGGTGAAAAATATCTTTTCACAACCGCTTTCTTTCAGCCAAAGTTCCGCCATATCGGGTCTTGCTTCCTCGTGGTCGCATTTAGTGACAATACCAATTACAGGGCGCGTCGCCATTCCTGTTATGTTTGGCGGAAAGAGTGTATAGTGCTCGGTTGCCGACGCAACAAGTCCAATTACGTCAGATTCGTACGAGTAGACTGCAAGGGCACCGCCGAGATTTTTGGTTTCGGCATATTCACCCGGTGTGTCTATTATAAAATCTTCATAATCGATGTATTGAGTTTTATGATATTCTATTTTTTGGTTTTTAAGAGCGGAAATCAAGGTGCTTTTCCCTGCTTCACTCCTACCCATAAGTATCAGTCTTTTCATGTTCTGGTGACTTCGCAGACTGTAAATCCAAGTTTTTCTTTGGCGTAATTTACAACCGCCATAAGAGATTCCTGAACTTCTGAAACAGAGCCTGTCATTATGAGAGTACCACTGAATCTATCGACAAATCCAAGAGAGGCGCCTGATGTTTTAAGGGCTATATCCGCTGCTATAATCGCATATTCCGCAGGAGACATTGTAACAATGCCGATAGCAGAACGAACGGAATAGTCAAGTGTGGGGTCAAGGCCTAACTTTCTATAAAGAATGTCGTCGGGGTTTGCGATAATATGAGCCAGAGTAATCTGTTTACCCGGAACAAGTTCCTGAATTATTCGCTGTTTTATTTCATTGTCAAACTTTTCCATTAAATCACCTCTTTATCCGCCAATGTTGACGGTGAGTCCAAAGGTTTCGGCAGTTTTTTTCAAGATGAGCATTTTCTCTTTTGTTGGAGGTGGAACGTCACCCATTGTATATTCTCTGCCAAGTCCTATATATTTGTCATAACCGAGTCTGTGATATGGAAGTAAATTAATTTCCTTTACACCGTGAAGAGTTGAAGCAAAGTTTGCGATATCTTTAATTTCTTCTTCCGTATCGTTAAAACCCGGAATGACAGGCACTCTTACTACAAAGTTTTTGGCAAGTTGCGAAACGCGCTGGGCATTTTGCAAAATCAACTCGTTTTTCATTGTAGTGAACTTCTCATGTTTTTCAGAGTTCATATGTTTTATATCAACAAGGAAAGTGTCGATATATTCTATAAGAGGCTCTATCATAAAAAACGGAGTGCTGAGGGTTGTTTCTATTGCTGTATTTATACCGTATTTTTTGCAAGTTCTAAGAAGGGCAAGGGCAAACTCACTCTGGCAGAGT
The DNA here is from genome assembly GCA_015065265.1 of Oscillospiraceae bacterium. Taxonomy (GTDB): domain Bacteria; phylum Bacillota; class Clostridia; order Oscillospirales; family SIG627; genus RGIG6353. The sequence goes on along the minus strand of SVQQ01000018.1, from coordinate 22,147 downwards.
GTTTCACCGCCCGACAAGGTAATTCCGCCACCGCTTCTGCGATAATAGAGCATATCTTTTTTCACAGTTTCAAAAATTTCGGCAACAGTAACGTCTCGACCTACAACTTCTTCTTTCCCGCCACGAACCATAGTTTGAATAGCATATTCCTGAGACTCGGGATTACAACACCAACGACATCTTAAAAGGCAACCTTTAAGAAAGACTATTGTTCTTATTCCGGGTCCGTCGTGGGTTGAAAACTGTTGTATGTCGAATATTCTGCCTTTAACTGATAAATCTTTATTTTGTTCCATTAAAACGTACCTTGTTCAGTTCTGTTGATAATATCGTCTTGCAAAGACTTGGACAAAGTAGTAAACAAAGCACTGTAACCTGCAACGCGAACTACAAGGCTCTGATACTTTTCGGGATTCTTCTGAGCATCAAGGAGAGTTTCACGGCTAACTACGTTAAATTGAACGTGGCTTCCCTTCTGATCAAAATATCCTCTGATAAGTGATATAAAACTCTCTATGCCCGAGGTACCTTCAAGGGCAGATGGGTGGAACTTCATATTGAAAAGTGTTCCGTTAGACGCTATACCGTGGTCAAGTTTTGAAACGGAGTTTGCCGCTGCGGTAGGTCCGTGAACGTCACGTCCTGCTGAGGGAGAAACACCGTCTGCTACGGGAGTATAAGCATATCTTCCGTCGGGTGTTGCACCTGTCTGTGCTCCGAGAGGAACGTTAGCGGAAACAGGATAGAGACCAGCCTGGAATTGACCGCCTCTGGGGTTTCTGTACTGTTCAAGGGGTCTTGTGTAGGTATATGCTACGTCTCTTGCAAGAGCGTCTATTTCAGTCTCGTCGTTTCCAAACTTGGACTGAGCAAGTATCTTTTCTCTTATCGCCGCGTTTTTATTGGCATCGGTTCTTGATACTACCGTTTTTGTAATCTGTGCGATTTCCTTTTCCCCTACCGTAACACCTGTTGCTCTAAGCTCTGTAGCGATCTTTGCAACAAGGTCGGCAGTATTCGCCTTAACTGTATCCTTACCGAAGTTTGTTTCAAGAGCATCGCGAAGTTCTGAAAGGGTGAATTCCTTATCTTCAAAGACAAGTTTGCGAATAGCGAAAAGTGAGTCTGCCATATTGGCGATTCCAAAGCCCTGAGGACCTGTGAAGTTATAAACTGCACCGCCTTGCTCTGCAGTTTTTCCTCTCTTAATACAATCATCAAGCATTGATGCAAGGAAAGGAAGAGGGCATCTTTCGGCGTGAGCAACGTCAATAGCATTGTTGGCGTTTACCATAAGTGCTATCATATAGTTCATATGTTCTTTATAAGCGTCGTAGAATTCGTCGAAGGTTGTCATATCTTCGATGTTCTGTGTCTTAACGCTTATCTGCTTTCCGTTGTCCATACCGCTTGAGAAAACAAGTTCAAGAGGTCTGCACATATTGAAGAATGCAGCGTCGTGCCATCCCCAAGTCTTACCTGACTTTTGAGGTTCAACACAACCGATAATGTTATAGTCACGTGCATCTTCAATGGTAAGTCCGCGACTGAGAAGCGCAGGAATGATAACTTCGTCATTGTAATATGCAGGAAGTCCAACACCTGTACGTGTAAGTTCTGCCGCTTTTACAAGGAACTCGTGGGGAGTCTTGTTCCAAACTCTTACAGAGAATGAGGGCTGAGGTAAAAGGACGTGCATAGTTGCGGCAATAGTCATAAAGGACAGGTCGTTTGTGGCATCAAGCCCACAGGGTGTCTGTCCACCTGCTATAAGGTTCTGGAACGTACCGTAACCTGCAAAGCCTTGTGCAGATGCATCGTCTCTTACTTTGCTTATGTCATTGAATTTAATCCAGAGACAGTCGATAAGTTCCTGAGCAAAATCACGGTTAAAATCCGGTGAATTCTTATCCATCTTGTAGTATGGGTACATATACTGGTCGAAACGACCTGGAGAAATCGAGTGTCCGTTTGACTCTGTTTGCAGAAGAAGTTGAACAAACCAGAAAGACTGACAAGCCTCATAAAAGTTTGTTGCACCGTTAGCAGGGACTTTCGAACAGTTTTCGGCAATTTTCAAAAGTTCCTCTTTACGCTGAAGGTTTCTTTCTTTTCCTGCCATTTCAAGAGCAAGTTTTGAATAGCGGTTAGCGTATGTAATTGCAGCGTTACAACTAATTATTACCGCTTCGAGAAGTGCGGACTTTGTAACGTAGTCGGCGTCTGAAACTTTAATGCTGTCAAGTTCTGCTTTGGCTTCGGCAATTATTCCGTTATAGCCCATTTTAAGAACTTTGTCATAGTGAACTGTAACGTGTCCGACACCGTTATAGAAATAGTTGCCGGGAGTAAAGATGTTATGTTCAATGGCCGTAATAGTGTCCTTTGTCATATAGGAAGTTGCAAGTTCGCTTGTAGTTCTGCCCTTCCAATATTTGAACACTTCACGCAGTGCCTTCTTTGTATCTTCTGATATGTAGAAAGGGTCGGCACTTCTATTGGCGATAGTGTCGAATTCTTTTTCCATCCAGTCAAAAGAGAACTCAGGAAATACCTGACAACTCTTGGATGCCACGGTAGAACTACCAACGATAAGTTCGTCGTCTCTGATAACAACAGGAAGATTCTCACAAATATTTTTAAACGCTTTTGCACGTCTTATAACCATAGGTTCCCCTTCGGTCTCCATATAAGACTGTGTTAAAAGCACCGCTCTGTCAGCTTCGATCTGAGGACGGCTTTTAAAAAGCGCTTCTTTCAAGCGATCAATTCTATCTGTTTTTTTTGGAGTTTCAACAGTGTATTTACTCATTTTTAACCACCTAACTCTAAAATTATATTTTTCTACTTTAATTATACACGTGATTTTGGATTTGTCAATGATTTCGGATAATATTTTTTGGATTTTTGTGTTTTTAGTTGAAAATCAATGTTGTTTTATGTTGTTTTTGTTCTTTTTAGGTAAATGATACCAACTTTTGAAGTGCTTCTTCGGCGGATCTTGAATTATAGGTACAAATTTTATTAAGTTCTTTTGACTTGTCCCCTATCGAGAAAGAATATTTTGCATGAGACATCATAGGAATATCGTTTGACGCGTCACCGATGGCGGCGGTGTCAAATTTAGTTACGCCCAAGTGTAACTGCAAGTGTGCAAGGGCGACACCTTTGTTCGCAAAAGGAGAAACGAATTCGGTGAAGCCTTTTTCCGAATAGTGAACTCTGTAATCAGAAGTGTCCTCTAACGTGAAGGTTTTTGGACTTGCAAAAACCTTAAATACGTCCTCGGTAATTTCAAAGGGGCGTGAAACTTTCTTGGGGCTTTTGTCGTAGAGGACAGGCGACTTGTTATCACCTACAAGATACGCTTTATTCATTGAGTAAAGAGTGGCGTATTTGAACACGTCTGAGTCAAAAAAGCAAGACAGTGATTTTTTGGAAAACGGTTTCTTGAAAATCACGTTTTCGTTTTTTATGGTTAATGCACCGTCGTCACATATGAAAAAGATTTTATCCGACACCTTTTTCAAAAGTGCAGAAAGTTCGCTATAAGTTCTTCCTGAAGACACTGCAAAAGCGACACCTTTAGAAATTAAGGTTTCAATAAGCGTTATTGTGCTTTCGGGGACGGTTTTATTAGAATAAGGTAAAAGTGTACCGTCAAAGTCGGCAACTACAAGTTTTAACATACTACTCTCCAAAATCAGAAAAGATATTTCAATATAAGTTCTGTCACAAGTACTCCAAGACAAGAACACGCCGCTACTATTACAAGAGACTTTTCAAAGAAAGCGAGGGCGACTGCCACAATAAAGCCCACTACGGCAGGTACAATAGACGTTGAGTAAAAAATTGTAGGGATTGTCATTACTGTTAGTACTGCATAAGGAATGTAGTGAAGGAAAGATATGATAAAGGGATTGGTAATTTTCTTCTTAATAAGTACCAAAGGTAGCATACGCACAAGATACGTTACCCCTGCCATAACAAGAAGATAAACAAAAAAATCAGTCATTTTTTTCCTCCACTTTAATCGGTGCTACAAGTGCAAGAATTGCGCTTGAAATAACGGAACATATAATTATTGTAAAACCGCTTGGAATATTGTTTTTTAATACTGGGACGTAATAAAAAATGCAACTTAAAACCATAGCAAGAAGTACACAAAGTGCCGAAGAACGCTCTTTCTTTATGGGTGGTACTACGATAGCAATAAACATTCCGTATATCGCAACCCCCAGTGCAGACGTCACAGTAATGGGAAGTATATCACCTGCTATAGCACCCGAAACAGTGCCTAGCGTCCAACCGACAATAGGCGTAAGTATAAGTCCGTACATATAGCGTTTTCCAACGTTAAATCTTTTGGACATAGCAACCGCAAAAATCTCATCGGTATTTCCAAAGGCTATTGAAAACCTGTGGGGCAAGGTAATACTTGGTCCGAGTTTCTGTGACAGAGACACTGACATTAATGCGTAGCGTGAATTTATTACAAGTTGGGTTATAGCAAGTTCGATAAGCGTGCCAGCGGAAGCAATAATGGGAACTGCCGCAAGTTGTCCTGCGGAAGTAAGATTTGTCAAGGAAATAAGAAACGCTTCCAAAACCGAGAGACCGTTTTGAACTGCGAATATACCAAAGGCAAATGAAACGGAAAAGTACCCTATACATATAGGCAATCCATCGGTGATGCCTTTTTTAAAACTGTTGATTTCTTTCATATTGGTTATGTATCTTCTCTTTGTCGTAATTTGTTTTATTATTTAATTATATTATAATTTTCTTTCAGTTAAAAGTCAACCGAAAAACAGTAATTTCTCTATTGTGTTTTCAAGTTTTTGAATGTATAATAAACTCGTGAGGATGTGATGATATTGTCTGAAAGAAAACTTGAAATAATTGGATATATAAATACGCCTTTTCGTGATAAGTTCGGTATTCCCAGGCAAAGCGGGATGGCAGAAGATATAATTTCTACAATTACCTTTACTCAAAAGTTCAGAAACCCTGACGCACTCAGAGGGCTCGAAGGCTTTTCGCACATATGGGTCCTTTGGGAGTTTTCGGAGTTCAAAAGAGAAAAGTGGAGTCCTACTGTTCGTCCTCCAAGGCTTGGAGGGAATAAACGTATGGGCGTTTTTGCCACACGTTCACCTAATCGCCCGAATTCAATAGGACTGTCTTGTCTTAAACTCGTAAAGATTGTCACAGATAACGCAAACGGACCTGTAATAACAGTTTCAGGTGCCGATATGTTAAACGGTACACCGATATTTGACATAAAGCCTTACATTCCTTTTACCGATAGTCGTCCTGAGGCATTGTCGGGATTTACGGAGGAATATAAGGATTATAAATTGAAAGTGGAATTTTCAACGGATTTAAAAAATCTCGTAAACGAAAATGAATTAGATGCCATAGTTGAAATACTTTCTCTTGACCCGCGCCCCTCTTATCAAAACAGCAAAGACAGAATCTACGGTGTTTCTCTTTTTGATTACAACATTAAATTTACAGTAGATAACGGTACTTTAACTGTTTGTGATATTGAGAAAGAAAATAAAAATCATTTTAAACTTGGAGAAATCAATAATGAAAATTAAGACAAAGAAGGTAAGTTTCGATTACGTTTTGTCCCTTCCTGCGCCCAAGCACAAAAAGCCTAAAAAGCCCTGGTTTATTTTCAGAACGCTAGTGCGAATTCTTTCTATGCCCGATCTTATCGCAACTAAATTCAAATATCAAAAAGTGAGAATGGAAGAAGCGGGTGAAGGTCCTTACCTCATTTTAATGAATCATTCAAGTTTCATTGACTTAAAAATCGCATCAAAAATTCTTTATCCACTCCCCTACTCAATAGTTTGTACCTTCGATACACTTGTAGGTAAAGAATGGCTTATGAGGAGAATAGGATGTATTCCTACTCAAAAATTTGTAAACGACCCGACGTTAATCTTTGATATATTAAAAACTATAAAAAACAAAAAGCAGAGTGTTTTGATGTACCCCGAGGCAGGATACACACTTGACGGAACTACTACAGAACTTCCAAGAAAGATGGGTAAGTTTCTAAAAAGGTTAGGCGTTCCCGTCCTTATGATTTTTGCAGAAGGGGCTTTTCTCAGGGACCCTTTATACAATGGCCTAAAGCTGAGAAAAACCAAGACTCACGCAACGTTAAGTTGTCTTTTTACAAAAGAAGAGATTGAAAGTTTATCCGAAAACGAGCTTGACAAAAGACTTGATGAGGCTTTTAAATACGACCACTTTAAAACTCAATTTGAACAGAAAATTAAAATTGACGAGCCCTTCAGAGCCGACGGGCTTGAACGTGTGCTTTATAAATGTCCTAATTGTTTAAAAGAGGACGCTTGTCACGGTAACGGAACAAAAATTACGTGCAGTCACTGTAATAAAAGTTACACAATGGACGAATACGGACGCCTTCATGCAGATAGTGGCAAAACTGAGTTTGAGCACATCCCAGATTGGTATAGATGGCAAAGAGAATGTGTCAGAGATGAAATTGAAAAAGGCGAGTATGAACTGAAAGCCGAAGTGGAAATCGGTATTTTAAAAGATTATAAGGCTCTTTATATGGTAGGAGACGGAGTTCTCACTCATACAAAAGACGGATTCGTTCTTGACGGATGCGATGGAAAACTTCATTACGAGCAACCAAGATATCATTCTTACAGTCTGAACTCCGACTATTTCTGGTATGAAATAGGTGACGTAATAAGCATTGGAGACAAAAACGCTCTTTACTACTGTTTTCCTAAAAATTTCATACCTGTTGCAAAGGCAAGACTCGCAACGGAAGAATTATATAAAACATAATAGCAAAGGATTAAAAATTCATTTTACGTAAATACTTTTTACGAGGTGAATTGAATGGAAAAAGAAACAAAAAAGAAAAAGGTCATGGAAAAAGCAAAAGAAGTTTGTCGCTCATACGTGGACAAAGACAGTTTTAGAACGGACCCTAACGGAAGTTATACCGGCAGACCTGCGGACGAAAAAGAAATACCTGTTCAGGATGCCGACGATTTATAAAGAAACCCTCGTCACTTTAAAAGTGACGAGGGTTTAGTTTTTATAAAATTACACACCTGTTTTTTCAATAATTTTAACGTTGTCGGGATGAACACCGCATTCAAGATATACAATTTCTTTTATTTGCGCTACTTCGTTTATGGTAAGCCCGTCGCTTTCAACGACTACGTTCACGTCGTCACCACTGACTACTGCAACACAGTTTGTAAAACCTTTTGCTTTTACAAGGCTTTCAATATTTGCTTCATTTGTGATTTCGTTTGCCATACGTGTCATTTCACTATATGCATCGGCTTTCGCTTCTGCGTCAGTCATATCCGATTCAGTTAAATCAAGAAGTATTTCCATCGCCTCGTCACGCACTCTTTGACGGTTGATGACAGAAAGTGCAAAATAGTCTTCGTTTTCGTCGAGAGCATCTTCACCTCTTTCAAGAAGAGAAGCGTTAATTTCGTCGAGAGCATCGTTGATACCATTAGAGTCTAAGTCACCGTTTCCTGAATATCTTATATTGATATACCCTGCAACAGCAATAACAACAAGAGATGCAACAAGTGCTCCTGTGCGGAGGTTTATGTATTTCATAAATCCTTTTTTCTCGCTCTTTTCTTCGAGGTCAACTATCTCTTCTCCTTCGTTTAATTCCGAGTTTACTTTGCGCCAGAAAGTGAATAGCGAAAAGAAATTCTTTTTGTTATTTTCTTCACTTACTTCTGGTTCCTTATTAGCACCCACTTCTTCGAGTTCGCTCATAGAGTCGCCTTTGATTTTTTCAAGTTTGTTCATTTTGTTACCTCCAAAAATATATTCTAATTTGTTACAAAAATTTTGCTTGTAGGAATTCCAAGAGCAGCCGACACAACACCTATAACCTTCGACTGAAGCGTCGGAGACAAGGTATTGGAGCACACAACTGCAGCTCCTTTAACTTCAGGCAAGGTATATCCGCTTACAACTGCGTCTTTTTTGCTTGACCCATCAAGAGAGAGGACAACTGTGCTTTCTTTTCTTAGGTCGCCTTCGGCTTTTGTATCTTGAGAAACGTCGGTAGCGTAGGAAAATATAGCCGAGCCTTCAAGAGTGAGCATTACGCTAACCTCTCCCACTCCGTCAATTTCTTCTACTATTTTTTTGAGTCTTTGTTCAAGGTTTTTTTCGTACTCGTTTTCATCAAAGGTTTTTTCTTCTTTTTTGTTTTCCGTGTTATCTTTTGGTTCTGAAAATAACACAAAGAGTACACCTAAGAGTAAAAATAGCAGAGCAACTATTAACTTGTAATTTCGTTTAACAAATTCATTCATTGTGTTTCTTCCTGTACTATACAGTCAAGGGAATAATGGATTTTTACGTAGTTTTCAATATTTTTAAAATGTCTTTTATCGCATTTTGCATAAACCTCAATTTTATCGAAAACCACGTCTTCATTTTCAAAATGCCACGGGCATAGTACTCTAACGTCGTAGCCCATATTATTTTTTATGCTTTCTGTAAGTTCTCTTGTGAGTTCGTCGGCGCTTACCTTTGCAACCCAACTTCGCCACATTTTCTTGTCTTCTTCGTTATCAATAATATGTTCATTTTCCTGTTTTATGACGGGTATTGCCATATTGGTTGTAAAAGTGTATAAAGATTTTATTATTGGCGAAATAATAAGGGCTATTACTATAATCTTTAAAAGCGCACGTGCGGTTTTTGATGCCCCTTTTTCACCGAGAAGTGTATTGGTGAGTGTGTAAAAAAACGACACTGACAAAATAAAAATAAGATAGTCTGCCATCATGACACCTCACTTTTAATAAACACTGTGATAAAAAATACAAAAAAGCAGGCAGACGCAATCATTACTGCGGAAAGTATGTTATAAACACCTAAAATTTCGCTAAGCACCTTTCCTTCTCGGTTACAGCCAATAAGGTTTGCTATAGCGGAGGTAAAGTTAATAGAAAGTTTCACAATAAAAAAGTTAATCAGCGGTCGAAGCGTCATATAAAGTAAAACGCATATTGCAAAGACACCAAAGGTAGACTTGACAAGGCGAACTCCTGAAATGAGTGTACCCGACGCTTCTGACACAAATGAGCCAATAATTGGAATAAAGTTTCCTGCGGCAAGTTTGACTGAGCGAAGCGCCAATGAATCGGTTACGGTTGTAACTGAATTCTGAAAATATAATATTGCGCACATTATTCCGCAAATAATTGAAATTACTTTAATAACAGTAGATGAAATAATTGTTGAAAGGTGAGAAAATGCTAAGTCTGAAACGTATCCCACGAGGGTTAAAGCGACAACTATTCTGCAAATTGGCAATGCGACGTTTACAACGAGCGACTGAAATAAAGTGATAGTTGCCATAAGAATTGCACTTTGTACCGCCGATGTTGAAAACTCACCGCCGACAGCAGATATAGATGAAAAGAAAGGCAAAAGCCCTGTCATAAAATCGGCTAGTTCCGTAGAATACTGTTCTGCCCTCAAAAAGGCATCTTCAACGTGTTTTATAACCAGTGAGCCTACGGCTACAGCCACAACAAAGTTAAGCACCGTTGAAAAAGACGTAGAGTTTTTAGGGAAAGTTAATAACAATGAAGAAACAACAAACGTGCCAAGCATAACAAAAACAAAGGGAAGTTCGTTTTTTATACTATCAAAGAATATAAGGACTGCCGTTTTCAGAATGGAATTCAGGCTAAGACCGTTCTCGCCGGGGGTACCTGTCACAGAAAATTCTGTATTCGTGATATCTGAAATAGAATTTGGAATAAACTCTTCGGCTTTATTGAGATTTAATTCTTCTGAAATCGAGTCATTAAGTTCGGTGGCTGAAACTGTAAAAGAAAGGATAAAAAGTATAGCGATAATACAAACTGATTTTTTCATACGAAATCCGATACAAGATTAAAAAGATTATCAAATACTGGCATTGCAGATAACATAATTGCCACCTTACCTGCAAATTCTACTTTGCCCGACAGGCTTTTCATACCGAGGTCTTCGGCAAGTTCCGATGTTAGATTTGCTACAATGCTTATCCCTAAAGCTTTTACCATAGTTTTTAAATACAGGTTATATTCTCCCATAGAAAAAGAAGTCATATATGAAAATAGTGGTTTTGCTCCCTTCAGGGATATAGATATAACTAGAACGGAAATAGCGCTCAGAGAGAGGGCAAAGTATTCGTTTTTGAACTCTTTTAAAGGAATTATAAGTAAAAGGGCACCAAGTACACCCATACATAAAGCAAAAAAGTCATAACTCATATGCCAAATATGTCACGAACTGTATTAAAGAGGTCGCTCATTTCTTCAACTAGGATAAAGAGGACCAGTATAACTCCCGCAACTGCTACCATAGTAGCTTGTTCCTCTCTTCCGTATCTTGCAAGTATCTGATGTGTTACAGATACCAGGATTCCTATTCCTGCAATTTTCAAAATTAAAGTAACGTCCAATTTTTACTCCTTTACCATAACAGTAAAACAAGTCCTATTCCTGTCATCGCACCTACACTTCTGCAAAGACTTGTTTTTTTAAGGTTTTCTTCTTTTTGCTTTTTATATATTTCTTCAAGTTCCATAATCGCCCTTTGACATCTTTTACACTCTTCTTCGGGTGAATAAGAGCCGAGTTTTTTTGAGTATTCCAAGAGTATGTCAAAGGCTTCTTTATTTATGTTAAGTTTTTCTTTAAGAGTTTCAAGAGCATCCGCCATTGGTGACAAAGTTGACTTTTCTATACATTTTCTCGTTTCAGTTAAAAAGCCACACTTTTCAAGTTCTGTGCTTTTGAACTTCAAAAATATTTCGCATTGTGCAGTAAGATAAGTGGAGATTTCATGTTTTATAAAATATAGAAGTTCAATAAACGCGTGAAACTGTTTTAGCGAAACTATATAACTGTTCGCTCTGAGAAATCCTGTAACGGTACAAGAAAAAAATACTAAAGCAATGCCTATAACTTTCATGAATTAAGTTCTTCAAATACTACGCTGCAACCGTTTTCACTCTTTTCTAGTCGTGCATAGGAATTAAACACTTGATGTTTGATTAGCTCCATAATATTTGGCCTCTTTATTAGTTCATTTATATTTCTTGCATGAGTGGTTGCGATAAAAGGTACACCGCTATTTTGTACCGATAACATTGCTTTCGTGTCGTCCTGCAATCCTATTTCATCACAGACAATGTATTCGGGTGAAAAAAGCCTTACTGCTATTTCAATTCCGTCAGGTTTTGAATAACCTAAAAATCTATCAATAAGCCCAACGCTACCGGAGGGCAATATTTCCCCTCTTTCGTCTATTACACTCACTCTCATAGGACGTGAAAATTTACCTGTGGCAAGACTTTTTGCAATCGACCTTATAACAGTAGTCTTACCTACGCCAGGAGGTGAGAAAATAAGCAGTGAAGTGCCTTGATTTTTAGAAATGAAATTTGCAAGACTGTCTCCCGCGTTTTCTATTTCCTTGTGAAGTCTCATATTAAGTGAGGTAAAGTTAGTAACCGATATAATCTTTTCTTTTTCGCTTGTTGCCTGTCCGCAAACTCCTGTCCTTATTCCGTCACGTGTTACTATGTATCCCGAATTAAGAGTTGACATATATCGGTAAACAGAACCTTCGCAAAGTCGAGTGACCGCATTGGCCACCTCTTGAAAGGTAGAAACTCTGGCTTTCTTGGGGTTGTTTGTTATTTTAGAGTCAGGGGTTACAAAGAGGTTTTTTGAATACGTAGAAAGAGAGGTGGCTCCGCCTACGCGTAATCTTACTTCGCACACTTCCCTTTTTACTTCTTCAGGGAGTCCTTTCAAAACTTTGCAAAGTGCTTCATCAAGATAGGGATACAATCTTTTCATTTTCCGCTCCTTTTTTTAAATATCTATGCTCCCTCAGATTTTTATATGCAAAAAAGGCGCCGACTTTTTGATAAAAGTGGGTGCCTTTTAATTTATGTTATTGTTGAATGCGGGGTGTTTTTTATCAAAGTCGCAGAGATTTTGATATTTGAGTACCGACCCTCTTTGTATGATTTCGTCACCGTATTTTTTGCGTATATTTCCAAGTGCATTATCAAGAGGCAAAGAATCTTCTCTGCACGTAAAAAAAGAGAGTTGTTCACCCGAAAAAGAGGTTAGTCCATCAACGCCTATTCCTAATGTTCTCACGCCTAATGACCAGTCCACGTTTTTCAAAAACAAGTTTTTGCACTCTTCTAATATGGTGTTATAATCAAAGGCGGGAGTTTCGAGTTTTATTTGTCTTGTGAAGGTAGTGAAATTTGAATATTTTACGTAGATTTTTACAATAGAGCATTTAATATTTCTATCTCTTAACTCTTCACAAATAGCCGAAACAAGAGATATTACAACGGAAGACGCCTGTTCGAAGGCTGTAATATCAATTGGCAAGGTCACAGAATTACTAATAGACTTTGAGTCACCTCTTCCGTGATAAAACTCCACAGGCGAAATGTCAAATCCGTTGGAGGTATCCCAAAGTGTTTCTCCGAATTTTCCAAGGTTTTCTTTTAACGTGTGTCTACTTTGCAGTGCAAGGTCACCGATTCTTTCAATTTTAAGAAGTTTTAAAGCGTCTTTTGTACGTTTACCCACAAACAAAAGAGCATCTACGGGAAATTTCCAAACAATCTTTTTAAAATCTTTAGGTGAAATCTCACTTACTGCATCAGGCTTTTTAAGGTCAGAGGCAAACTTCGAAAAAGTCTTATTGAAACTTACTCCAACAGAAATAGTTAGTCCCGTCTCTCTTTTTACCCTCTCTCTTATTTCATTGGCAATCTTCACTCCCGCTAAAAAAGGATTTTCAGGGCAGTTTCGATGAGAAATTTCGGTTATATCAATCCATGACTCGTCAATTCCAAAAGGTTCTACACGAGTGGCATATGAAAGATAAATTTCGTTGACAATTTTAGAATATTTTATATAGTCCTTGTAGTGCGCCTCGCCGATAATTATATTAGTACATTTTCTTCGTGCCTCTCTTATGGTGTCTCCAGTTCTTACGTTAAACCTTTTTGCAATTTCATTTTTAGCAAGAACTATTCCATGTCTTTTCTCGGGGTCACCGCAAACCGCAAAAGGAACGTTTTTAAGACTTGGATCTTTCAAGGATTCAACGGAGGCAAAAAAGTTATTCAAATCGGAATGTAAAATCACTCTTTCAAAATGAAAATCTCGGTTTTTATAATAGTTCTCATATTCCTCAAAATCATAATAATTTTTCATTTTCCCCCTCCTTTTTATATATTTTATACTATATTTCGTAATATGTCAATGAGTAATTACGAAATTTCGAGCAAATTTTATATTGAAATATATGGAATATATGGTAAAATAATATAAGGGAGTGATGATATGAAAAACACAACGCTGTGTCATATAGAAAAAGACGGAAAGTACTTGATGCTACACAGAATAAAAAAAGATAAAGATATAAACAAAGACAAGTGGATAGGTGTAGGTGGAAAATTTGAAGAGAACGAAAGTCCTGAAGAATGTGTAATGCGCGAAGTAGCGGAAGAGACAGGACTCACAATGAAAGAGTTTTCTTACAAAGGAATTGTGACCTTCGTTTCAGACGAGTGCGAGGGAGAATATATGCATCTTTTCACCTGTGATAAATTCACAGGTGAACTAAAAGAATGTGATGAAGGAGTTCTTGAATGGATAGAAAAAGAAAAGGTAAAAGAACTTACAATTTGGGAAGGAGACAAAATCTTTCTCGATTTATTAGAAGATAATGCCCCCTTCTTCTCGCTGAAACTACGTTACGAAAAAGACAGTTTACGTGAGGCTGTACTAAACGGAAAAAAATTAATATAGTAAACAATAAAAATCCCGCAAAGCGACAAAATAATCCTTTGCGGGATTTTATAATTGTATCGAGGTGATGAAAATTTATATTGACGTATATTTTTTCTTGAATTTCATTATAGACTTTATGTCTCTTTTTTCGATTGAAAAAATTTTAGTTATTCCTTCTCGATTTCATAAAAAGTTTTTTTCGGCACTTTTTGGCTCTCTTTATTCTTGTCTAATTTTATTTTTCCCCTTCCCTTTTCCCTTTTCTTTTTTATGTCATATAAGCGTTTTATGGATAATGATTTACATAATATTTGGAAAGAAAAAAATAAGGCTAACGTTTTTGGGAGTTGTGACTTTTATAATTGCAGAAGTTCTGATAGGCGGTATGGTAACTGCCACAGAAAGTTTATTTTCTTTTTTTCCAAAAAGCGGACTAAGGGTAGCGTCTTTAATTTTGTTTATAGCCTGTGGAATATCTTTAATTTATCCTTATTTTCAATATCTGTCAAAAAAACGTCTTAAAGAGATAAGTGTAAAAGCAAAAATAGAACATGAAGGAAAAGAAGTAAACGTTGTTCTATTTATTGACAGTGGAAATATGGCAAGAGAAAGTGTGAGTCGAAGGCGGGTAATATTCATACGTGAGGACGTAATAAAAGCATTTGTAAATAGTTATACTGACTCAAGTAAAAACAATAAATGTGTATCAATCCCGATTAACACCACAACAGGCAGAAGTACAGTGTTGGGGTTTGTGCCTGATAGAATTAAGTTTTCCGACAAAAAATACAATCTTGAAGAATTTGTAATAGTGCCCGACCGACAGGGTTGCAACTTCGGTGGGTATGATGGCATTGTGCCTTTATTATAGGTGAATTATGAAAATAATACTAATAAAAATAAGAGAAAAGTTAAAAAAACTTTTTGAAGGTGAATGTTTTTACATAAACACCAGTGTAACCCTTCCCCCTCCCCTTGAATCAAATGAAGAGGCTCGTGTTATCGAGGGACTTATAAGTGATAACCCCGAAACCGTGCAAAAGTGTCGTGATACGCTAATCGCTCATAATTTAAGGCTTGTGGTATACATATCCAAAAAGTTTGAGTCGACAAATATCGGAACAGACGACCTTGTGTCTATAGGCACAATAGGACTCGTTAAAGCAATAAATACCTTTAACCCAAGTAAGAATATTAAAATTGCGACATATGCCTCAAAATGCATTGAAAACGAAATACTGATGTTTATAAGAAAGACTACACCTTTGAAACTTGAAGTGTCTATCGACGAGCCCCTTAATACTGACTGGGACGGTAATGAACTTCTCTTAGGGGACATCCTTGGAAGTGATGCAGATGAAGTTCAAAAAGGTATTGAGGCTGAAGAAGAAAAGGCAATCATATACAAAGCTATAGAAAAATTAAATGACAGAGACAAGGAAATAATCTGCAAAAGGTTCGGTTTATACGGAAAGAAAGAACTTACTCAAAAAGAACTTGCAGACACTATGGGTATTTCTCAGTCCTACATTTCAAGACTTGAAAAAAGAATCATAAATCAGTTAAAACGCGATATAATTAAAGAAACAGGTATGTTTTAACTAAATGAAGGCTGTTTATAAAAACAGCCTTTTTTCAAGGAGGAAATATGGGAGAACATTTTAAAAAAAGGATGACCTTTTGCGAACTATTTTCAAAGGAAGTGATAAATGTTTCCACAGGTGAGCGTTTGGGGTTTATTTGTGACGGAGAGTTTGATACCTGCTCGGGTGAAATTTGTTTCTTGTGTGTTCCTATTCCTTGTAAAAACCCCTTTCTAAGAAAAAAAGAGGTCAGACGATTTTCTTATTGTGATATTGTAAAATTCGGTGACGATACCATTCTTATTAGATGTGATTCTCATTCACCTGTACAAAACTTTGACAAAAGAAAAAACAGTTGTAAAACCGACAAGAATTTGGTATAATGATACAAAAGAGGTGAAATTATGCAGGATATTTTAAAAGATTTTGCGGCAAGTGAAAAAAATCCCAAGTGGCAAGACATTATAAAGCGTGAGACGCCTTTATATCATCAAGAAGGTGATATGCGTTCTCATTTTTTAAGAGATTACACGCGCATAATACATTCTTCAGCCTATAAACGACTTCGCAATAAAACTCAGGTCTTTTTTTCTCCGCAGAGTGACCATATTTGCACGAGAATAGAACACGTAAATCACGTGGAGTCAATTAGTTATACTATTGCAAAGTATCTCGGACTCAATACCGAACTCACAAGGGCAATTTCTGTCGCTCACGATTTGGGACATGCCCCTTTCGGACACAAAGGAGAAAAGTTCTTATCCGAAATATCAAAAAGAGAAATCGGTGAACCTTTCTGGCATGAAAGAAACGGACTGATTGCAGTTGACGAGACGGAGTTACTTGAGGACTATGAAAAGTGCAGAAGAAACTTAAATCTGACTTATGCAGTCCGTGACGGTATTATTTCTCACTGCGGTGAAGTCAGTGATGAAGGAATTCTGCCAAGAGAAACTCCAATAGACTTAAAAAAGGAATTTGATTCACCAAGTAAATTTCAGCCTTTCACCTTTGAAGGTTGTGTAGTTAAAATTTCCGATAGAATTTCATATATGGGCAGAGACATAATCGATGCTATGGACCTTGCCATTTTGCCAAGAGAAAAATTCGTTGAACTGGAAGAAGAACTCTCGGAAGTACTGGGCAAAAAGATAAATAACACCATACTTATAAATCATTTTATAAACGACGTATGTGAAAACAGTGACAGTGAAAAAGGTATTGCCTTTTCTCCTGAAATCAAAAACGCTATAGATATTTTGAACGATTTTAATCTTAAAAATATCTATAGATGCAAGAGAGTAGAATATTCCGACAACTATTTTAAACTTGTAATTAATCAGATTTTCGACCTGTTGGCAGGTGCTTTCGACGGTAATGGCACTTTTAAAAAGCTTGACGAAATTGCAGTTTTTTATCCTGAAATTATAAGGCGTTTCACGTCCTGGCTCATTGGATACACAAAACACCGTGGTGAAGAATACAAAAACAAGGTTATTTTTGATTTAAACGATGAAAAGGACTACAAACGTGCAATCATTACCTACATATCGGGAATGACTGACAAATTTGCTATTGAAACGTATAATGATATAATTAGTTTTTGAGGTATAAAATGCATACAGAGAAAAAAATAAAAAGTGAAGTAAAATACGACGGACAGATAATAAAAGTTTTTCTTGATACAGTAGAACTTGAAAACGGCGCGATTGCTACCCGTGACGTTGTAAGACACAAAGGGGCTGCCTGTGTTGCACCTTTAACGGAAAATAACGAACTTATTTTTGTAAAACAGTTCCGTTACCCCTTAGGAAAAGAACTTCTTGAACTCCCTGCAGGAAAACTTGACACCTACGATGAGGATCCTTATCTTTGTGCAGTAAGAGAGTTAAAAGAAGAAACGGGCTGTGAAGCAGAAAAAATTGAATTTATGGGTTCTTTTATATCAACCGCAGGTTTTTGTGATGAAAACATAAGGCTATATATGGCGACAGGACTCCGTGAAGGAAGTAGTAACCCTGATGAAGACGAATTTCTTGACGTTGTAAAAATACCGTTAAAAGAAGCAGTGGACTTGGTGCTTAGTGGTGAAATAACAGACGGAAAGACACAGGCGTTAGTTCTTAAGGTTGCATCAAAACTAAATAAATGACAAAAAGATGTTGGAAAAATCCAACATCTTTTTTATACTATTACTATTGGTTTAAATTCTTCAACAGGTGGTATGTAAACGCCGGGGTCTTCTTCACCGTCGTCATTGTCGTCGGGGTCGTCAGGGTCCTGCGGTTCTTCGGGCTCTATTGGGAGTTCGGGTTCGTCAAGGTCTTCTTCGGGGTAGATAGGTTTTGACAAATCGTGAAGTTTTGCAAGATAAGACTTGGGAAAAAAGTAGGTCGCAATCTCTTGCCATGCGTAACCGTTATTTGCCATATCACGTGCACCGTACTGACTAAGTCCTACTCCGTGGCCCCAGCCTGTACCAGAGATTATATAAGTCGATTTATCGGCAGACAAATTACTGATGGTACCCGTTCCGCTTATAACTGTTTTTGTAGTGTTTGTTCCTGCGGCAGCGGTCACACGGATAATATTTCCGTCTTTATCGGTCTGGAATACGTTATACGGGTCAACTGTAATCTTTTCACCGCCGTTTACTGTAACTTCGGTGCTCTTGCCTATTGTGAGTCTGGCACTTTTACAATATTTTGATAAAATTGTGCGGACGTTGTCACATTTTGTAAAGGTTGAGACTGTACCGCTTGAATCTGTGATTTCAAGTTCGTAGGCATATCCGGCATCTGTATATTTTGAAATTCTTACGGACGTTATAGGATTTTTAACGTATTTCGACACTGTTGAGTTATTTTGCAAATAATTAAACAGTTCTGTTTCGGATACTTCAAATTTCCATACACCGTTAGTGTAGTTCTGATATTTTTCGTCGGGAATAACCTGTGAAACAAGATAATCGTATCCAGAACCTCCCCATACCGCTTCGGCAGATTCAGTGATACCGCCTGAAATTGCGTGATAGAAGGTTTGACAAATTTTAGAGTTATATGCTAAAACTGTATTTTCCGTTGAATCAACTGCTGCATCGGTTCGTGTGGTAGAACGAAGTCTTCCACGATACGCCTGACAATGTGTTTCGTCGCACATATCAAAGTCCTGATTCCGATGGTTTCTGTGCTGCATGGCAAGAGTGTATGAACGAACTACAACGGAAAACGCTTTAAGACATTCGTCTGGCCATGAGGCAGAAATTTCATAAGGCAATACGCTTTTAACGTAATCGTCGATGTCAAGAATATTTACGAGATACATTCCGTTAATAGTTGTTTTATATTCAAAAGTACCGTCGAATATATTTCCAACAGCGCTCTTTATGTAGTTTGTACTGTTTGAATCCTTATTCTGTACGGGACGAACGTAAAGAGCTTGGTCTGCGGTGTCAATTTTGAAGAGTATCTTTCCACTTACTGTTTCTACAACGCTGATTGAAGTGTTATTGGGAGTTCTTGCAACAAAATCAACGCCGAGTTTTGATTTCATATTTTCACAGTCGGCAATTGAGGCGTCTTTATTAGGATACGTTCCAACTGCAATATACGCTTTACCGCTGACGTAAAGAGGAAACACTGTTGCATCTTGTCCAAGAATAGACTTATAGTTTTCAATAGTGGCATCAAGTTCAAGAAGTGGCACAGGCTCAGAGGTAACACAGTGATAAATAATATGTGTATTGCCTTCAGTCGTGTGATAGTAAGAATTTGCGGAATTTTTCTTTGCGGAAAAGTCGCGCATTACAGTAATACCGACGTTTGAAATTTCATAGAAAGTGTACTTATCGTCAAAAACAGAATAGAGAGCGAGTCCCTTGGAAGACGAGATATTGTGACTGAAAGCAAGGCAATTATTTGAACCGTAAATATAGAATACACCAACTCTTATAGGGTGTGTCACTACGTCAAGATGCGGGAGAAGTTCACTTACATCAATCTCGCTGTTTTTAGGGTCGGTAAGATAAGAATACCCCGATGGAAGTTCGGACGTTACTGTCGATAACTCCAAAGAACTATCGGGGGTCTGTGTCAAGAGGTTTGAAAGGAGTCCTTCGGCGGAGATTGAGTCTCCGCCGATTGTCTGTTCTGTATTTTCTTCAGATAAGTTTTCGCTTATTGAAGAATTTGCAAGTGCTTCTATTGCAATTACTGCAATTCCCAGTACCATAAGTACTGCAAGAACCAAAGCAATAACTCTCATAGCCTTTTTATTGTTGAACAATTTCGTACTCTCCTCTCACCAGAATATATGCATCGCTTGTGTCAGCGTATATGCCACGTCCGTCATTTCCTCTGGGAATAATACAATAATTATTCTTTACAAGAGGGTCGTTGTTATAAAGTTCCTTTGAGGCGGTAAGGTCTGCAATGCCTTGGTCCGCAAAAGGAGAAAGTGCCACAACCGAGCCAGAACGAAGGATTACTTCAAGAGACTCTGTATTCTCTCCTGTCGCCATAAGCTTTTGACCTTTTTCAAGGTGAACAACTGCATATTTGAGACCTTTAAGTTCTTCGGCGCTCACCTTATCATCCACAGGAACTTCAGGAATTTCGGGGTCTTCAGGAATTTCGGGGTCTTCAGGAATTTCGGGTACTTCAGGTTGTGTTGTTATCTTATCATTAATAGTTTTTTCAAAGTTTAAAAACTTTTCGTCAATTATGGATATAATAGAGTTTTTAACGTCTTCTGTGATTTTAGGAATAACAGTTTCGTTTATGTAGCTAAGTGTAACGAGGGGGTCTGAATCTGAATATTCTGCGTTTACTGTAAAAAGAGCAAAAAATACAGACGTTACAAGTAAAACGGTAAAAACGGCTAAAGTTATTTTTCTATTTTTCATTCTAAATCCCCTATTTTTGCGGTTATCTTTTATTTGTAATTAGTTGCACTCGTCGTAAATTCTGAATTCACGTTTAGTGAAAAGTCTGGTATTTTAACAAAGAGGTCGTAGGTTTCTTTGACAAAAGTTTCAACAGAAATATTAGTGTCAATAGAACCTGTGAGTTTCAAAAGGGCCTTAATAGTGTCTAAAATTTTTGATAGATTGCCTTCTTTAAATCTCGAAGGAACTATCTTTAATATTACTTCTTTCACAAAGGCAGACTGTCTTGAGATTCTGTCTTCGTCAGAGTCGCTTTTATATCTGAGCATATTGTATACGTCAAGTCCTGACGTAATTTTATCACCTTTTTTAAAGGAAATATTATATTTTTCAAGCTCAGGGTCTTGTGTTCCGTCCGAAACGTAATAGACGTATTCCATGTCTTTTGGAACTTTATAAGAATAGTCTTTGCTACTGTTAAATTCATCAAACGCTTCAATAAAGCCTTCGGCCGTCAGTGTTATGTAATAGTCAACGTGCAGTCCTGTTACAGCATTAACTTTATCAAGAACGTAGTTGATATCCTTATATTTTATAAGGTCGCCTATTCTAACGTTGAGAGAACTGCTTGTCTGGGAGTTTTCATCGCCGTGTCCTACGTAAACTTTTGTGTCGGTATTTACGCTATAAATTGAAACCGTCTGGTCTTCTTTGTTTACGTCCACTACTGCCATTGCGTCAAATCCGTTAAGGGTTAAATCGTACCCTGCGACAAGAATCGAAAAACTATCCCCTTCTATTTCTTCTATAACTTCAGGGGGAAGCGGTTCGTCGGGATTTTTGGGGTCGTCAGGTTGCTCGGTGTGAATATCAGTTGAAGGGTCAATATGATTGTCTTCAAAAAATATTCCGTTTATTACTACATAGGCTATAATACCGAAGACTGCCAGTGACAAAACCAATGCTACCACAAAGGCTGTCGCCGATACTTTAATTTGAGATGGAGATTTCATCTTAATTCCTTTCAAAAAAACGTATAGTAATTTATCAGTCCTGATTTTTAAGTAAAAGTTTAAGTTCGTCCATAAAGGTGTTTATGTCCTTGAACTGTCTGTAAACAGAAGCGAAGCGCACGTATGCTACTTCATCTATCTTCTTTAACGCTTCCATAACAAGTTCACCTATTCTCGTACTGCTGACTTCTGTCTGTAAAGAATTGTTAAGACTTGCTTCGATTTCAGAAACAGCCCTTTCAATTTCACCAATAGAGACAGGTCTCTTTTCACAGGCTTTTATCATTCCGTTTATAAGTTTTGTTCTGTCGAAGGCTTCTCTTGACTTATCCTTCTTTACAACAACGATGGGCATAACTTCAATTCGTTCATAGGTTGTAAATCTCTTTTGACACGAAAGGCACTCGCGTCTACGTCTTATTGATTCGCCCTCGTCTGTAGGACGTGAGTCAAGAACTTTGCTTTCTTCAAAACCACATGCTGGACATTTCATAATATTTTCACCTTTACAAAAAAATTCACATAGACAGTATATCACATATTTCTCATTTTGAAAAGGTTATTTTTCAAAAAACGCCTTTATTTTTTCAAAAATATTTTTTTACACCTGACTTTGGTATATAATGGCTGGTATTCGCATATTTATTTACAAAAAAGATGCGGAGGAAGACAAATGAACAATACAAGAATATATACGGACATTGCGACCCGTACAAGCGGTGACGTTTACATCGGTGTTGTGGGGCCTGTAAGGGCAGGTAAATCAACCTTTATAAAAAAATT
>SVQQ01000043.1 GCA_015065265.1 Oscillospiraceae bacterium | reverse complement strand
AAGGAAAATGTTCGAGATTAAAGAGATTTCTCAGGTTGAGGCGACTGGCTCCTTGTGGGGTTCTGCCATTAGCTGTCTCGGAACTTGGGGCGCTGTGGGTCTGCTCTACATGGCAGCCTGCTGTTAAAGAATCATCCATCATCAATACCAAGACTGAAAAAGGAGGATATACTTATGTTTGAGATCAAAGAGGTTTCTCAGGTTGAGGCGACTGGTCGTATGTTCTGGGCCGGTGTTCTGTCCGCTGGTTCTGCTATCGGTAGTGCTTGGCTTGTAGCATCCATTCCCGCTATTCTCGCTTGTTAATCAAATTAAGATAGCACCCTGCATTTTTGGAGATGTAGGGTGCTATTTTTTTGCTCGGGGAAAAACAAAAATCACAATTGTTTTGAAAAGTGGATTAATATATAGTCATCATCAATTGATGGTATATTGTAATTGAGGAGAAACGAATATGAAAATGTATCAAATTGGTTCGCACATTGATGCGTTTCCTTATGAAGAAACAAAATTAAGTATTTACAACAAAAGCACTGGAAAAACTTTTGTGTTGGGTGAGAAAGAGGCTTGTGTTTTTAAGTGTTTAAATGGTGCTAATTCCTTGAGTGACATTCATAAACAGTGCGGGTTTTACTCAAAAGAAGAAATTGAAAAATTGATAAATGCTTTTGGTGAGATCGGATTGTTTGAATCTGGAAAAAGGAAGTTTAATCCACTGAAAATAAAAATGCGCTTGTTTAACCCTAACAAGTTAATGAAAGAAGATAGCTTGACGACAAAAGTGCTTCATTACCTTATTCTTTGGGGATGGTTGGCGGTTCTGCTTACTGGTGTGTTTATGTTCCGTGCAAATATAAACAATCCTGCGATGTATGCTTCAGAGATCCTCTTTGCTCTGTCAAATATCAGCACATGGGATATTGTTGCAGTTGTCGCGTTATCTTTGGTTTGCCTTTCGATACATGAATTTGCTCATATGATTACCGCAAGGCGTTACGGGGTGAATGTTCCGGAAATCGGCGTCATGCTATATTTCTTAATTCCGTGTGCATATACGAATATCACCGGTATTAACCTTTTAAAAAGCAAAGGTAAGCGTCTTGTTGTTCTTTTGTCTGGCTCTTTAGTAAACTTAGGCATTATTGGTATTTGCTTTGCTTTAATGGCTTTGATATCATCTCCGATTATGGGGATGTATGGTGCAATCCTAATCCTTGTTAATTTAGGAACAATTTTTATGAACACACTTGTACTATTAAAGTTCGATGGATATTATGTTTTAGAAACAATCTTAGATGAACCTGGGCTTAGAGAAAAAGCAATTACCCACCTGTTTGGCTTTTTGAAATTATTGTTCAGCAAGAACAAGGAGGAGAAAAAGGCGTTTTCATCAAGAATAAAGAGTGAAAATACCCTGCTCATTCATTTGACATATTGCTTCTATGCAGTACTGTCTCTTTCCTATGTTCCATTTGTTCTCGTTAATACGGTTATTCCGTTTATCTCGTAAATTGGAGGAAAAGTTATGAAGTTTACACTTAATCCGTATGCTCTTGTCATTGAAGCTGATGGAGCTACAAATTTTATTTTGTCAGATTACGCTAATCCGATTAAGATCGTATTAAACGCAAAGCAGTCTGAGGTTCTGTCAGAAATGAATAAACAGGCTTTTTATGACTATGATGAACTGAGTAAAGTGTTTGGGGAGACTTTCGTTAATACACTTGTTCAAAATGGTTGTTTTGTTCCTGCGGTTCTTGATACAGTAAGTTCTCATTCGCGCTCAAACGCTTTTTTCGCAACGCATAATATGCCGGAAGCACGAAACCGATTGAATCAAGCCAAGGTCTTGGTTTTGGGAGCAGGCGGCATAGGAACACATATGGCGTGGCATATGGTTGCTCTTGGCGTAGCCAAATTAACCATTGTTGACTTTGATACAGTAGAGGTAAGCAATTTTAATAGACAACTGTTGTTCGACCGTTCCGATGTTGGAAAGGTTAAAGTAGAAGTTTTAAAGGATAAATTATCTGAGATTAACCCGGATGTTCAGATTGAAACGAAATGTACACGTATTTCATCTCAATCAGAGCTAGAGGAGATTTGCCTGGCTGATAATTATAATCTTATAATTAAGGCGCTGGATTCTCCCGCTGAATTTCCGTTGTGGTTGGATCATGTTGCACAGAAGCATAGTCTAACTTATATTAGCGGAATTACGATGAGAGAGAATGTACTTATTGGCCCTAGTTATATTCCTGGCGATGATGCTTGCGGTTGGAGTGAACTCATGAAGTTGGATTTCAATAATTCAAAAAAGGTATATGGCACGGCTCCGAGTCTTGGAATTATGCTATATCATATTTCCGATGAACTGGCTATGGAGGCGTTCAAAATTCTCACCGGATATGGCTCTCTCAAATACGAAGGGAAGATCCTGTGCAAAAATATCTTTACGAATCAAGAACGTGTTTTCGAAAAGGTTCAGAGTAAAAATAAATCAGAAAAAGAAGTACAAGGATCCGGTAAAGTTGTATTGATGAATATGCTGCTTATGGTAGTTTTGGCAGTGGCGAGTTTTTCTCAACCTTGGTTTTTGATTGGCGGTGCTCTTCTTGCGATGATTTTACCGTTTGTTATGTACAGAACAAACCAGGATATTATGAAGGTTACTTTCTTGAATTCAACGATTCTTTCCGTTGGACTGGTCGTGATGATGTTGCAATGGGTAAGCCTTGAAACGGTAACTTCTTTGATTTCTTCTCTTGTTCTGCTCTTTGGGGTTCACAGTGCAACTACTCTTTTAATGTGTACTCTGAATTTCGTTATTTCTAAATTTGTCCGTAAGCATTGATGGTTTTTCCCTGGTTGACGCTCGACGTTAACCAGGGATTTTTATAAAACGAAAACCACAGCTAATTTTGAGCTGGATCTACAATAAAGATACAACAACCGAGGAGGTTAAAACAATGACCGAAACTAGATGCAGAGGACGGCCCTAAAAACGAAAACCACAACAACTTCTAAAACGGATCTATAATAAAGACACAACAACCGAGGAGGTAAAGACAATGACTGAAACAAGATGCAGAGGACGGCCCTAAGAACGAAAACCACAACAACTTCTAAACCGTATCTATAATAAAGACATAACAACCGAGGAGGTTAAAGATAATGACCGAAACGAGATGCAGGGGTCGGCCCTAAAAATTAACTTATCAAAATCATAAAAAGAAAGGTGTTTATTATGACTAAGAAATCCATTTTTTCCAGAATCGCGGCAGTTTTCCTTTGCGTATTGACGCTGTTTAGCTTCTCAGCAGTAAATGCATCTGCTGCAACATACGGCGGCAGTTCCGCTTCTACGGTAAACGTAACCACAAAAGCAAATTATTGGTATCCGGGTGCGAGCTCAGTTACGCTTAAGCAGGATAAGCAAACCTTAACCTATAAACAGTTAATGGGTAATAAAACGAAAACCAAAAAGGGTTACTATGGTTGCTATAACATTACAGTGTACAACGTAACAAAAAACAAAACTACATCAGTATACTGGGGCGGCGGTCAGACCAAAAAGATTTCCCTTGATCCCAACTGTACCTACCGAATTACTGTTAGATACAACTCGAATAACACTGCGTTGTTCACGAGTGCTCCTTGGGGATATAGTTGGAAAAGCTCCAGTAGTCCCGGATGGCGTGTAAGTTCTACATGGAAAGTGTCATCCTACTATTAATCAGTACATAAGTCTTGACAATTGTTGTTTTCATTTTTTGTTCTCCTTCAAATATAGAATCGCTGCTTCAAGTTCTGAAGCAGCGATTTTCTTTTGAAAAACGATTTTCACATCTCTTTTTTTGGGGGTGTTAAGATTAAGACACAATAAATAAAGGAGATGTTAATTATGTCAATCTTTAACACATTATTAAGACCGGTTTCAAAAATGGAAATCGAAGAAAGAAAAGCTGAAGCAGTGGTAACTGCCCAGGAAACAGACACCGAAGAGATTGTTACAGTCGGTGAAAATTCAGAATTGAATGTCATTACTACTGCGCATCCTGAGGAGTCAGAAGATGTAATTACAGTTGCGAATTATTTTAAAGCAAAGGAGATTGCAATAGATCTAAGTTATTCTAACAATGACTTTGCTCCCGTAGAGGAATTAGCAATGCTGCTTGCAATGAACTATGACAAGTGCAAAGACTTATACAAATACCTTAGAGGTGTAATCGCAAAGAAGAAATTCGATATATGCTATAACACAAATCCGTTGTCTACTGAGGAAAGAGCTGCAACCAACATGGTTGCAGAAAAACTTGGTAAGTTTGGAGTGATTTCTAATCTGAGAATTCCTGATAACTCCAAAGAAATTACGGGCAGATTGTCTACGGCTCCGAGAGTAATCAATTTTTTAAATGGTGACTACTTAGAGTTTTACTCAAGAATTGTAGTAAAGCAGACCGTTGAAAAAATTGCCAAAGAGAAGAACTGCGATTATGAGCTATACAGCAATGTAATTATCAGAAAGGATTCTGAAAAACATGAGCTGGACATTGTTTTTAGAGTTGGTAAAGAAGTCTTCTGGGCTGAAATTAAAAGCGGTAAATTTTCTGATTTTGATTGCTATAGACGACTCGGTGTGTTAATGGGTGTTAACCCTGACAAACACATTCTGCTCTCTGCTGAAAAAACAAAGGAAGAGGCAGAGACTATTTCTTGGT
>SVQQ01000017.1 GCA_015065265.1 Oscillospiraceae bacterium | reverse complement strand
CCGCCACTAACTTGAAGGGGCAAGCCCCTTCTCGTCCGTTCGACTTGAATGTGTTATGCACGCCGCCAGCGTTCATCCTGAGCCAGGATCAAACTCTCGAATAATTTGTATGTTAAGCACCGAAGTGCTTATCATCTTTATCCGAGCATTTTTTCTGCTCTTTTACTTGTTCTGGTTTGTGTTCTTCCTTTTAGGAATTTCCGAGACCTTTTCGTTCAGTTTATCTTAACCTTACTTTGTACATGTCTCGTTGTTTAATTTTCAATGTCCAATTCCGCTTACGCTCTTCGCGACAGCTTTGTTAGTATATCACACCATATCCCTTTTGTCAACACTTTTTTTCAAAAAAATCAAAAAAAATTCTTTTCGTTTCTTTCGCCAAATGAGACATCATTTTTCGACCTTTTTTGTGCAATTTGTCCCATATCGCAACAGTATAAAAAAGGACTTAAAAGACAAATATATACGTAGAATAAAAATAAGGGTACAAAAAAAGCAAAAACCGTCTTGAAATCAAGACGGTTAATTACCTAAATAAGACTTAAGCGTTCATAGAATTGAGTTTCTTTGTGAACATACTCTTTCTTCTTGCCGCAGTATTCTTATGCATATGTCCCTTTGCAACAGCAACGTCAATCATCTTAACTGCTTCCTTGTATGTTGCAATGGCTGCATCCTTGTCTCCTGCTTCAAGAGCTGCTTCGTACTTCTTTATAGCAGTCTTCATTGCAGAAACGTACATTTTGTTCTGAAGAGTCTTCTTCTCGGTAACGAGAACACGCTTCTTCGCTGACTTGATATTTGGCATCAAATACACCTCCTTATTTAGCAACGGACTTTCGTCTGATTGCACACTGTCCTATTCAAGTACAAATCATATCACAAAATCCAGAATAATGCAAGTACTATTTTTCAAATTTTTATTATTTTTTTACCATTTTTTGAAGTTTTCGACTTTTTGAGTGTTTTATTATATATATAATGAAGAAAAGGAAGAGAAAAAATGTTTGAAGTCAGAACAGACATGGCAGTTGAAGCCCATGAAATTGCAAGTAAAAATAAAAACTCACCCGTTGACGGAGTTATATTTGAAGAGGAAGATTATTCGGGTTATAAGATGACCCGAGTAGAAATAATAAATGAAACAGGCGAAAAGGAAACCGGAAAACCAATAGGAAAATATTTGACTTTGCAGACCGGGAAACTTTGGGAAGAAGGAATAGAAAGTCTGAACAGTTCTGCCCATGCAGTTGCTTCACTTTTACTTGAACTATGTGCCCCTTTCAAAAAAAGTGATAAGCCAATTCTCGTAATAGGGCTAGGCAATATTACCATAACTGCTGATGCAATAGGTCCAAAGTCGGTTTCTCACATCATTGTCACAAGGCACTTAAAGGAAGAAATGCCTGACATTTTCTCAGGGCTTGGACTTTTTGACATAGCGGCGTTATCACCAGGAGTTTTGGGGCAAACGGGGATTGAGGCTTCGGACATTGTAAAAAGTGTGGCAGAGAAGTTAAAACCTGCTTTTATTATAGCGATTGATGCTTTGGCGGCAAGGGATATATCAAGGCTTGGGTGTGCAATTCAGTTGACAGACACGGGTATAGCGCCCGGGTCGGGAATAGGTAACAAAAGAAGTGCAATAGATCATAAAAACATTGGAGTTCCTGTAATATCCATAGGCATTCCAACGGTGGTAGACGCTATGACTCTGACTGCCAACATTGTAGAGAAGTTAGGGGCGTCTCTTGATGACATTTCAAAAAGGTCTTCCCTTGAAGACGGAGTTAATTTTTACGTTTCTCCAAAGGATGCCGACAGAATAAGCGATTATATGTCAAAGGTGGTGGGTTATGCTATAAATATGGCTTTTCACGATAAATTAGAGTTTGAAGAGATGATTTCTATTGCGAATTAAAGGAGACAAATGAAAAAAACAATTTTCAAAGTAAAACAGTTTGTATGTTTTTACCTTACTATTCCCATGTTTATTTTCTTGCTTTTAGTGTCGGGAGTGGGAGTTATGGGAAAGGCGTTAATTGAAAAAAGTCCGGAAGAAGGATTTTTTAACTTCATGGAAAAAGACGGGCTATTACATTCAAGTGACAGCATAATAAATGAGCCAACATCACCTGAGGGGAGTTTCCCAATCGTTGCAAAGGATATGTCAAAAGACTACAATATTTTAAATTCAACAAGTGAAACAATAGATGAGGAAGAACTCCTTTCCCGTTCTCTTCCCTACAAATACACAAGCGACGGTCCTATGGTACTTGTGGTACATACTCACGGAAGTGAATGTTATGCAGAAGAATATGAATCTTTTTCTACTGCCGACACCGACGGATATCACGGTTTTTACACAGTAAATAGTAGCACACGTTCCCTTGACTGTGACAAGAACATTGTGGCGGTGGGTGAGGCTTTTTGCAAGGCGTTAGCAGATGCGGGAATAAAATCCATACAGAGCAGAATAATGCACGACAAAGACGACTACAACACTGCTTATGCTAATTCAAGGAAGACAATTCTTGAATATTTGAAAAAGTATCCCACAATAAAATACGTAATAGACGTTCACAGGGATTCTCTGGGAGAGGACGGTAGTGAAAAAATCAAAACGGTGGCAAGTGAAATCGAGGGGTCGGCACAGGTGATGCTGGTGGCGGGTTGTCAGGGTAACGGTGTTATACATAGCAACTGGGAAGATAATTTATCGGTAAATCTGAAATTCAAAAAAGCGATGGATAATAAATATCCATCGCTATCAAGACCTATATATTTAAGGTATTCAAGATACAATCTTGATTTAACAAAAGGTAGTTTGCTTCTTGAAATAGGAACTTGTTCAAACACGTTAAAAGAAGCTATCAAGGCTGCGGAACTTGCGGGAGAATGTTTTGCCGATATGCTATTAGAGTAAAAAGTCGATATCACCTGTCAGAACTCCTACTATGGTGTTTATAACCTTTTCGGCGTTTGACGAAAAATTGATACTGATTTTTTCAAGATATTGTTTATTATCGGAATAAAGGTTTACGCTGACAATGTCCTTTCCTTTGGCACGAAGTGCACACTTCAGACGCCAACCTCCGTTTTCTTCAACAATTTTATTCGAATAAACCGAGCCGTCCTTTTTATATGAAATAAATCTCATAAGGGCTCTCATTGTGTTCTCTCTGACGTCTGCCAGAAGAACGTCTGCCATATTGTCGATAATTATATTGCCTTTTTCACTTATGATATAACACTCTCCGCCTTTAATCCCCTCATATGAAACAATGGCTTCATTGTCAAGCAAATTGGCAAAGGCTTCGGAAAAGTCAAAGTGGTTAACTGCCCCCTCCCACATAATAACTTCACTCAAAGTGTCGAAGTCTACTTCTTGACCAAGTTTCTCAAAGAGACGAAAAAGGTAGAGAAGATAAAGTTTAATTTCATTTTTTTCAGTAATAACAGTACGGCGTGGCATATTTTTACTCCTGATTATTTTCTTTAGTTATATTGTATCACATTTTTCGAAAAATGCAACGAATTTCAAAAAAGTGGACAACTTGACACGAAAAATTTATTGTGTTATACTTTCGGTACAATTTAATTATATAAATGTGGAGGAAAATATGGTACGTCATGTAATACTTTGGTCAATAAAAGAAGAATGTCTTGACAGAAAAGACGAAATTAAGGCAACTATCAAAGAAAAAATTGAGGGCTTGAAGGAACAGATTCCCGAAATAATCGATATAAAGGTTTATACAAATCCCCTCACCTCTTCCAATGCAGACTTGATGCTTGATTCTTCCTTCGAAAACGAAGAGGCGTTAAAAAGTTATATTATAAATCCAAATCACGTATTTGCCGCTGACAACTACGTCAGACCTTTTGTGACAGGCAAAAAAAGTATTGACTTTGAAATGTAAGACAAAAAAACGAACTCGGACGGATAACCGTCCGAGTTTATTTTTTATTTCTTCAAGTACTTTGCAACTTCTTCGGCTACAAGCTTTGTTATGGCATCGAGGTCTACAGATGATGTGGTATTTCTGCCCATATCTGCTTTTCCGTCGCTGCTGAAGAGTTTCATCTTCTTCATACTCTCTTGTTTAACGGCTTCAACTGCCGCAGGGATAAGGTCGATAATACCTTTATCCATACTTGAGAATTTCTTGAATTCCGCTTCAACTGCCGCAACGTTAATATCTGTGAAGATATTTACCTTGCTGATACCTTCTTTGATTGCCTGTCTGAAATCGTTATCGGTAAGACCTGAACCGCCGTGAAGTACAAGGGGTACGTCAACGGTTTTTGCAATAGTACGAATTCTCTCGAAGTCGAGTTTGGGAGGAAGTTTATATGCTCCGTGAGCATTTCCTACTGCTATTGCAAGGGCGTCAACGCCTGTCTTATCAACGAAGTCTTTTGCAAGTTTGGGGTCTGTGAAGAATTTAGAGGGGTCTGCGAGGTGTGAACTTCCTTCTGCTGAGCCTTCGTTATCTCCTACGTGGCCAAGTTCTCCTTCGATAGTTGCACCGTATGAGTGCGCAAGGTCTGCCATTTCCTTTACTTTACGTACGTTCTCTTCATAAGTGTCGGTAGAACAGTCGTACATAACCGAGCTGAATCCAAGTTCAAGAGCCTTTACGCAAAGGTCGAATGAAAGACCATGGTCAAGGTGTACTACTACGGGAACAGAGGCTTTCTTCGCCATAGGAATGAGGTAATAAGAAACCTCTTCCAAGGGTCCGTAAGGGAGAAGAACTTCTGCAGTGCCCATAATAACGGGAGAACGTGTAGATTCTGCCGCATTGATAATTCCGCGGGCAAGTTCAAGGTTTACTGCATTGAAAAGGCCTACGGCGTAATGATTCTTTTTAGCAGGAATCAATACCTCATTCATATTAACTAACATTCTTTTCGTCCTCCTTAATCAATAACTTCAACTGTCTTATTATAGAAAGACTTGAGTGCGGCGGTAGCAAGAGTATGTGAGAGAACTGTCTCTTCGGGAGTGAATAGTCCGAAGGGAACTTCTACCCCTGAATATTCAAGCATAAACGCTGCAATCTGCTGTTGAATAGCATCTGTAAATCCAAATTCAAAAATAGGTCCTGTGATAGTGGGGAGCATAGGCTTATATCCTATGATAATTCTATTCCAAGACTGTTCTTTGCCCCAAGAAGAAGTATAGTAGAAAGCATTGGCGTCGTCACTTGTAAAACGTGCACTGCAATCCATACCGTAAATTTCAAAGAACCAACGGTTAGTTGAACCGGGACACATACGCTTTGTTTCAAAAGTCATAGGAATTTCATCTCCGTCAGAGTTGAGGGTTGTGCAGAAAATAGTGCAGTTGTCAAAGGTGTCACAAACTGCCATTCCACCCTTTCCGTCGGGACGTTCTTTAACTATATTACTGAAATGTGCTCTGACTGTTTTAGGCTTAAAGCCGAGACGGAATGGAACGTGCTGTGTATGGATACCTAGGTCTCCAAGACAACCGTATTCTCCGTTGAATTTAACCATACGTTTCCAGTTGATAGGCTTATTTGTGTCCATATCGCTACAATGGTTAAATCCGCAATGAATTTCAAGAACTTTACCGAACTTTCCTTCTCTGTACCAGTTTATCATAGTCTGCATTGCAGGATAGTAAGGGAATTCACTGCAACAACGCACGAAGGTATTAGGGTTTTCTTTAATAGCCTTCATTATATTTTCATTGGCTTTTTTATCAATACCGAAGGGTTTTTCACCAAGTAATGCTTTACCGCTCTTGATGATGTCGATATAGAACTGCTCGTGAAGGTTGTGAGGAACTGCGCAGTAGATAGCGTCGATATCCTCTTTGTCAAGAAGTTCTTTATAGTCGGAAACCGAATACTTGATTTCGGGGAAGTTCTTCTGGAACCATTCCATTTCTTTGGGAACGACGGAACAGATACCTACTATTTCGGGTCTGGGAATGTCGTCGGTAAGATGACACCAACGAGCTGCGGCTGATGCAAATTCTCTTGCCATAAGTCCGCATCCAATAAGACCAAATCTTACGGTTTTCATATTTGTTATCCTTTCTTTTTCTGATTTTGAAGGAATATAGAGAGTTTTCAAGGGCGTTTGAGAACTTGCGCTCTGCAATCGCCCTTGTTTGTTTTATGGATTAATATCCGAAGTATTTTTCGGTTTCTGTTACAGCCTCTTCAATGATGTCAAGACCCTTGAGTGCAGCCTCATCGTCGAGAATCATAGGAGGAGACATACGAAGGATGTGTCCTGAGGGAACCCATGCAAGACCCTTTTCGAATGCCTTCTGGTAAATCATAGTACCTGCTTCTGCAAAAGGTTCTTTAGTGTTGCGGTCCTTAACGATTTCAATCGCCTGGAGACAACCGATAGCACGTACGTCACCGATAATGGGGTGAGCGTCCATCATCTTCTTCATTCTTTCGAGCATAATTTCACCAAGGTGAGTTGAACGCTCGTTGAGGTTTTCTTCTTCGATAACCTTGATAGATTCAAGGGCTGCTACACATGCCATGGGGTTTCCGCCGTAACTGGATGATGCGGAAATCTTTTCAATAGCGGGAGCAAGGTCCTTGGAAACTGCAAGAGCAGTAACGGGGAATCCGTTTCCAAATCCCTTACCGAGTGTGGTAATGTCTGCTGTTACGTTCCAGTGGTCCATAGCAAGATACTTACCTGTTCTTGCCATACAGTTAAGAACTTCGTCTGCGAAGAGGAGAATTCCTCTCTTGTCGCAAAGGTCACGAAGTGCGGGCATAAAGTCGGGAGGAGGAACTATTGAACCACCCCAACCCTGAATGGGTTCAAGGACGATGGCTGCTACGTTCTTTCCGCCTGATGCGCACTGGTTGTCAAGGATGCCTTCAAGCATTCTGATGTAGGGAGATGAATCCTTCCATGCTTCTTCAGGTGTTCTGCCAAAGAAGTCACGGTAGGGATTGGGTCTGGGAGCAAGTACGAAACCGGGTGCTCTCATATGTGTGTCGGGGCCTACTACTGCAAGTGAGTTAGCGCCGTATGTCTTACCGTGGAAGTCTCTCCAGAATGAGATGAATTCCTGTTTGCCTGTTGCGGCTCTTGCACAACGAAGACCTGCTTCAACTGCAGTCGTACCTGAATCGTAGAACTGGAAGCCTCCGAAACGTCCACCTGTGATTTCGTGGAGTTTTTCAACAAGTTCCATCTTTACCTTTGTAGTAAAGTCGTGGCAGTTCATAAGGGTTGTAGCCTGTTTTGCAACTGCTTCACTAATCTTGGGATGACAGTGACCAAGACCTGTTACGTAGATACCTGACGAGAAGTCGAGATATGTATTTCCGTCAACGTCTGTAAGTGTGTAACCGTATCCTGATTCAAATGTTACAGGGAAAAGTTTTACCTGGCTTGAATATCCCTTCATGTATTTTGCGCATCTTTCGTGGTACTCAACAGACTTAGGTCCGGGTACTGTAGCAGATACCATGTTAGGAACTTTGGTAAGGTCAACACTTGCCCAATTTTTGCTCATAGTATTATCCTCTTTCTTTAAATAATTTTTTGTCTTTTGGCAAAATTCAATCTTGCCACCTTTTTTAACGATTAAATTATATACTATCCGTAATAATCTGTCAATATATTTTTACAAAAAAACTTTCGAAATGTTTGCGATTTATTTCACTTCGTAAGTATGACGAAAGTTTTTTTGAAAAGATTTTTTATGTTTGAATATTTTTTAAAAAAGTTTATAAAACGCTTGAAAAAGGATTTTCTTTGTGATATACTATTGTATATTGAAAAAATAAGGAGTTTCCGTAATGAATCGTTTCATGACAGCTAACTATCGATTTTATTATTGCTTTACCGCTTTTATGAGGTAAGGTTTTTCGGTTGTGCTGTTTTGCGGGAAATTTTTAAAGTGTAATATTTACACCCGTAGCCAACCGTGGCTACGGGTTATTTTTTTGAAAGGTACAAAAAGGTAAATTTATGATAGTTATTCTTAAACAAAATCCAAACGCTTCTCAGGTTTCACATCTTAAAACATGGCTTGAAAGCAAAAATGTGAAGATACATGAAAGTGTGGGAGATTCTCACATCATTCTTGGACTTGTAGGCGACACCTCAAAACTTGATATTGACCTGATTTCTGCGCTTGACATCGTTGAAGACGTAAAGAGAGTTCAGGAGCCATACAAGAATGCTAACAGAAAATTTCATTCCGAGGACACTGTAATAAAGGTAAAGGACATGCAAATTGGCGGTGGTACTCTGACAGTTATGGCAGGGCCTTGCTCGGTAGAGAGTGAAGAACAGATGATAACTGTGGCAAAGGCTGTAAAAGAAGCAGGAGCCACCATTCTTCGTGGAGGTGCTTTCAAGCCCCGTACTTCTCCCTACTCTTTCCAAGGTCTCGGTGCTGAAGGGCTTGAACTTTTAAAACTTGCACGTCTTGAGACAGGTCTTCCAATAGTTACGGAAATTATGGAAATAAGTCAACTTCCTTTATTTGAGGACGTTGATATCATTCAGGTTGGAACACGAAATATGCAAAACTTTAATCTTCTTCGTGAACTTGGACGCCAGAGTAAGCCTGTAATGATAAAGAGAGGTATGTCTGCTACTTATGAAGAATGGCTCATGAGTGCAGAGTACGTTATGGCGTCGGGAAACGAAAACGTAATTCTTTGTGAAAGAGGTATTCGTACTTTTGAAAGTTATACCAGAAACACTCTCGACATTGCGGCGGTTCCCGTCCTTAAAAAACTTTCTCACTTCCCTATTATTATAGACCCAAGCCACGCCACCGGAAAATCCTCTCTTGTAGAGCCTCTGGCAATGGCAGGTATTGCGGCAGGGGCTGACGGAGTGATGATTGAAGTGCATAACGACCCTGAACACGCTTGGTGTGACGGTCCTCAGTCCTTAAATCTTGAAAACTTCAAAACAATCAACAAGAAGTTAATTTCTCTTCATAAGTTTTTAAAGAGTGAGGAAGAGTAATATGAATATAGCGGTAATAGGTCTTGGACTCATTGGCGGTTCAATGGCAAAGGGAATAAAGACCAAGACGGGACATATGGTTTTCGGTAAGGACACAAACTCCGAAACTATGCTTATGGCTTCTTTATCAGGAGCGATAGACAAAGAAATAGACGACAAAATTCTCGGTGACTGTGATTTGATTTTTTTATGTCTGACTCCTAACGTTGCGATAAACTGGCTTGAAGAAAACAAGAAAAAAATCTCTTCTAAGACAACGGTAGTTGATTTTTGCGGAATTAAAAGAGACGTTTGCAAAAAATTAAGCAAAATTGCAGAAGAAGGAAACTTTTCCTACGTTGGCGGACACCCTATGGCAGGAAAAGAAAGGGGTGGCTTCAAGAACTCCTCCCCCGACCTTTTCACAGGTGCGTCAATGATTTTGACCCCTGACGAAAAGACACTTCCCGAAACACTTGAAACCTTGTCGAGTCTTTTTTACGACGTAGGTTTTTCAAGAATTGTATATTCTACACCCGAAGAGCACGACAGAATAATTGCGTACACTTCACAACTTGCACACATTGTGTCAAGTGCGTATATTAAATCTCCCGAAGCTGCAAGGCAGAGAGGTTTCTCGGCGGGAAGTTTCAGGGATATGACAAGAGTTGCATATCTTGATGAAAAGATGTGGACTGAACTTTTCCTCGGAGATGCAGATTATCTCACAAAAGAACTTGGTATTCTTATATCCCATCTTGAAGAGTACAAAAGTGCTCTTGAAAGCGGAAACAAAGAAGAACTTACAAAACTTCTCAAAGAAGGACGAGAGGCAAAGATAGTTGCCGGTGGAAACTGATGAAAAAAATCAGAATTAACGTAAACGTGCCTTATGACGTGAATATTGGAAAAGGCATTTTAGAGGATAGTGGAAAGATATTAAAGGAACTTAATATCAACGGAAAACTCGCAATCGTTTGTGACACGAACGTAGCCCCTTTATACCTTGATAAACTCGAAAACAGTTTAAAAAGTGAAGGCTATGACACCTTTCACTACGTCTTCCCTGCAGGTGAAGAGTCAAAGAACATAAAAGTTCTGTCAGACATTCTTGAATTTTTTGCAGAGAGTGGTCTTACGAGAAATGATACTGCCATTGCTTTAGGTGGCGGTGTTACAGGCGACATGACAGGCTTTGCGGCGGGAGTTTATATGAGAGGAATTTCCTACGCACAAATTCCCACTACCCTACTTGCCTGTGTAGACTCTTCGGTAGGCGGAAAGACTGCCATTGACCTTATGGCAGGTAAAAATCTTGCAGGGCTTTTCATTCAGCCTAAAACCGTTATCTGTGACGTTGATACGTTGAAGACCCTGAAAGATGAAATTTACGCTGACGGAATGGCAGAGGTAATAAAGACTGCTATTCTATCAAGCGAAGAACTTTTCGAGGTGCTTGAACTTTCTACACCGAGAGAAAACGATGAATACATAATATCAAAATGTGTAGAGTACAAGGGTAAAATCGTCAGTGAAGACGAATTCGAGAAAGGGGTACGAAAACTCTTAAATCTCGGACACACTCCTGCTCACTCTATCGAAAAACTCACTTCTTACAAAACTTCTCACGGACAGGCGGTGGCAATCGGACTTGCCATAATGACAAGGGCCTCAGAAAAACTGGGTAATATCACCGAAGATACTTGCAAGAGAATAATTGCACTTATTCAAAAATACGCTCTGCCTGTCAGCACAACGTTTTCGGCAGAGGAACTGGCAAAGACTTCTCTTTATGACAAAAAGAGAAAAGGAAACACCATTGACCTTATCAACGTGATGGGGATTGGAAACTGCACCATAGATAAAACTCACGTAGATAAAGTTAAAGAAATTTTTGAAAAAGGTATTAGATAATGATACAAAAAATTACACCGTCGGTATTGTCAGGTAAAATAGATGCAATACCCTCAAAGTCAGATGCTCACAGGCTTTTAATCTGTGCAGCCCTTTCAAAAGGAAAGACGAAAATTTTACTTCCTTCAACGTCGGAGGACATAGAGGCGACAATATCCTGTCTTGTGGCGTTAGGGGTAAAGGTAGAACGTGATGGCGACTACGTAACTATAGAGGGTGGAAAGTGGAATGAAAATCCTGTACTTGACTGCAAAGAAAGCGGTTCTACTCTTCGTTTCATAATTCCTGTTGCGTCAGTTCTTTGTGACAGAGTATCCTTTACGGGTTCAGGAAGGCTTCCCGAAAGGCCCATTTCACACCTTACAAATGCAATGAGGGAAAACGGCACTGTATTTTCATCCGATAAACTCCCCTTGACAAAGTCGGGGAAAATGACAAGCGGTGAATACGTACTACCGGGAAACGTAAGTTCCCAGTATATTACGGGGTTACTTTTTGCTCTTCCCTTACTTTCAGGGGATTCAAAAATTACACTCACGACAAAACTTGAGTCATCTCACTATATTGACATAACTCTTTTTGCTCTTGAAAGGTTTGGAATAAAAATAGAAAAGGGTGAAAACGCCTTTTACGTAAAGGGTAATCAAAAATATATCTCCCCGAAAAATCTAACTGTTGATTCCGACTGGTCAAATGCCGCTTTCTTCCTTGTGGCAGGTGCCATAGGAGAAAGTGTTACCCTCTCTTCCCTCTCTCTTAATTCAAAGCAAGGGGACAAAAAGATAGTTGAGGTACTTAAAAACTTTGGGGCAAAGGTAGACTGTGAAAACGGAATTACGGTTACAAGAGATAAACTTTTGCCTATTACACAGGACGTATCAGAAATTCCCGATATGTTGCCGATTTTAGCGGTACTCGCCTCTTTTGCTGACGGTAAAAGTACTTTTACAGGCGGAAAAAGGCTTAGAATTAAAGAAAGTGACAGAATTGTCACAACAGCGGCTATGATAAACGCCCTTGGCGGAAAAGCGAGGGAACTTGAAGACGGACTTATAGTTGAAGGGTGTAGTCTTACAGGGGGTAACGTGGACGGTGCAGGTGACCACCGAATCGTTATGGCGGCGGCTATTGCGGCACTGTTTTGCAAAAATGAAGTTATAATCAATGGGGCCGAAGCGGTGAATAAATCTTATCCCGGCTTCTTTGAAGACTATAAAAAACTTGGAGGTAAATGCTATGTCAAGTGAATTCGGAAACAAACTCCGCGTATCTGTTTTCGGACAGTCTCACGGAGATGCCATAGGTGTTGTAATCAACGGACTTCCCCATGGTGAAGAAATTGATTTTGATGAACTTCAAGACTTTTTAGAAAGGCGTCGTGGCGGTAAAAATCCTTATTCCACTAAAAGAAGCGAAAAGGACGTGCCTAAATTCTTATCGGGTATTCAGGATAACAAAACCTGCGGTATGCCCCTTTGCGCTATAATTGAAAACGAAGACAAGCGTTCGGTGGACTACTCGGAGATACTTGACAAGCCCCGTCCCTCTCACGCAGACCTGACCGCCCACATTAAGTGGCAAGGAATGGCAGATATGAGGGGTGGAGGACATTTTTCAGGAAGACTTACTGCGCCTTTATGTATTGCAGGTGGAATTGCAAAGCAGATACTTAAAAGACGTGGCATACACGTTGGGGCGCATCTTTTGTGTGTTGAAAACGTATATGATAAGGCTTTTGGAATTACAGAAGACAGTTCTTTATTTGAGGAAATTGCGAAGAAGGATTTTCCTGTAATTGACAACCTCTCAGGCGAAAAGATGAAAGAGAGAATTATTTCCGCATCAAAGGACCTTGATTCAGTTGGCGGAATTATCGAATGTATGATAACGGGTGTTCCTGCAGGGATAGGTGAGCCTATGTTTGACGGAGTGGAAAACCGACTTGCTGCATCTCTTTTCGGAATTCCTGCAATAAAGGGTATTGAGTTTGGCACAGGTTTTGAGGCAAGTCATATGAGAGGCTCTGAAAACAACGACCCTTACTACGTAGAAAACGGTGAAATTAAGATTAAAACCAACAATGCAGGTGGTATTCTGGGAGGAATAACTACAGGCATGCCTGTGGTGTTCAGACTGGCAGTTAAGCCTACTCCGTCAATAGCAAAAGAGCAGGACACTGTAAGTATCAGTAAAATGGAAAATGCAAAACTTTCTATCAAAGGACGTCACGACCCTTGTATTGCTCAAAGGGCAGTTCCCGTGGCAGAAGCAGTGGCGTCTCTTGTAATACTTGATATGTTGATTTGAGAGGAATTGAAAAATGGAAATTGAGAAGACAAGACAGAGAATAGACGAAGTTAACGATAAGATACTTGAACTGTTCCTTGAAAGAATGGAACTGTCAAAGGAAGTAATAAAATACAAAATCGAAAATAATCTGCCTGTCGTTGACAAGGAAAGAGAAAGAGAAATTCTCAAAAAAGTTAAAGAAAAAGCGGGAGACAAAGAGGAATACG
This sequence comes from Oscillospiraceae bacterium, assembly GCA_015065265.1. Taxonomy (GTDB): domain Bacteria; phylum Bacillota; class Clostridia; order Oscillospirales; family SIG627; genus RGIG6353. The sequence goes on along the minus strand of SVQQ01000017.1, from coordinate 16,319 downwards.
CTTATCAACTTTTCACAAAACTTATGGAACTGTCAAAGGCAGAACAAAGAGAGTTTTTACTTGGAACCTCCAAAATTAAGTCTGTAATAGAAAATGCTCTTTTACCTGCCGAGGTGACCTTTCCTAAAATGGCGACTGTTGCCTGTCAGGGAGTTGAGGGGGCAAACTCTCAGGTTGCCTGTGACAAACTTCTTCCAAGAGGAGATATTATGTACGTCAAGACCTTTGAGGCGGTTTTTGATGCGGTGGAAGCAGGTTTTTCTGAATTCGGTATTCTGCCCATTGAAAACAACACTCACGGCTCGGTGAGAAAGGTTTATGAACTGTTACAAAAAAAGAATTTTTATATTGTACGCTCCACTACTCTCAACATAAGACACGAGTTATTGGTGAAGCCCGGAACTAAACTTTCCGACGTCAAGGTCATTACCTCTCACGAACAGGCGATAGGTCAATGCTCGAAATTCCTTTCTTCTCTTGACAAAACAATTAAAATTGAACCTTGTTCAAATACTGCACTGGCAGCAAAAATGGTGCGTGAAAGTGACGGAAGTCTTGCGGCGATTGCAGGGCCTGACTGTCGTGAACTTTACGGACTTGAAATTTTAAAAGACGACATTCAGGACAGTGACAACAACTACACAAAGTTTATTCTCATAGCAAAGAAACTCTCAATTTATGCCGGTTCCAACAGGATAAGTTTAATTCTTGCCTGTCCGAACAAGCCAGGTGCTCTGGGAGATATACTTAATATGTTTTCTTCTCACGGTGTAAATATGTTAAAACTTGAAAGTTGTCCTGTTACCGGAAGAAACTTTGAATTTATTTTCTACATTGAACTTGACGCGTCGGTACGTGAAAAAGGTGTTATACCGATGCTTGAAGAACTTGAACGTACCTCGGAAAGTTTCACGTTCCTCGGAAATTATCCTGTCGTATGAGTGGTAACAAGTTATACGCTCTTTTGGGTAGACACCTTTCGCACAGTTATTCCTCTCTTATACATAAGGAACTTGGGTGTAAAGAGTACTGTCACACAGAACTCGAAAGAGAAGAGTTAAAAACGTTTTTTAAGAAAGAAAAGATTGGTGGATTGAATGTGACAATCCCATATAAAAAGGACGTAATTCCTTTTCTTTCTTCTCTGTCACGTGAAGCCGAAGACATTGGCTCTGTGAACACAATTACCTGTGAAGACGGAAAACTTATAGGGCACAACACCGATGCCTACGGTTTTGAGTTTATGGTCAAATTTGCAGGTATAGACGTAAAAAACAAAAAGGTTATAATCCTTGGGTCAGGCGGGGCTCATCTGGCGGTAAAATATGCCTTGAAAGAACTTGGGGCAAGAGAAATTGTCACGATATCAAGGAGTGGTGAAGATAACTATGAGAATATTCACCGCCACTATGATGCTGACGTTTTGGTTAATGCCACCCCTGTAGGAATGTATCCCGAAGACGAGGGAAAAATCTTAGACCTCTCCCCTTTTAAATCTTGCTCAGGAGTCCTTGACCTTATATACAATCCATTTAGAACTAATCTTCTCTTACAGGCAGAAGAAATGAAAATTCCATATGCAAACGGACTTTCTATGCTTGTCGCCCAAGCAAAACGTGCGGAAGAGTTGTTCTTTTTGAAGAGTATTCCCGACGAAGAGATTTTAAGAATTATGAAGATAATTTCAAGAGATACAAGGAACATTGTTTTGGTGGGAATGCCAGGCTCGGGAAAGAGTACAGTGGGTAAGGCGCTTGGACTTTTGTCGGGGAAAGAGGTAGTTGATACCGACGAGGAAATCGTTAAAACAGTAGGGCTCTCGATACCCGAAATCTTTGAAAAAGGCGGAGAAAAACTTTTCAGAGAATATGAAATACAGGCAGTAAAAAATGCTTGTATTGGAAGTGGAAAAATCGTCATTACAGGTGGCGGTGCAGTAAAAAGAGAAGAAAACTATGCTCCGATAAAAAGACGTGCAAGGGTGTATCACCTTGAAAGAGACCTTTCAATTCTCGACAGAGAGGGTCGTCCCCTTTCAAAAGGCGCTGACCTTGAAAAAATGTACGAAGAAAGGTTGCCTTTGTACTCACGTTTCAGGGATACTGTAATTGAAGTTACTCCCGACGCTACAAAAACTGCAGAACTTATTTGGAGGGATTTTTGTGAAAATTCTTGTTATTAACGGACCAAACCTTAATATGCTTGGAATCAGGGAGCCTGAAATTTACGGAAAAGGCACTCTTGAAGATTTAGTGAAAATGATAAAGGAAAAGGCTAATTCAATGGGAATTGAATGTGATTTCTTTCAATCAAATCACGAAGGCGCGATAGTTGATAAAATTCAGGAGGCTTTCAACAAGGTTGATGGAATTATAATAAATCCTGCCGCCTACACACATACCAGCGTTGCCATTTTAGATGCGGTGAAGAGTGTGGGTATTCCGACGGTTGAAGTTCACATTTCCGACCCTGACAAGAGAGATGAGTTCAGAAAAATTTCTTTTGTAAGGCAGGCGTGTATTGCCACAGTGAAAGGTAAAGGCTTTGAAGGTTATCTTGAAGCACTTGATATATTAGCAAAAAATGTTGTGTCAAATTGACACAACATTTTTCTTTTACCAGTCTATTTCTTTTTCACCGATATTTCTTAATATTTCGTTGGTTTTTGAAAAGTGGTGGCATCCGAAAAAGCCACGACTTGCAGACAATGGGCTCGGGTGGACGGTTACGAGTTTATGGTGTATGGGATTTGTGATAAGTTCGCCTTTCTTCTGGGCGTGGGCGCCCCATAGAAGAAATACTACGGGAGTCTCTTTTTTATTCAGTTCTCCGATTACTCTATCGGTGAAAATCTCCCAACCCATTCCTTTATGACTTGTAGGACTTCCCTCTCTTACTGTAAGCACTGTGTTGAGAAGAAGGACGCCCTGTTTTGCCCAGTTTGTAAGTTCACCGCTTTCGCTTATTTCTCTTCCCACGTCACTTTTAAGTTCTTTAAAAATATTAACGAGTGATGGCGGTGGTTTTACGCCTTTTTTTACTGAGAAACAAAGTCCGTGTGCCTGTCCTTCTCCGTGATAGGGGTCCTGACCTATAATTACAACTTTCGTGTCCTTAAATGAGGTAAATTTCAAGGCGTTGAAAATGTCGTTCATATGTGGGTAAATTGTCCTTGAAGAATACTCGTTTTTTAAAAAGGCACGAAGTTTTTTATAATAGGTTTTTTCCCATTCATCTTTTAAAATTTCGTCCCAATCGTTTCCCAGTTTTACCATTTTTTCTCCTACTTATGCTTTTTTACAATTGCAATTTTTCACTTTATCGGAAGTGACAGAAAAGATTTGTCAAGTATTACTGTGTTGACCGCTTTTTTCGAGGTTGTCTGCTCGGAAAAGAGTCCCTTATTGTTCGTGTGTCTGACGTAAAGAGGAAAGGCGGAAGAGGAAATATCAATGCGAAGTTTTTCACCCTTCTTTATCACGAACGCGTGTTCGTCGAAGGAAAAGTCCATTTCGATTTCCGTGTTCATTGGATAGGTATTGCAAAAATTTGAAATTTGATTTATGTCGTCACGAAGTCCGTAGTCACCTTCTTTTTTGCAAAGGCTGAGCCTTATATAAAAGCAAGTGTCGGCGCTGTCAGATTTAACCTTTAATTTTGCTTTCATTTTTCCTTTTACAAAAGTGTCTTGTTCAAATTCGGGGGTGTACAGAGTTATGACGTCCGAGTTTGAATCAAATTTTTCCTGCCAAGCGTTACCGCCGAAATTAGCCGACAAGCCACCCTTGAAGGTTGTGGGGGTGTCGGGGTTATATTCAAAAGACTTCTCCCCTTTTCCCAAAGTGATTGTCAGGCTTTCTGCACTATCGCAAAAATCGTCGCAACACCACATGTCTGCAAAGAGTTTGTAATAGGTAACCTTACCTCTTTTAAAGGGTGGTTCTTCTTTCAAGCGAATGGATTTAAGCCACTTTACAGGATAGTTTTCAAAAGTGGCGGAAACGTTACCGCCCTCGAAATTTATCGGTTGGTTCTCGCCGTCGCAACTGTGGTTAAACGGGTGTACGACAAGGGCAGATTTTGATTTAGTATCTTTATCAAGTGAGTTCCACATATCAAAGACACCGCCGGTGTATATGTCGTAAAAACCTGTGACAAGTAAAATAGGTATATTCGCATTTTTAGTTGCATCATGAGCTTCGCCACCGCCATAGCGCGTTTTCCAAAAATCGTCATTTCTGTCGGGGTGCTTTAATATTTCGTCAAAATCCTTAACACTTTCTCCGAAAACTTTTTTTGAAAAGTCCAAGAGGGGTAGCATATTGAAACTGTCCAAAGTGTAATTTTTCTTCGGCATGCTTTTCTTCTTGTACATATTAACATACCAATTGCCGTGAAGCCCCATTTTATAAAATCCGTTGCGGTAATTGCAGTTATATCTTTCGCTGTCCTGAACTTCTAATACCGCGCCTTTTATATCTTCACTAAAGGGGGCTGTTACAAAATGTACAGAAGAATTGTAACTTCTGCCATACAGATAGAGTTCACCGTTATAGAAGGGTTGTTTTCTTATCCATTCTTGCAAAAAGAGTCCGTCTTCGCGTTCGAAAATGTATGGAATACAATCACCGCTACTTTTTCCTCTACCTCGGCAATGTTGAAAAACCACAGCGAAACCATTTTCAAGCCACACTTTATATTCACTTAGTTTCCTTTGGCATATTTCTTCTTCGCTTAAGTTTTGTTCTTCGTCAACGTAAGGTGAACGCATAATAACTGTCGGGAAAGGCCCGCGGTTTTTGGGCAAACAGACTACTGTAAAAAGATGAGCTTCGTTAAAGGTTAAATAGTCAAAAGATACGTTCGACGTGCTTTTTTCACTCATAGATAAGCTCTCCTATTTTGAAGAATTTTTATAATTATATCACACAAACTTTTAAAAGTAAACCTTCACTTTAAGGCTTTATCGTTCATTCACAAGAAAAAACGAGGTGATTTTCACCTCGTTTTTATACTTATTCTGAAATTGTTATCTCACACCCAAAGGGGTGGGTGTTATCCCAAAGGTAAGGGTAAATGTATGAACATTGACCTTCGGGGGTGGATTTTTTATGGGATATGAGCCATCTTCCGTCACCGAAGGAATAAAGTCCATGTGCCTGTCCTTCTCCGTGATAGGGGTCCTGACCTATAATTACAACTTTCGTGTCCTTAAATGAGGTAAATTTCAAGGCGTTGAAAATGTCGTTCATATGTGGGTAAATTGTCCTTGAAGAATACTCGTTTTTTAAAAAGGCACGAAGTTTTTTATAATAGTTTTTTTCCCATTCATCTTTTAAAATTTCGTCCCAATCGTTTCCCAGTTTTACCATTATTTTTCTCCTGTTTAACTGTAAAATTATCTATACTTATTTCGAAAATCGGTAGGTGAAATTCCGTTGAGACTTTTAAAGGTGCGACTGAAGTTACTAACGTTTGAAAATCCGCATTTTTCTACAATTTCACCAACTGTGAGATTCGTTCCCGTTAGATAGTTTTTTGCACTTGCCATACGACAATAAAGCAAATATTCCATAACCGAGACGCCTGTGATTCTTTTGAAGTGATGGGAAAGTGTGGAAGGGCTGACGTTATAATCTTTTGCAAGGTCAAGAAGATTATAAGGCTTTGCAAAATCTCTTTCAAATCTCCTTTGAAGAGCATACACCATTTCGGTGTTTTCTCCTTCGAAGAAGGAGGTGTCGGGAAGGCGTCGGTACACCATAATCAGAAGTTCGTTAACGAGGATTTGAAGCATATCGTCGGAAAGTTTTTCCTTTACGTTATATTCTTTTATAATTCTGTCAAAGACGGTTATAAATTCTTGAATAAAGCCCTTTACGTCAACGGCATTTTTAAAGCCTTCGGGGCGGTTTGATAAAAGAGAATAAAATCTGTTTTCTATACCGCTTACCTCGGGGTCGATATAAAGAACGTACCTTACGTATTGTTCTGACAAAACGTTTACAGCGTGGTTTTCATATCGACTGAAAATGAGGATGTCCCCTGCCCCTGCATTATATTTATTTTTACCGCACGTGAATTCTACGTCCCCGTTGACAATAAGAATTATCTGGTGTCGGTCGTGATAGTGAGGCGCCTTTTTTACTAAATTATCCGAAAAATATGCTTTTTGAACAAGTCCCGCCATAACTAATCCCTTTCGCCTATTATTTACTCTGATTTATTATAACACTAAAAATGCAAATTTGCAAGATTTACATAATATTAGGCAGAATATATATATCGAAAAAAGCGAATAGATATTAAAATTAAAGTATAAGGAGGCGAATTTTGTGGAAAGAAAAGTATATTTAACTTGTGAAGATTTCAAGTCTCAAAACATTGAACTCAAAACCAATCTTCCCTTTTCAGAAAAAATTGATATATTAAGTGAGCCCAAAAAGGTAGGAAACAAAATAGTTCCAAACAGACTCGTGTGTCAGGCTATGGAAGGATGCGACGGAACGAAGGAAGGTAGTCCCGACGAACTTACAAAGAGACGTTACTCACGTTTTGCCAAGGGCGGTGCAGGTATGATATGGTTTGAAGCCACCGCAGTCCTTGAAGAAGGAAGGGCAAATCCCAGACAACTTTACATAACGGAAAACAATCTTGATGATTTCAAAAGAGAGGTTGCAGAAATTAAAGAGACTTCTCTTAAGGCTAACGGTTACGAGCCTATAATCGTAATGCAGGCGACACACTCAGGCAGATATTCAAAGCCTCAGGGGGTTCCCGCTCCCCTTATTGCTTACAACAATCCTATTTTCGAAAAGGACAATCCCATATCCTCTGACAGAATAGTTACAGACGACTATCTTGACAGAGTTGGAGAGGCACTTGTAAAAGGTGCTACCCTTGCAGAGAAGGCGGGATTTGACGGAGTGGATATAAAGTGTTGTCACAGATATTTAAACTCCGAACTTCTCTCTGCCTTTGAACGTGACGGAAGATATGGCGGAAGTCTTGAAAACAGAACAAGACTTCTCAGAGAAAGCGTTAAGGGTGCAATAGAGAGTTGTGGAAAGGACTTTATCGTCTCATCCAGACTTAACGTATATGACGGGTTTGAGTATCCTTACGGATTTGGCGTAAAAAAGGATGGCGGCCTTGAATTCGATACTACAGAACCTTTGTGGCTCATAAAAGAGTTATACTCTTACGGAGTGAGACTTCTTAATATCACAATGGGTAATCCTTACTTCAATCCTCACGTAAACCGTCCTTTTGCAAAGGGTGGTTATGAAGTAGCAGAGCATCCTCTTGAAGGAGTTGCTCGTGTTCTTGAAGGAACTAAAAAACTCAAAGAAATGGTGCCTGAAATGGATATTATCTGTTCTGCAGTTTCCTTCCTCGGTGTTGCAGCACCTCACGTTGTGGCTTCTTACATTCAAGACGGAAAATTTGATTTTGCAGGTTTCGGAAGAACAATTTTTGCTTATCCCGACTTTGCAAAAGACATTATCAACAATAAGGAAATGGACAGAAAGAAAGTTTGTATCTGTTGTTCCAAGTGTACGGAAATTATGAGAACTCCCGGAGGTACGCCCGGTTGTGTAATCAGAGATAAAGAAGTATTTATGCCAATTTACAAAAAACAGTGTGGAGGAGAAAAATAATGAAAATTGCATTAGTTACAGGTGTTGCAGGCGGTATAGGCTTTGCAACTGCTGAAAAATTACTTGAAAACGGTGTTGCGGTTGTGGGAATGGACGTGGCTGCCGAGATGCCGAGAAAACTTGAAGGTGAGTTCACTTACTTTCAGGGTGATTTAAGCAAAAAAGAGAGTCGTGAAAATTACGTAAAACTTGCAGTTGAAAAATATGGAAAAATTGACATTCTTGTAAACGTAGCAGGAGTAGCCCCCAGAGTTCGCGCAGACATTCTTGAAATGACAGAAGAGTCCTATGATTTCGTAATGAACATTAACACAAAGGGCACTTTATTCTTAACACAACTTGTTGCAAATGAAATGATTAAAAATAATAGCGGAAGTATTGTGAACATTTCCTCAATGTCCGGATATACAAGTAGTACTTCCCGCGGTGAATACTGCATTTCAAAGGCAGGAGTTACTATGATTACAACTCTTTTTGCCGACAGACTTGCAGAATACGGAATTGTAGTAAACGAAATCAGACCCGGTATTATCGCAACAGGTATGACAGACAAAGTTAAGGCAAAATACGATGCCTTGATTGACGGAGGTCTTCTTCCCATTAAGCGTTGGGGACAGCCTGAAGATATTGCAAATGCGGTATGGGCACTTTCTAACGGTTCTTTACCTTACGTTACCGGTCAGTCAGTAGACGTTGACGGTGGATTTCATATTAGGAGATTATAATGAAAATTTACAGTTATGATTGTATCGTCATAGGTACAGGTGCGGCAGGTTATAATGCTGCTGCAAGACTTAAACAGTTTGGTGTAAACGTTGCTATTGTAACCGAAGGTGTAAACTGCGGTACTTCGAGAAACACAGGTAGCGACAAGCAGACTTACTACAAGTTGGGACTTGGCGGAGATTTTCCCGACAGCGTATATAAGATGGCTCAAAACCTTTTTGACGGAGGCTCGGTTGACGGAGATAACGCACTTTGTGAAGCGGCGCTTTCTTCAAGATGTTTTTTGAATCTCTGCGAACTGGGAGTTGAGTTCCCTGTTAACAGATACGGAGAGTACGTAGGTTACAAGACCGACCACGACCCTTATGCAAGGGCAACATCCGCCGGACCTCTTACTTCAAAATTTATGACAGAGGCTCTTCAAAAGAAGGTAGAGTCCCTTGACATTGACATTTTTGACGGATATTACGTAGCGAAAATTTTGAAAAACGAAGGTAAAGTGGCAGGACTTCTCACAATAAAGGACGGCGAAGTATGTGCTTTCAGATGCCCTGACGTTGTAATGGCGACAGGCGGTCCTGCGGGAATTTACGCTGACAGTGTATATCCCCTCTCCCATACAGGTTCTTCGGGACTTGCAATTCTTGCGGGAGCAAAGATGCAAAACCTGTCTCTCTGGCAATACGGTCTTGCTTCGGTAAATCCACGTTGGAACGTTTCGGGAACTTATATGCAGGTACTTCCGAGACTTGTTTCAATTGACGAAGACGGTGTTGAGCATGACTTTTTGTGGGATTATTTTGAAGACAAGTACTTTGGGCTTACCCTTGTTTTCTTAAAGGGATATCAGTGGCCTTTCGACCCGAAGAAAGCCGAAAAGGGTTCTTCCCTTATAGATATGATAGTTTACAAAGAGTGTGTAGACAAAAAGAGAAAAGTATATCTTGACTTTACAAAGAATCCTTTTGAAATTGATTTTACAAAGTTGTCCGACGAGGCTTACGACTACCTGAACAAAGCAGGTGCAACCTTTGGTCTTCCCATTGACAGACTTGCTAAAATGAACACTCCTGCCATTGAACTTTACAAGAACAAGGGTGTTGATTTGACAAAGGAATACCTTGAAATTGCTCTCTCAGCGCAGCACAACAACGGTGGTGTTGCAGTTGATATGTGGTGGCAGACTTCTGTCAGGGGACTCTTTGCAGTAGGTGAATGTGCAGGTACTCACGGTATTTCTCGCCCAGGCGGTTCTGCCCTCAATGCAGGACAGGTTGGCTCTCTCAGAGCGGCACAATATATATCTCAATATCCTAACAAAATGGTGGACGAAGATAAATTTTCTGAAATTATTTCAAAAGAAGACCTGAATTTGTGCTATAATGAATCTGACAAAATCAAGGCGGCACAACGCAGAATGAGTGACTATGCGGCGGCAGTGCGTGACATTGATAAAATTAAAGAGACGCTTTGCGTTACTCTTGAAGAACTTAAAGTGGCAAAAGATATCAAGTTAAAAGACGTTCTTGCAACGCAAGGGGCAGTACTTACTGCTATGGCAAACGCGACAGGCGACCCCAAGAAAGTTCAAGAGGTTGTTCTGACAGAAAATGGTTTTGAGGTAATAGTTCGAGACGTACGTCCTTTACCTCAAGATGATGATTTCTTTGAAAACATTTGGAGAAGTTACAGAGAAAATAAGAACATCTTTTAGGAGTTTTTATGAAAAAGAACTACATAGAAATAATGGAAAAGGCTCTTTTAGCCTATGACAACGAAAAGATACTCGACTATATTGACTCTGTCAAAAAAGACGGCTTAAAAGAGCATGGATTTCCGAGACTTGTGGCAAATATAGGAATACTCTTGACTCACAAAATAAGACTTGACCTTATTGACACTTTTCGTGAGGCTATGACAATTTGCTGTGCAAGTATTCCTAAAATTTCCTCAAAGGACAGAGCGGGTAACGACTTTTCGGTAAGAGAAATATGCCATTGTCTTATGGCGCTTGAAAAGTGCGACCTTTTTTCAAAAGAGGAGATTAAGCGTTGGAAAGATTGTTTCTATGATTTTGACCCTTGGAAAGAATATGGAGTTATTGCACCTTCTCCCGACACTCCTGTAAACAACTGGGCCGCCTTTAATGCGGTAAGTGACTTTGTCAGAGGTAAATACCTTGGGGTTAACAACAGTGACTTTATCGACTGGCAAGTTTCTTCACAGATGCTGTGCTATGACGAGAACGGAATGTATAAAGACCCTAATAATCCAATTCTTTACGACTATATGTCAAGAGTGCTCTTGGCGTCACTGATTCCTATGGGTTATGACGGGATACACTTGAAGACCATTGAAGAAAGGCTTGACAAGGCAAGTGAACTTTCCCTTAAAATGCAATCGGTGACAGGAGAGGTTGCCTTTGGCGGAAGAAGTAATCAGTTCATATTCAACGAGATGGTATTAGCCTCATATTTTGAACTGGAAGCAGTGCGCTACAAGAAAAAGGGTGATGCCCTTATGGCAGGAAAGTTCAAGCACGGGGCATCGATGGCGGTAAAGTGTGCTCTCAAATATCTTGACACCTACCCAATTCACCACGTGAAGAACCGCTACCCTATTGAAAGTAAAATGGGGTGCGAAAAATATGCTTACTTTGACAAGTATATGATTACTGTGGCATCAAACGCTTATCTGGCATATCTATTTGCAGACGACGACATTGAAGAAGTAATAACAGAGGAAAACTACTTGATACAAACGAGTGAAGATTTCCACAAGGTGTTTATGTCTGCAGGTGGATATCACCTTGAATTTGACTTGAACGCCGACCTTCACTATGATGCGTCGGGTCTTGGACGAGTTCACAAGAAAGGTTGTCCTTCGGAGATATGTCTTTCTACTCCCTTCTCCCCTGCTCCAAACTACAAAATTGAAGGCGAAAACCCAGGGGCTGCTTCTATTGGAAGTGTAGGTTTTGCTAATATGCCTTACGTTCTAAAGGACTTTACCGTTTCAGACGTAGTGTCGGCAGTATTTGAGACGTCAGATGGAACAGTAGAAAGTTACAAGGTATCTAAAAAGGGAATTGATGCTCATTACAGTTCAAGAAAATTCACACTGCCCGTCTTTGAGTTTGACGGAGAAAAAGAGTGTGACATTGAAGTGCTTGAAAATGCTATTACTATCAGTTATAAAGGGGCAGTTTGTAAGTACTCTTTTGACGGAAAACTTAGTGAGTTCAAACACTACTATAACCGAAATGGAAGATACCGTGTATACGAAGTAGACGGTGAAAATTTACACATTGAAATGAAGGGAAATGACGATGAGTTATAAATTAGGTCTTGTTTCTGTATCTTTCAGAAGTTACACTCCAAGAGAAATACTTGAAAAAATGAAGTCATGCGGACTGACCCATATTGAATGGGGCAGCGACGTACACGTTCCTCCCGAAAAGGCAAGTGAAATCAAAGAACTTCAGGAAGAATACGACATTGAATGTTGTTCCTATGGTACTTATTTTAGGCTTGGTGTTACACCCATTGAAGAACTGGAAAGTTATATTGATGCTGCCAAAATCTTGGGAACAAACGTTTTAAGGCTTTGGTGCGGTGATAAAAACAGTGGTGACTACACCGATGAAGAAAGGGCGAAACTTTTTGACGACTGTAAAAAAGCGTCGGATATAGCAAAAGAACACGGTGTAGTTTTGTGTATGGAATGTCACAACAACACATACACAAACACAAAAGAATCTGCTTATCAAGTGATTAAGACTATAAACTCCGAAAACTTCCAAATGTACTGGCAACCAAATCAAAACAGAAGTGAAGAAGAGAATATAAAATATGCCACTCTCCTCTCCCCTTACACTGTGCATTTGCACGTATTCAACTGGAAGGGTAAAGAAAAATTCCCTTTGTTCGAGGGTATTGAAATATGGAGAGAGTACCTTAAATGTTTTGACAAAGACAGAACTCTTTTGCTTGAGTTTATGCCTGACGGAAAAATAGAGACCCTTGAAAGTGAAACAAGGGCATTGAAGGAGATAATTAAATGAAAACTGTTTATTTATCCGAAAAGCCTAAAATGATACAAAAAGTATTTATGGCAGAAGAAAATATTTTTTCAAAGGAATACGTATTAAATAATCCCGAAAAGTTTAAGGATACAGAGTTTGTTTTTTCAACTTGGGGAATGAGTGAATATTCCGAAACAGAGATAAAAGAGTATTTGCCGAAGTTAAAAGCGATTTTTTACGGTGCAGGTACTGTGCAGTATTTCGCGCGTCCGTTTTTAAACTGCGGAGTTCGGGTGTTTTCCGCTTGGGCGGCAAACGCTGTACCTGTTGCTGAATACACTGTGGCTCAGATAGTACTTGCAAATAAGGGCTTTTTCAGAACTATGCGATTTACAGATGCGCGTACTTCAAAGAGACTTTTCAATCAGTATCCCGGAAACTATGACGTAAAAGTGGGCATTATCGGTGCAGGAATGATAGGCAGAATGGTAATCGAAAGGCTGAAAGCCTACAATCTTGAAGTTCTTGTTTTCGACCCGTTTTTACCCGATGAAAAAGCAAAAGAACTTGGGGTGACAAAGACTTCTCTTGAAAATGTTTTTGCAGAGTGTCAGGTAGTATCAAATCACCTTGCAAACAATGAAGCCACAAAGGGAATGCTAAACGGTGAACTTTTTGAAAAAATGCTACCTAATGCTACTTTCCTTAACACAGGACGCGGTGCACAGGTTGTTGAAAGTGACCTTATTACCCTTTTAAAATCTCGTCCTGACGTTACTGCAATTCTCGACGTAACAGAACCTGAACCGCCCCTTGAGGACAGTGAGTTTTATACACTTGAAAACTGCATTTTAACTCCTCACATTGCGGGAAGTTCGGGAAATGAAGTTCGCCGAATGGCAGAATATATGAGACAAGAGTATCAAAACTTTATCGAGAATAAGGCTACAAAATATGAGGTTACTCTCGAAATGCTTAAAACAATGGCATAATAAAAAATCAAGTATAAATCTCCTTGTTTTACAGATACTAACAGTACAAATTTGTAAAGCAAGGAGATTTTTGTATATATGAAAGCAACAGGAATAGTTCGTAGAATAGATGCTCGTGTTATAATAACACAAAAATGCGATAAGCCCTTATAAACACTGGGCTTTCGAGCGATTTTTAGAGAAGAATTTTTGACAAAAAACAGCATATTTTGACCTATACATAGCAAAAGCGAGGGAAAATCCCTCGCTTTTTATAAAAGAACTTCTTTGTTCGTTCCGTAAAAAATATCGTCTTTGTTGCTGATGAGTTTGAAAAATTCTTCTAATTTAACCCAATAGTCTGCACCGTAATCCATTTCGTAGGAATGTCCCCAAATATAGAACACCTTTGGCTCTTCAGGGTTAAGTTCTACAAATTCTCTGCCCAGTTGCATCATTTTTTCAAAATCCAAATGATATGCCGTGGGATTAAAACGGTAGAGGTTTTCTTGCAAATCAAAACTGTTATTTGTGGTAATGGTGCGGCTGTATTTAACGCCTGTGTTGTTCTTTATAACGTCAGCAACGCGGTCATCGTTATTTACGCCGCCGCAAGGGTATGCCATACCAATAACCTCATATCCCACGAGGTCGGATAAATTCAGTCGGTCTTTTTCAACCTGACGGATAATCTCATTCCTCACAACGTGTAAGGTTTGGGTGTGTCAGTGTATGAACTGCAACCTCGTGCCCTTCATAAACGTCTTTAACGTCTTCGGTATGTATTTTATAATGTGCAATACGCTTACCTTCGCGCATAAGTATACCTTTTTTAGATAATAATTCAGAGTTTAAATTAAAGGTGCATTTCAGAGAGTATTTATTTAAGAGTTCAATAAGCCGAATATCCTGTGTTATGCCGTCATCATAACTGAAGGTTATGGCTTTCTTTTTGTTTTGTTCGCAAAAATTCATAATAACATTCCTCGTTGTGTAAGGTTTAATTTATTATATCACATTTATTTTTAAAAGTAAACGCACCCGGTATAAATTCCTTTTTATCACAAATACTAACAACACAATTTGTAATTTAAGGAGAAATGTATATATGAAAGCAACAGGTATTGTATGCCGCATAGAGGCTCGTGTTATAATAACACAAAAGTGCGATAAAGCCTTATAAACATTAGGTTTGCGGACGATTTTTGAAGAAAAATTTTTGACGAAAATTAGCATATTTTGATCTGTACATAGAAAAAGCGGAGTGAAATCACTCCGCTGAACTTATATGTTTTTGCTTATTACTTCCTTTTGGAGTCGATATGCTTTCACAATAACAACAATGTATGCAACAAATAATGCTATCATAACGAGTGAACAAAACGACATTCCAATTATGCCACCAATATTTTCAGATGTTGAGCATACTGGTATTTCTCTAATTACTTTTGCAAATATTGAAAAGTTCAGTATATTTAATAATAAAATAAGAATCATTATTACTGTAAATGCAGGAGTATGATATGTGTTCCATTCCTGTTTTAATGTTGCACTTGAAAATGTGGTTTCTTCGATTTTATCAATGACGCCATCTACTTTGAGTTCTATCGATGGCGGGGAGTATTTTTTTGTTATTCTGTCATATTTTGATTCAATGTAATGGATGTTAACTGTTTTTTCGTTTGGAGAAACAATTGAAAAAGATTTTTTGAGCGTAAACGGATTAAAAGATTTATAACCTTTGTCCAAGCGTATTCCGTCATCATTATCAATAAAGTATATCAAAGGAGAAAAAATCCACTTTACTATGGTTAGTAATAATTTAAGAAATAGATTTTTCGATTTGATTTTAAAATAATCTTCAGCTCGCACATATTCAATATCTACATCTAAATTTTCGCAGTCATCAAACTCAATAGTTAAGTCATCACAAAAATAATGTGTCTTTCCGTTGGTTGTCAATTTAAGATAATCAACAAATTCTTTATTTTCTATATGAAAATGAGTTTTCATAATCAACACTCCAAAAAAGATTTAATTTATTATATCACACAAACCTCAAAAAGTAAATTCACACAGTATAAATTCCCTTTACTCACAAATAATAGTATCACGATTTTGTTTTTAAAGGAGATTTATATATGAAAGCAACAGGAATAGTTCGTAGAATAGAGGCTCGTGTTATAATAACACAAAAGTGTGATAAACCCTTATAAATACTGGGTTTTCTGGCAATTTTTAAATAAAATTTTTTGACGAAAAACAGCATATTTTGACTTATACATAGCAAAAAGCGGAGTGATTTCACTCCGCTTTAAATATCTCCATATGATTTGTTTATAAGACTCGTTTTGCCGAAAAAGTTTTCATCAGGAAAATGTGTTTCACGCCATTTGGGGTTGTACTTATCGGCGTATTTTGAAAAACTCCAAGCCTTTTCACTCACAGAACCGCTGCTCATATGCATTCTTTGAGCAAAATTATAACTTGCATAGTATATTACAAAAAATGAAAGTGTATCAGCAAACTGTTTATAGTCATCTAACAAGTAAAGCTTGTGGGTGTATTTATAATCATTTACCGAAAGATAGGTTTCTACCAAAGCAATTTGAGTGTCACCTTGGTAAATTGTAACGTAATTAAATGAGCCACGAGATAGAGAATAGCAATGGAATATTTCTCCGCTATCTAACGCTATTATATAAAAACTTTTTAGAAAACCGTGTTTTGAAAACACAATACTTCCATAAATGTTATCGTTTTTGTACAAGTGAAAAACTCTTGTTAGATTCGCCTCTCCAAACAAGTATCGCAAAGGGATATAATTAACCCATTTGGAAATATTATAAACACCTTTTATTGTGTTTTCTTTATTGGAAAGTGTTATGGATTGTAAGCGACTGATACTTCCTGCATCACCGCTGTAATAAAAGTTTT
>SVQQ01000016.1 GCA_015065265.1 Oscillospiraceae bacterium | reverse complement strand
TTTGCTTTATATGTTATGGGGCAACCCCTTTTATAATTTTAGGGGCAATTCTGATTATAAAACTACTATTTCATAATTCACTTAAAAAATGATTATAAAATTCGTGTTTTATAAGCTTTTTCAAGGGTTTTCAGTGTAAAAAAAGACCTCATAGGATTTCTCCTACAAGGTCTAATTTTTATATTCGGTTTTGCCTTATTTTTTCAAATTGGCTTTGCCCAAAAACAAAGAGAGTTATTTCATTTCAGCGATAGCCGCCTGAGCTGCTGCAAGACGAGCAATCGGCACACGGAAAGGTGAGCATGAAACGTAATCAAGACCAATCTTGTGGCAGAATTCAACAGAAGAGGGGTCTCCACCGTGTTCACCACAGATACCGCAGTGCATTGTAGCGTTAACTGCTTTACCGTTCTTGATTGACATATCCATGAGTTTACCAACACCGTTCTGGTCAAGTTTTGCGAAAGGATCGTTTTCGTAAATCTTGCTTTCGTAGTAAGCGTTGAGGAACTTACCAGCGTCGTCACGGCTAAATCCGAATGTCATCTGTGTAAGGTCGTTTGTACCGAAGCAGAAGAAGTCAGCCTCTTTTGCTATTTCGTCTGCTGTGAGACATGCTCTGGGGATTTCTATCATTGTACCAACTTCGTATTCAAGGTTGATACCTGCTGCTGCGATTTCAGCGTCTGCTGTTTCAACAACGATGTTCTTAACGAACTTAAGTTCCTTAACTTCACCTGTAAGAGGAATCATAATTTCGGGACGAACTGTCCAGTCGCTGTGAGCCTTCTGAACTGCGATAGCCGCACGGATAACAGCCTTAGTCTGCATTCTTGCGATTTCAGGATATGTTACTGTAAGACGACAACCTCTGTGACCCATCATGGGGTTAAATTCGTGAAGAGATGCGATGATGTCCTTGATAGCCTGAACGCTCTTACCCTGAGCCTTTGCAAGAGCCTCGATATCCTTTTCTTCAGTAGGAACGAACTCGTGAAGAGGGGGGTCAAGGAAACGGATAGTAACAGGGCAACCTTCAAGAGCCTCATAGAGTTCTTCAAAGTCTTTCTGCTGATAAGGAAGAATCTTTTCAAGAGCCGCTTCTCTTTCTTCAACAGTGTCAGCACAAATCATTTCACGGAATGCCGCAATTCTTTCTGCTTCAAAGAACATATGCTCTGTACGGCAAAGACCGATACCTTCAGCACCGAGTTCTCTTGCCTTCTTAGCATCTCTGGGTGTATCAGCGTTAGTTCTAACTTTAAGTTTTCTATACTTGTCAGCCCAAGCCATGATTCTACCGAATTCACCTGCGATGGTAGCGTCAACTGTTTCGATGATACCGTCGTAGATGTTACCTGTTGAACCGTCGATTGAGATGTAGTCGCCTTCATGGAAGGTCTTACCTGCAAGTTCGAACTTCTTGTTTTCTTCGTCCATCTTGATGTCTCCGCAACCGGATACACAGCAAGTACCCATACCACGAGCAACAACCGCTGCGTGAGATGTCATACCGCCACGAACAGTAAGAATACCCTGAGAAGCCTTCATACCTGTAATGTCTTCGGGAGAGGTTTCAAGTCTTACGAGAACAACCTTTTCGCCTCTTGCCTTCCAGTTTTCTGCATCTTCTGCAGTAAATACAATCTTACCACAAGCAGCACCGGGAGAAGCGCCAAGCCCCTTACCGATAGGAGTAGCGGCCTTAAGAGCCTTTGCGTCGAACTGAGGGTGAAGAAGAGTGTCAAGGTTTCTGGGATCAATCATAGCAACCGCTTCAGCCTCGGTCTTCATACCTTCGTCAACAAGGTCACACGCGATTTTAAGAGCAGCCTGAGCAGTTCTCTTACCGTTACGTGTCTGGAGCATATAGAGTTTACCTTCTTCAACGGTAAATTCCATATCCTGCATATCGTGATAGTGGTTTTCAAGAAGTTTGCAAACGTCTGTAAACTGCTTGTAAGCCTCGGGGAATTTCTTCTCCATTTCTTCTATCTTCATAGGTGTACGAACACCTGCAACAACGTCTTCACCCTGAGCATTTACAAGGAATTCGCCCATAAGTTTCTTTTCACCTGTAGCGGGGTCACGAGTAAATGCAACACCTGTACCACAGTTGTCACCCATGTTACCGAACGCCATCATCTGTACGTTAACAGCGGTACCCCAAGAATAAGGAATATCGTTGTCACGACGGTAAACGTTTGCACGGGGGTTATCCCAAGAACGGAAAACTGCCTTTACAGCGCCCATAAGTTGTTCTTTGGGGTCACTGGGGAAGTCTGTACCAATCTTTGATTTGTATTCAGCCTTGAACTGATTTGCAAGTTCTTTAAGGTCGTCAGCAGTAAGGTCAACGTCAAATGTTACGCCCTTTGCTTCTTTCATCTTGTCGATGAGTTCCTCAAAGTACTTCTTTCCAACTTCCATAACGACGTCGGAATACATCTGTATAAATCTTCTGTAGCAGTCGTAAGCCCATCTTGCATTTCCGGACTTCTTTGCAATAACTTCTACAACTTCTTCGTTAAGACCGAGGTTAAGAATGGTGTCCATCATACCGGGCATAGATGCTCTTGCACCTGAACGAACGGATACGAGAAGGGGATTTTCCTTATCTCCGAACTTCTTGCCTGTGATTTTTTCCATCTTTTCAATGTTTTCCATAATTTCGGCTTCGATTTCAGCATTGATTTTTCTGCCGTCCTCATAGTACTGTGTACAAGCCTCTGTGGAAATTGTAAATCCCTGGGGAACAGGAAGACCGAGATTGGTCATTTCTGCAAGGTTTGCACCCTTACCACCAAGGAGTTCACGCATTTTACCGTTACCTTCGGTAAACAGATAAACATACTTCTTGCTCATTATGTTTCCTCCTAAAATATAGTTCTTAAATTTTTAACAAATTTGTTTTGCACAATAGTATAACACATAAGGCATATTTTTTCCATATTTATATGCTTCTGTTCATAAAAAATTAACAATTTCGGCAAAAAATCACACGGGAAAAGCGAAAGAGAATAGTTCTCTGTTCCGTTCTTCCCGTTTTAAAAGGTAATTATAGCCGAAAACTGCTTCAAGTCCCGTTGCCTTTCGATAGTCGTAACGGGACACACTTTTCGGTGTATTTTGTGTTTTGGTGTTCTTTCCTCTGACGTAAACGTCGTTTTCTTCGTCGGTGAGGTGAGGAAGTATCTTTTCAAGTGCCTTCACCTGACTTGCGGCGGTGACGTATTCAAGGGCAAGAGCGTTTGCTTTTGCAGGGTTATTGGGCACTTCGAAAAACAGTCTTTCTCTGACCAGAGTTTCCCATACCGCATCTCCGAGATATGCGAGCATTAAACTGTTAGCGCTTGTGGGGTCGAACATATTGCCTCCTACTCAAAAAGTGATATAAGTAAGTAAACGTAGTCGATAAAGAACAGGGCTACGATAGGACACAAAACGCAAATTATAATCTTAGCATAGTAAATTCTCTTTGCAAGAGAGAGTTTCAAAGGGTTCCAGTGGAGATTTTCACCTTCGTCCACAGCTTTCCCCTGTTTTAAAGAGTTGTAGTAATTTTTCTCATATTCTCCGTCCACAATGGTACTTGACGAACCGTTCACAAGCATAAAGAGAACGCCCAGAACTACTGCAATTACTATGTAGGAAACAGACACGATTTTCTGCAAAAGCATACTTTCAAAAAGTATTGGCAGATAGTAAATTGTTCCCAAGGTTAAAAAAGAAAATATTAAAAGAAAAAAGGTGTTTTTCTTTGAAAGGTACTTCATATTTGCTCCTATGACATAAAAAGGGTTTCTAAATCAACTACATTTTAGCAGAAAAGGGAGAAAACTTCAAGTACAAAGAGTAAACATTTCTTGAACTTCGCCCACCTTTCCACTTGATTTTTACAGGAGTTTGTGATATTATCTATAATATGAAAGTGTAACTATAAATTAAGTCATTGTCAGGAGGTGAGAATGTGGGAAAAATTATAATGGTAGCGTCCTTGAAAGGCGGAGTAGGTAAAACCACCGTCACAGCAGGACTTTCTCACGCTCTTGCCAAGATGGGACATAAAACCCTTGCAGTTGATATGGACTTCGGTGTCAGAAGTCTTGACATAGCACTGGGACACGAGAATTCCACCTGCCCCGGCTGTTGGGACGTTATGACGGGCAAAGCGTCTCTTGGCGTTGCCGCAGACGGTGACGAAAGAAGCGAAAACCTGTTTTTTATGTCTGCCCCAATGAACGTTGATTGTACATACGATGAAAGCCTGACGGATAAAATGTTCCGTAACTTTTTAAAGTCAATAAAGCGTGAATACGACTATGTTTTACTTGATATGGCGGCAGGAACGGGACGACTTCTGGATATGGCAAGTGACAGCGGGGAACTTGATACTATTCTTGTGGTATGCACCCAGAATGCAGCATCTGTGAGAGCCGCAGAAAAACTTGGCTCATCCCTTTTCAAAAAGGGAGACGAAAAAATAAGACTTATCATAAACTCCTTTGACCCCGACAGAGCAGGGAAAGAAGATTCCATAGGAGTTGTGGATATAATAGACCATTCTTCAGTTACCCTACTTGGCGTAATCCCCTATGATAAGAGAGTGGAAAAACTCATATCAAGTGGCAAGACGGTAATAGAAGATAAACGCTCAAAGGCAGGTAAGGCAGTACTAAACCTTGCAAAACGTATATGCGGAATAGAAGTTCCTCTTTTTGAGGGCACACTGCCACGTCGCAAGAGATTGAAATTTTACTAAATAAAGAAGGAAGGATACCGACTATGCAGATAGCAATTATGGCTCACGAAAAAAAGAAAGAACTAATGACTCAGTTTTGTATTGCTTATTGCGGAATACTCAGTCGTCACGAACTTTGCGCCATAGGTAGTCTTGGCAAGGCTATTGAAGACGCAACAGGACTTGACGTTGAGATTTTATTCTTGCCCGAACACGGCGGAATTGAACAAGTTGCCTCAAAGGTATCCTATAACGAAATAGACTTGCTCTTGTATTTCAGAGATAAGGACACAGAGAACGGTTTTATGGAACTTTCCGCCGAAGAAGAAATTCTCCACCTCTGTGACAGTTATAACATTCCCTACGCCACAAATATCGCCACCGCCGAAGCACTTATTATGGCTCTTGAAAGAGGCGACCTTGACTGGAGAATGCTCGTTAAATAGTACATAATTAGTGAAAAGATAATAGTGAAAAGTGAAGAGAAAAGGACGATTTGCCTTGCAAACCTTCGATTATTATAAATGCAGAGTGCAGTCCGACTCGCTTTAGCCTCACACACTGCTCGGCTACGCTCCCTGTATGGCTTGAATTTTTGTAGGTTCCGCTAATCGCTACACCACAAAAATCCCCCGCGCAAATGCAAAATGCAGAATTAAGGTTGATTTGCTTCGCAAATCTTCAATAATTAAGAGTGTAGATTGGAAAATTGAAAATGGAAAGTTAAGGACGATTTGCTTTGCAAATCTTCAATAATTTTTTCACCAAAGAGACGAAGAACACGCTCAAACTTTCAACACACAGCCTAAATGAAAAGAGAGAGTATCTTTGAGGGAAAATTCGCAATCCCGAAGCCGTCGGCGTACTTATGTACGTCAGAGCGAGGGAGGGCGAAAGAAATGAAATTGGATAAAATGGTGAGAATTTCGCAGAAATTCTTTCACTAAAAAGATGATATAAAAGAAAAGGCAATAAATAAAGTATATCCTTTGAAAACAAACTATACTTTATTAAAATTCAAACAAAACTTTTCATTTCGGTTTTAACCAAAGAGACGAAGAAAGGAACCTAAACCATGATACAGAAGCCAAGAGGAACGATAGATATTTTACCCACCGAAAGCCCACTGTGGCAATGGGTAGAACAAACTATAAAAGACACCGCCGCATTGTACGGATACAGCGAAATAAGACTGCCCACCTTTGAGTCCAGTGAACTTTATAAAAGGGGAGTAGGCGAGACCAGTGACGTTGTGCAAAAAGAGATGTACTCTTTTGAAGACAACGAAGGCAGAAGTATAACTCTTCGTCCCGAGGGTACTGCAGGAGTTGTTAGAAGTGTTATTGAAAACTCACTTGTTTCAGGACCTATGCCTTTACCTCTTTACTATCTTATTTCCTGCTTCAGATATGAAAAACCCGAGGCGGGACGTTCAAGAGAGTTCTATCAGTTCGGTGTAGAACAATTCGGTGCAGAAAATCCTGCCGCCGATGCAAACGTAATTTCACTTGGCTGGGATATATTCAAAAATCTGGGACTTGACGTAAGCCTTGAAATTAACTCCATTGGTTGTCGTCATTGTCGTCCCAAGTATCATAAAGCACTTCACGACTACTTTGAAAAGTCAAAAGACGACCTTTGCGAAACCTGTCTTGACAGACTTAACAAGAATCCTTTAAGAATACTTGACTGTAAGAGCCCCGTTTGCTCTGAAATAGCAAAGAACGCCCCCAAAACTGTGGACTACCTTTGCCCCGAGTGTGAAAAACACCTTGAAAAACTTAAAAAGTACCTTGACACAGCAGGTATAAAGTACAATATCAACCCCAAAATAGTAAGAGGTCTTGACTACTATCAGAGAACTGTATTTGAATTTATTTCGGAAGATATCGGTTCAAAGAGCACAATCTGTGGCGGAGGACGTTACGACGGACTTGTAGAGGAACTCGGCGGTCCTCGTCTTCCCGGAATCGGCTTTGCTATGGGACTCACCCGAGTAATGCTCGCCCTTAATAAAAAGGAAAATCTTCCCGATTTGTCAAATAAACCTCATCTCTATATCGCATCAATGGGAGAAGGCGCAAGACTTAAAAGTTTTGAAATGTCACTTGCCCTTAAAAAATTTGGCTTAAACGTAACTTTCGACCAAGTGGGCAGAAGTCTTAAAGCCCAGATGAAATACGCCGACAAAACAGGTGCAAAATATTCCCTTGTTTTAGGCGATAGCGAACTTGAAAAAGGAAGCGCAGTATTAAAAAATATGGAAAATGGCGATACTACAGAAGTTGATATAAATAACTTCGAAAAAATCGAAGAAATTATAAAATGATGCAGAATTAAGGTCGATTTGCCTTGCAAATCTTCAATAATTATAAATCCTTTTCGGTTTTAACCAAAAAGGCACAAACCCACAGCCCAAATGAAAAGAGAGAGTATCTTTGAGGGAAAATCAACGTTTTACGAAGCCGTCGGCGTACGAGTGTACGCCAGTGCGAGTAAACGTTGAAGAAATGAAATTGAAACAGACGGAAAGAAGTTCGTCAGAACTTCTCACAATAAAAGAATATGAAAGTGGAAAGAAAATAAATGAAGTGTAGTCCGTGAAAAAAGACTGTACTTTATTAAAATTCAAATAAACCCTTTCATTTCTGTATTTTAACCAAAGAGACGAAAAAAGGAGATTTAATATGTATAGGACGAAATATTGTGCAGAGTTCACTAAAGATGACGTCGGCACAAGAGCCAAAGTCTGTGGCTGGGTACAAAAGCAAAGAGACCTTGGCACACTTATTTTCATAGATTTACGCGACAGGACAGGCATTATACAACTTGCCTTCGACGACAAGACAGACCGTGACATATTCGATATGGCATTCTCTGCAAGAGCAGAATTTGTCCTTGCGGCAGAGGGCGTTATCCGTCACAGAGGAGAGGGGGCAATAAACCCCAATATGAAGACGGGCGAAATTGAACTCTACGTTGACAAGATGGAAGTGCTTTCCGTGGCACAGACACCTCCCTTTGAAGTAAAGGACGAAACCGACGTAAAAGAGGAACTTCGTTTAAAATACCGTTACCTCGACCTTCGTCGTGCCCCTTTACAGCGCAATATGCTTGTACGTTCACAGGTTGCAAGATATGCAAGAGAGTATTTTGAAGACAACGGATTTCTTGAAATAGAGACTCCCGTCCTTATTAAATCTACTCCCGAAGGTGCCCGTGACTATCTCGTTCCAAGCCGAGTTCACCCAGGCTCTTTCTACGCTCTTCCTCAGTCACCCCAACTTTATAAGCAACTTCTTATGCTTTCAGGCTTTGACAGATATATTCAGATTGCAAAATGCTTCAGAGACGAGGACCTACGTGCCGACCGTCAGCCTGAATTTACACAGATAGACCTTGAAATGTCCTTCGTTGACGAAAACGATATAATGACAATGGTAGAAGGCTTTATTGCAGGAGTCTTCAAGAAAGTTCTCGGCTACGACGTAGAACTTCCCATAAAGAGAATGTCATGGGACGAGGCTATGAACCGCTACGGTTCGGATAAACCCGACCTTCGTTTCGGTTTTGAACTTGTAGACCTGTCAAGCGTATTAAAAGACACCGAATTCAAGGTGTTCTCTTCTGCTATTAAAGAAGGTGGCTCGGTAAGAGCAATCAATATCAAGGGCGGTGCGGACAAGTTCTCGCGTAAAGAAATTGACAAACTCACCGACTTTGCAAAAACATATAGAGCAAAGGGCCTTGCTTGGTCTAAATGGTCGGGCGAACAGTCTTCGTCATTTGCTAAATTCCTTTCAGAAGAAGAACTTCGCTCGGTTTACGGGCTTACAGGCTTTGAAGAGGGCGACCTCTTACTTGTAGTTGCAGATACCAAAAATAAGGTTGTATTCGACTCACTTGGCGCACTCAGATGCGAAGTTGCCGAGAAACTTGGTATGAGACCCAAAGACCAGTATAAATTCGTATGGGTAACCGACTTCCCCATGTTCGAATACGACGAGGAAGACGAGAGATACGTGGCAATGCACCACCCCTTCACTTCTCCCAGAGAGTGTGACGTGGAAAATCTCCTCACTTCTCCCGATAAGGTTTACGCCCGTGCCTACGATATCGTACTCAACGGTACCGAACTTGGCGGCGGCTCTGTGAGAATTCACCGTCAGGATTTACAGGCAAAGGTTTTTGAAGCCCTTGGACTTACAAAGGAAGATGCCGACGTGAAATTCGGATTCCTTCTTGAAGCCTTCAAGTACGGCGCACCCCCTCACGCAGGACTTGCCTTCGGTCTCGACCGACTTGTAAGTTTGATGCTGGGCCTTGACGCTATCAGAGACGTTATCGCTTTCCCCAAGGTGCAAAACGCCTCCGAACTTATGACACAGTGTCCCTCACCCGTTCCTCAGAAATCTCTTGATGAACTCTTTATTGCATCTACCGTAAAAGAGGACCTGTAAAAAAGGTAATAGCGAAAAAACAAATTTAAAAAAGAAAATTCCTATAACATCAAACAAAAGTGAGCCTTTCTGCAAAGGCTCACTTTTGTTTATGTTTTATTATTAAACGTCACATTTTGTTATATCTTCAAGGGTTTCTCTCTTTACAGAAATTCTTGCCTTACCGCCCTTTAAGGTAACAAGGGCAGGTTTTGGAAGTCTGTTGTAGTTTGATGCCATAGAATAGTTATAGGCACCTGTTGTACAAACTGCAAGGATATCACGTCTTTTGGGTTTTGCAAGAGAAACGTTTTCTTGAATGAGGTCACCGCTTTCACAGCATCTGCCACCGATTGTTGCAAGGTAGTCCTTATCCTTGTCTGCAAAACTTGCGTTGATTACAGTGTAGGGTGACTCGTAAAGAGCGTAGCGGGGATTGTCTGCCATTCCGCCATCTACCGACACGTAGTTTTTGTATCCGTTAATTTCCTTAACGCTACCCACAGTATATAAAGTCATACCGCTGTCAGCCACAATGCTTCTACCCGGCTCCATATAAAAAATGGGTCTTGAAAGAGAAAGTTTTTTTAGAAGTGTGTCAATAAATTTACCAAGTTCACGGATATTGTCCCTGTAACTTATCTTCTTGTCACTTTCAAGGTAGGGCACCGCCATTCCGCCCCCAAGGTTTATTTCTTTTGCCTCAAAGGAATAAGCGTCTTTGATTTTTTTAGAGAAGGTGAGCATCTTGTCTGCCGCTTCGCAGAAAGGCTCAAACTCGAAAATCTGTGAACCGATGTGACAGTGGTAACCCATGAGGATAAGGTTTTCTTTTTTAAGAGTCTCTTTGATGAGTTTTTCGGCGTCTCCCGTGTCTATTGCAACACCGAACTTTGACTCAACTGTCCCTGTGTTTATAGCCTTGTGAGTGTGGGGGTCAATGCCCGGAGTGAGACGAATGAGGATTTTCACCTTTTTATTTATACTTTTTGCAATTTCGTCAATAGCACATATCTCGTCCTCGGAGTCGCAGACAAATCTGCCAACATTCTCACTTATGGCATATTTTATATCGTCATCTGTCTTGTTGTTTCCGTGGAACATAGCACGTGACAGGTCGAAACCCGCCTTTTTGGCAGTGTAAATTTCACCCGTTGATACCACGTCTATCCACATACCAAGTCTTTCAAGTGTGCGATACAAATCGGTGTAGCAAAGGGCTTTTCCCGCATAACAGGGGAAAGAGCCTTCTCCCAAAAACTCGCTTATAGCGGAGATATATTCTTTGCATCGGTCTTCAATTCTGTCTTCGTCTATAAGGTAGAGAGGTGTTCCGAATTCTTGTGCAAGGTCAACTGTATCTACCCCTTGAAAAGTGAGATGTCCTTTTTCGTTTACGTCTATATTATTAGAAATCATAACATATGTTGGAGTAACTCTTCATACGACTTGTCTGTAAGGTCGTAAGGCGTTACGTCAAAGACCGTTTTACAACCGGTCATTCCCCTTTCTTTCATTTTCAGCATAGCCAAGGTATAAGACACAAGAACACTTGCGGTAAACTCGGGATTTGAGTCAAGTGTTAAGGAATATTCCACAGTTTCACTGTTTTCCTTATCCATACCCGTCTTGCCTGTCACAATAACACGTCCACCGTGAGGTAGCCCCTTGTGGTTCTTTTGAAGTTCTTCAAGAGTCACAAAGTTCACGGTTGTGTCGTAATCGGCAAAGTAGTTTGGCATATTCTTTATTTCTTTTTCAATTCTTTCTTTGTCGGCACCTTCTTGTGCTACTACAAAGCACTCGCGAAGATGCTTTTCACGGGTGGTAAAGTCTGGCATCTCACCGCTTTTTGCACGGTTCACTGCATCTTCAATGGGCACAGTGTACTGTCTTGCGTCAAGCACCCCTTCAATTCGTCTGATAGCGTCGGAATGTCCCTGACTTACCCCTCTGCCCCAGAAGGTATAGTCCTTTGAGTCGGGTAAAATTGCCTTTGCCATAACTCTGTTTACAGAGAACATACCGGGGTCCCAGCCCACAGAAATCATAGCAATATTTCCGCCAAGTTTCGCTTCCCTGTCAACGTTTTTGAAGTGCTCGGGAATTTTTGCGTGGGTGTCAAAGGAGTCCACAACGTTAAAATCTCTTGCAAGGCGGGGGGTCATTTCGGGAAGGTCTGTGGCAGAGCCGCCGCAGATAATAAGAGCGTCCACCTTTCCTTTAAGAGAGTCAATGTCGTT
The DNA here is from genome assembly GCA_015065265.1 of Oscillospiraceae bacterium. Taxonomy (GTDB): domain Bacteria; phylum Bacillota; class Clostridia; order Oscillospirales; family SIG627; genus RGIG6353. The sequence continues at coordinate 19,471 of SVQQ01000016.1, read as the reverse complement.
CATTGAGATAACCTTAACCCCCGCAGTCCTGATTTTCAAGTCTTCGGGATTTCTTCTTGTTACAACACACGTCAGTTCGGCGTCACTTCTGTTGTTAAGAGCCGCTTCAACTCCGCGTCCTAAATTTCCGTAACCTATAATTGCAATTTTTTTCATCTTTTTTCTCCTGTGTTTGTCGGCAATTTTACAACATACAGCCCCGTAGGGAAGAGCCACTATAACGTCGAGGATTGAATGTTGCTTTATAAAGACGGTGGAAAGAGTTATAAGAACCCCAATCACCAGTACACAAATGCGAGTTTTTTTGTTAAACTTTTTTGAAATATGTGAAAAATACACCGCCCCGAAAGTTCCCACCACGTGCATACTGGGGCAGACGTTGGCGTTTGTGTCAACTTCGTAAATCCCTTTAATAATTTCAGTAAAGAAATTGTCTCGTGGTAAAGGATTTGGGCGAAGATTTTGTACATTAGGGAACAAAAAGTTCAATACTATTATACTAAAGAATGCAAGACCTATAAATACCATGTATCTTTTGAAGTTTTCCCTGTCTGAAAAGAGGAGGGTAAGCCCCACAAAAAACATTAAAGGATACCATAAAACGTAAGGAACGACGAAGACTTCTACAAAGGGAATGAAGTCGTCAAGTGGCAAAAAAGACACGTACTTCCCCACAGTAACCTGGCTTTCTATAAAGATAAAGCCCAGAATATAGAGTGGCAAAATAAGAATATAAGGCAAAAGGGATAAAAGTTCTTTCTTTTTCAAAACGCCACGGACTCCTTTAAAAATATGAAATCATTTTAGCACAAAATTTTCCGTTATACAAGGGGTTTTTTTAAATTTATTGAATTGACATTACATTATTTATATGTTAAAATTACAAAAAGAAAATAAGGTTAAGAAAGGGATAGATATGAGAGTACTTGTTACAGGCGGTACAGGGTATATCGGCTCACATACCGCAGTTGAACTGATAAAAAGAGGAAATGAAGTAATAATTGCAGACAACCTGTCCAATTCACAGGAAAACGTAATTGACAAAATAAAAGAAATAACAGGTGTAAAGCCCAAGTTTTATTTAACTGAACTTACAAACAGGGAAGAGACGGAAAAACTATTTAAAGAAAATAAATTTGACGCCGTTATTCACTTCGCGGGACTGAAAGCGGTAGGCGAATCCTGCTTAAAACCCTTGATGTATTATAACAACAACCTTACAAGTTCAATCATTCTTGCCGAAACTATGGCAAAATACGGTTGCAAAAAACTTATATTCTCATCTTCTGCCACAGTTTACGGTGAACCCGAAAGAGTGCCCATTAAAGAAGATTTTCCCCTTTCTACCACCAACCCTTACGGTACAACCAAACTGATGATAGAGAGAATTTATACAGATCTTGTTAAAGCCGACCCCGAATGGAACGTGACCCTTCTTCGCTACTTTAACCCTATCGGTGCTCACGATAGCGGACTAATCGGCGAAAAGCCCAACGGAATACCCAATAACCTTATGCCCTATATTGTAAAGGTTGCGGCAGGGGAACTTTATCAACTCAGCGTCTTCGGTAACGACTATCCCACCCACGACGGAACGGGAGTCAGAGACTATATCCACGTTACCGACCTTGCCCTCGGTCACGTGGCGGCTCTTGAAAAGGTAGCGGAGTCGGGAGTCCACGTATATAACCTTGGCACAGGCACAGGGTACAGTGTTCTGGACATTGTAAAAGCCTTTGAAAAGGTAAACGGGGTAAAAGTCCCCTACGTTATAACAAACCGTCGCCCAGGCGACATTCCCGAATGTGTTGCCGACCCTACGAAAGCATATGAAGAACTGGGGTGGAAGACAGTTTACGGACTTGAAGAAATGTGTCGTTCCTCTTGGCACTTTCTTGAAAAAATGAGAGAAAATTAAAAAAACACTTGACAAAAGAATATAGGAGTGTTAGAATAATATGCCGCATATTGCAGGTTGAGTCGATTTGGCTCTAATACAGAGATGTAACCTGCCGTAGCGAGACGTAATAAAGAAAGCGAGGTGCTTTTCGTGTTTGCAGTAATAAAGACAGGCGGAAAGCAGTACAAGGTTCAGGAAGGCGACATCGTCTTCATCGAGAAACTTGATGTTGAGGCTGGTGCAGAAGTAGTTTTTGATAACGTTCTTGCACTTTCCGACGGTGACTCTTTTGTTGCCGGAACACCTAATGTTGCAGGATGCACAGTTACCGCTACCGCTCTCAAGAACGGACGTGGCAAGAAGATTCAGATCTTGAAGTACAAGCCCAAAAAAGACTCCAAGAAGAAGATCGGTCACAGACAGCCCTACACAAAGGTACAGATTCAGAAGATTGCAAAGTAATGATTAAGTCGAAGTTTTATAAGGCCGACGAGGTTTATTGGGGCTTTGAACTTTCGGGCCACGCTATGTTTGAACTTGACGGTCCCGACATTGTGTGCGCGGCAGTCAGTGCTATGACAAATCTCGTAGTAAACACCATAACTCAAGTTTTTGGTGCCGACCTTGCCACCGTAGTAGACGGTGACAGCGCAACCATAAAGGCTAAGGTGGACTTTGTTTCCCTTGCCGACGAAAGAGCGGTTTCAGGTGTTATCGAAGGCTTTATGATTCAACTTAAAGATTTACAAGAGCAGTATCCCGACAATCTGGAAGTTACGGTACAAAATATCACGAAAGGAAATTAAAGTCATGTTAAGATTAAGTTTGCAATTTTTTGCACATAAAAAAGGTGTCGGTTCTACTAAGAACGGACGTGATTCCGAGTCCAAGAGACTTGGTGCAAAGAAATCTGACGGTCAGTCTTGTGTTGCAGGAAACATTCTTGTACGCCAGAGAGGAACAAAGATTCATCCTGGTGTAAACGTAGGACGTGGCTCTGACGATACTCTTTTTGCTCTTACAGACGGTGTTGTTAAGTTTGAGCCTATGGCAGGCGGACGCAAGAAAGTAAGCGTAAGATAAGTAAGAAAAGGCAAGAGAGAATCTCTTGCCTTTTTTAGTGGAAAAAGGTGATAAAATGTTTATAGATAAAGTCGAAATTTATATTAAGGCAGGAAACGGTGGTAACGGTTGCGTTGCATTCCACCGTGAAAAGTACGTTGCCGAAGGTGGTCCCAGCGGTGGAGACGGAGGCAACGGAGGAAGTGTAATATTTGAAATAGACGAAGGGGAAAACACCCTGCTTCCTTTCCGCTATAAAAGAAAATTTATTGCCAAAAACGGTGAAGACGGAAAAAGCGAGAAATTCCACGGAAAAACCGCCGAAGACCTGATAATTAAAGTGCCTCAAGGCACACTTATCAAAGACGCCGAAAGTGGAAAAATAATATATGATATGGGACACGACGGACGCTTTGTGGCTGCAAAAGGTGGCAGAGGCGGTTGGGGTAACACCCACTTTGCCACTCCCACAAGACAGATTCCCCGCTTTGCAAAAGGGGGAACTCCCGGTGAAGAAAAAACTCTTGTCCTTGAACTTAAAATGCTTGCCGACGTAGGACTTGTAGGATTTCCAAACGTTGGAAAGAGCACACTTCTTTCAATGGTTTCCGCCGCCCGTCCCAAGATTGCAAATTACCACTTCACCACCCTTTCTCCAATGCTTGGCGTTGTAAGTGTGGATACTCATAACTTCGTTATGGCGGATATCCCCGGTCTTATTGAAGGGGCAAGTGACGGAGCAGGACTGGGACACGAGTTTTTAAGACACGTTGACCGCTGCAGACTCTTACTCCACGTCGTTGACGCCGCCTCTGTTGAAGGCAGAGACCCTATAGAAGATATAGAAAAGATTAACGAGGAACTTTACCGATATAATCCCGAAATGGCAGCCCGTCCACAGATAATCGTTGCAAATAAATGCGACGTAGGACTTATGGACGGCACAAGGGAAAAACTTGAAGAATACGCCAGAGAAAAGGAAATGGAAATCGTCTTTATTTCGGCGGCAACAAGGGCAGGAGTTGACGAACTTCTCCACAAGACTTCAAAAATTCTTCTCACTCTCCCCGAACAGACAAGATACGAGAGCGAATACGTTGAAGAAGAGGTAGTTGAAGAAAGCCGAGACTTTACCGCCCACTTTGAAGGCGGAATGTGGATAGTGGAAGCACCTTGGATTGAAAGACTTGTGTCAAACGTAAACTTTGAGGACAGAGAGTCCTTATCCTACTTCCATAAAGTTTTGAAAAAAGCAAAGGTTTTTGAAAAACTTGAAGAAATGGGCGTACAGGACGGAGACGCAGTTTCTATTTACGGTTTTGACTTCGACTACGTAAAATAGGCGGATATTATGGATAAAAATTCACTTGTAAACAAATATGCAAGAAACGACGACGAAAAGGTGGGCTTTGCCCACCTTTTTGACCTTGCCGAAAGGTCGCAAAATAGAAATATTGTTACCTCAGGCAATTTTTTTAGCGAAAGCGAAAGTGTTTCGGCGTCGGCGATGCTGAAAGAAGCGGGAATAGACTCGTTTTTCTATGGCGGATACGAAAATGCCGAAAGGCGATGCCCCGTCTTTCTTCCCGACTATTATATAAAGGAAGATATTATAAATGACCCCACCCTTGCAGAAATTAAATTTCTGACATATTCCGTGGACTCCTATTTTACAGACGCCGCTCTTTCCCACAGAGACGTGCTTGGGTCCCTTATGGCGCTGGGTATTGAAAGATGTACCGTGGGGGACATTATCTGTAATAAAGGTGAAGGGACAATAATCGTCCGCGAGACTATTGCGCCCTTTTTGGTGGAAAATCTTGTAAAAATCGGCAGATACCCCGTGGAGATTAAATCTTATGACAATTTGAAAATAGAGAAAACCGAAGACTTTGAGGAGCACTTCGACACAGTTGCCTCTCTTCGTCTCGATTCAGTAGTGGCGTCCTTCTTCTCCCTTTCACGCTCCACTGCCACCGATAAGATAACCTCGGGACTTGTAACAGTCAACGGTGTTGTCACAGTTAAAAACAGTGCCCTCGTAAAAGAGGGTGACAGAATTGCCCTTCGGGGACAGGGTAGGGCAGAACTTGAAAAAATTGACGGTCTTTCTAAAAAAGGAAGAACTCGGCTACTATTCAAAAAGTACAAATAAAGAAAACTTATATATATTGACTAAAATTAGCCGAAAATGTCTGTAATATAACACAACTACGAGTTTTGCGCACACAATATATAGTGGTGCAAAACTCAATTTTTTTAAAAAAATACCCAATATATTGAAAAAACTATTGACAAGGCACACAATGTATGGTATTATACTCTCACACAGCGAAAAAAGATGTTTATATAAAGAAAGGAATTTGAAATATGTATCAGGTTAAAAAAAGAAACGGTAAAGTTGCTGAATTTAACATTGCAAAGATAACAAACGCAATCGAACACGCCTTTGAAGCAAAAGACGTGCAGTACAACAAGGACGTTCTTGATTTCCTTGCACTTAAAGTAACAGCAGACTTCCAGCCAAAGATAGAAGACGACCTTATCGCAGTTGAAGATATTCAGGACAGTGTTGAAAACGTACTTGTTCAGGCAGGATATTCAGAGGTTGCCAAGGCATACATTCTCTACCGCCGTCAGCACGAAAAGATGCGTAATATGAAGAGCACAATCCTTGACTACAAGGACGTTGTTGACTCATACGTTAAAGAAATCGACTGGCGTGTTAAGGAAAACTCCACAGTTACCTACTCGGTAGGCGGACTTATCCTTTCAAACAGCGGTGCAATCACTGCAAACTATTGGCTTTCTGAAATCTACGACGACGAAATTTCAGATGCACACCGCAACGCAGACATTCACCTTCACGACCTGTCAATGCTTACAGGATACTGTGCAGGTTGGTCACTTCGTCAACTTATAAAAGAAGGACTTGGCGGAGTTCCCGGAAAGATTACCTCTGCTCCTGCAAGTCACCTTGCAACACTTTGTAACCAGATGGTAAACTTCCTTGGCATTATGCAAAACGAATGGGCAGGCGCACAGGCATTCTCCTCTTTCGACACCTACCTTGCACCCTTCGTAAAGGTTGATAACCTCACTTATTCACAGGTTAAAAAGTGCATTGAGTCCTTTATCTTCGGCGTTAACACACCAAGCCGTTGGGGAACACAAGCCCCCTTCTCAAACATCACTCTTGACTGGGTAGTTCCTGCCGACCTTAAAGACCAGAAGGCGATAGTTGGCGGTCGTGAAATGGACTTCACCTATGGCGACTGTAAAGCAGAAATGGATATGGTAAACAAAGCGTTTATCGAAATTATGATTGAAGGCGACGCCAACGGACGCGGATTCCAGTATCCCATTCCTACCTACTCCATCACACGTGACTTCGACTGGTCAGAAACAGAAAACAACCGTCTTCTCTTCGAGATGACCTCAAAATATGGAACACCTTACTTCTCAAACTACGTTAACAGTGATATGGAACCCAGCGACGTTCGTTCAATGTGTTGCCGTCTCCGTCTTGACCTCAGAGAACTCCGCAAGAAATCAGGCGGTTTCTTCGGTAGCGGTGAATCCACAGGTTCTATAGGCGTTGTTACTATCAATATCCCCAGAATTGCATATCTTTCACAAAGCGAGGAAGAATTCTACAAGAGACTTGATAAGATGATGGACCTTTCTGCACGTTCTCTTAAAATCAAGAGAGGTGTAATCACAAAACTCCTTGAAGAAGGACTCTATCCTTATACAAAGAGATACCTTGGCACCTTCAACAACCACTTCTCAACTATCGGTCTTGTAGGTATGAACGAGGCTTGTCTCAATGCTTCTTGGATTAGACAGGACCTTACAAACAAGAAGGCACAGGAATTTACAAAGGACGTGCTCAACCATATGAGAGAACGCCTTTCCGACTATCAGGAAATGTACGGAGACCTTTACAACCTTGAAGCAACTCCTGCGGAAAGTACTTCTTACCGTCTTGCAAAGCACGACCTTGCACGTTACCCTGAAATCATAACTGCAAGTGAAGCGGGAGATACACCCTACTATACAAACTCTTCGCACCTTCCCGTAAGTTTCACCGACGACGTATTTGAAGCGCTTGAAATTCAGGACGAACTTCAGACCCTTTACACTTCGGGTACAGTTTTCCATACCTTCCTTGGCGAAAAACTTCCCGACTGGAAGGCAGCGGCAAACATCGTTCGTAAGATTGCAGAAAACTATAAACTTCCTTACTACACACTTTCTCCCACATATTCAGTATGTAAGAACCACGGTTATATCGCAGGTGAACACTACAAGTGCGACAAGTGTGGTGAGGACACAGAAGTTTACAGTAGAATTACAGGCTACTACCGTCCCGTTAAGAACTGGAACGCAGGTAAGAGCAAGGAATACAAGGACAGAAAAGAATACGTACTTGAAACTTCGGTTATGAAGAGACAGGGCGTTAATACAGAAACTTGTGCTTGTGAAGAAAAGAAAGTTGCAGTAGCAGTTAATACAAACTCAGTAATGCTTTTCGCAACTCAGACTTGCCCCAACTGTAAGATTGCAGTAAGTCTCCTTGAAAAAGCAGGGGTTGAGTACGAAAAACTCTACGTTAACGAAAACGAAGACCTTGCAAGAAGTTTTGAACTCAAAACCGCACCTACCCTTATTGTTACCGATGGTGAAAACTATCAGAAATATGCAGGTGTTCAGGAAATCAAGGCGTTTATCGCATCACTTTAATACAAAACAAAGACCCTTTCTCAAAAGGGTCTTTGGACTTTTAAAACAACAGAGGAATAAAAAATGTATGACATTATCGTTATAGGAGCAGGTCCTGCAGGACTTTGCGCCGCAGTATATGCCCTGAGGGCAGGGAAGAAAGTCTTAATTCTTGAAAAAGGTGCTTTCGGCGGTCAGGTGACCTTCAGTCCCAAAATTGAAAACTATCCCGGTATGACTTCAATTTCAGGCGTGGAACTTGCCGACAAAATGGTAGAACAGGCTCTTTTCCAGGGGGCTGACGTTGAAGTGGAAGAAGTACTTGAAATCAAGTCTGAAGACGGTATTAAAAAAGTTGTCACCGATATGGGCGAACACACTGCAAAAGCAGTAATTATTGCCACAGGTGCCGCCCACAGACACCTTGGTGTCGAGGGTGAAGAGAAGTTTATCGGAGAGGGCATCTCATTTTGCGCTATCTGCGACGGAGCATTTTATTCGGGCAAAAACGTTGCAGTAATCGGTGGCGGAAACAGTGCTCTTCAAGAGGCACTTTCTCTTTCCGAAATCTGTAAAAAAGTCACAATTATTCAAAATCTCGCCTTCCTCACAGGTGAAAAACGCCTTGCCGACCTTATCGAAAAGAAAGATAATATCGAGGTAATTCTATCTCACACCGTCGAAAAAGTCCTTGGCGACGATAAGTTCGAAGGTATCGTTATTAAAGGTGAAGAGGGAGAGCGTGAACTTTCCTTTGACGGAATGTTCGTTGCTATCGGTCTTTCACCTGCTACCGCCCCCTTCAAAGACGTAGTAGAACTGGACAAGTGGGGATACGTTACCTCCGACGAGAGTTGTACCACCAAGGCAGAAGGAATTTTCGTTGCAGGTGACTGTAGAACAAAACAGATAAGACAGATATCGACTGCGGCATCTGACGGAGCAGTTGCAGCCCTCGCAGCAGTTAAATTTATAGAGAGTTGACGTCTTTTTGGTTAAAACCGAAATAAAAAGGTTTATTTGAGCTTTAATAAAGTATAGCCTGTGAAAAAAGGCTATACTTTTTTGTTATCTTAACAAATCAACATTTTTTCTAATGAAAAAATTTCTGCGAAATTTTCTTGATTTATTTCAATTTTTATTTCTTCGTTCCTTGCTCGGACTGCCGTACGCAAGTACGGCGACGCCGTCGCAATTAACGATTTTTCCTCAAAAATCCGTGCTTTTCATTTGGGCTGTGTGCTTAAATTTGACGTCTCTTTGGTGAAAACCGAAATAAATGAAGATTTGCAAAGCAAATCGTCCTTAATTCTGCATTTTGCATTCTGCACTCTGCATTTACAATAACAAATAATATATAAAGCATAGTCTTTAAAAATAGACTATGCTTTACTAAATTCTAATAACACCCTTTCATTTCGTTTTTCACCAAAAAGACAAGAAACATCAACTGCTTTATTTTCGGCAAGGGAAAGGTTTGCGGCAAAGCCTATTGCCAGTGACATTTTCGCATCCTTTATTCCCGCCTTCTGTCCTAAGGGGTCGCACTCAACCTCTTGGGCAAAGAGACGGCGGAGCATAATTACGTCGGCGCCAGAGTGGGTCTCCTTTGAAGAAAGGTGGACTATCATCCCCAGGTCTCTGTCGTTTTTGGTAATCATATGCTCGTTATTGAAGTTGTAGGTGATAACGTCATTGTATCTGTCATATACCTTGATATCTCTTACAAGTTCCCCTGTGGGAAGAGTGAATTCGTTTGCCTCAATTCTACCCTTTGAACCGTTTAAGACGAATTTTGCGCCTTCATAGGGCGAATGGGCGGTAAGAGAATAGGAAAGGAGCGCTCCTTTGTCATATTTGACGTTAAGTGACAGGGTGTCTTCTATGTCTATTTCTTCAGAGAACACACACTTGTCCCTGAAATATCCGTCAACGTTTTCCGCATCTGTATAGAGTTTTACAAAAGAGTCGTTATCCTTTAAATCAAGGTAAAATTCGCAACTTGTCTTATGAGGACAGTCAAGACACCTTTCACTTCTCTTGTCACGGGTTGGACCGTAAAAACGTCTTGTGCCAAAGGCATTAACTTTTACAGGGTCCTGCTCTAAAAACCAGTTGACAAGGTCAAAGTGGTGGGTGGATTTATGCACTAAAAGTGAGCCTGAATTTTCACGGTTTCTATGCCAACGTCTGAAATAGTCGGCTCCGTGAGAGGTGTCCAGAAGCCATTCCAGATGAACGCTGAAAACCTCGCCTATAACACCGCTTTTGAGTAGTTCTTTCACCTTGACGTAAAAGGGCATAAAGCGACAGTTAAAGGTGACTGTGACGTTTTTCCCCGTTTTTTCCATAGTGTCATAAATGGCGGTGAATTTTTCGGGAGTGGTTGTAAGAGGCTTTTCACTGATGACGTCACAACCCAGTTCCATTGCACGAATTATGTATTTATCGTGGGTGGAGTCCTTGGAAGAGACAATGACGGTATCGGGCTTTTCTTCTCTTATCATCTTGTCAAAGTCGTCGTAAATTTTTACGTTTTCAGCCTTTGTAAGTTCAATGGCACCCATGGCTCTCTTTTTGTTTGAGTCAAATACTGCAGAAAGTTCCAACTTGTCGGAAAAATCTCTTGTAAGGGGCAAAAGATAAGAGAACGTTCCTCTGTATCCTGTGCCAACTAATACGTATTTTTTCATATTAACTTCCTCTTATTTCAAAATTCCTTTTGCAGAATCCATATCCACGTAAAGAATGAAGTCGCTGTGCTCTTTGAGTTTTGTTGCGGGAACGAGGGGTGTAGTTTCCTTTGTATGTATTGTCTTTTCAATCGCATTTGCCTTAACTGCATATGGAACGCAAGAGACAATCTTGCGACAGGACATAATCTGATGTACAGTCATTGAAACTGCTTGTTTTGGCACTTCATCAAAGGTCTTAAACCAACCTTCTCCCATTTGTTGATTGCGACAAGCGGTATCCAGATTTACTACTATATAAGACTCTTTTGTGTCAAAGTCGGCAGGTGGGTCGTTAAAGGCAATATGAGCGTTTTCACCAATGCCGATAAGTCCTATGTCGATAGGTTCTTTTGTTATTTCACGTGTCAGTTCAGGGATACTCTCCGCCTTTCCGTCAACAAAATGTGCCTTTTTCAAGGGGATGGGAAGTTTTTCACAAAATCTCTCTTTGAGATACTTTCTGAAACTTGCCCCGTGGCTTTCGTCAAGGTCAACGTATTCGTCAAGGTGGAACATTTCAACCTTGCTCCAATCAACGTCTTCTTTTACAAGTTCGCTGATTGTGTCAAACTGGGAAGCGCCTGTGGAAAGGGCAATTCTTGCACTTCCTTTTTCTTTAATGCACTCTCTGATTGCCTCGGCAACGTATTTTGCAGCGCTCTTTCCAAGTTCTTTTGGGTCTTTGCAAATTCTGATTTCCATTTTTCTTCTTTCCTTCCTACTTTACTATTTTGCCTTTTAAAATTACATTCTTTATATTTATATTTTCATCAAAAATCAAAAGGTCGGCGTCATAGCCTTTTTTTATTTCCCCTTTGCCATAAATTTTATGGGCTATGGCAGGGGTACGTGTCATCATTTTCACCGCATCTGTAAGACTTACCCCAACGTCATTTTTCATTACTCTTACAAGTCTGTCGGCGGTGGCTACACTTCCTGCAAAGGAACTTTTGTCGGGAAGATAGGCGACTGCATTTTCTACAATACATTTGAGCCCTGTATCAAGTTTTCCAAGTACCGTTTCACCCTCAGTCTGTCCCGCACCTCTCATAGCATCGGTTACAAGGCATATTCTGTCTTTTCCCTTGATTTTGTAGATAAGTTTTAATAGGTCGGGGGGCAAGTGACAAGCGTCTGCGATAACCTCGGTGTAAATATCGTCAAAAAGATATGCCGCCTCCACAGTTCCGAGAATTCTGTGTCCTTTGTGGCGGGTGATAGTGGACATTCCTGAATAAAGGTGAGTCACCATATTAAGTCCAAGTTCCCGAGCCTTTTTTATATCTTCTATCGTGGCATCGGTGTGCCCTGCGGAAGCGATGATGTCTTGCTCTGCAAGAAACTTTAAAAACTCTTCTGCTTCCTCAAGTTCAGGGGCAAAAGACACTTTCTTGATAAAGCCCTGACAGGAATTTATAATTTTTTCATATTCCTCTTTTTTAGGGGTACGTATGTAACGGGGGTCTTGAGCACCTGCCTGATTTTTGGAAAAGTAGGGGCCTTCGAGATGCACCCCCCAAATATTTGTGTCCCCTTTGTCGAAAACTCTTTTTATAGTCTTTACCGAGTTTATTATCTCCTCAGTATCCCCCGAAAGAGTGGTGGGAAGTATTATGGTAGACCCATGGGAAAGGTGGAAGTCTGCAACCGCCTTGACACTTTCCTCGTCTCCGTCCATAAAGTCAAAACCACCCCCGCCGTGAAGGTGGGTGTCGATAAATCCGGGGCTGACGTAGTTGCCACAGGCATCAAGTTCTTTGTCAAAGGGCAATTCTTCTTCGGTGACTGAAAAAATCTTTCCTTCTTTTATATATACGTTCTTTTCCGATATGGTTTCTCCAATTACTCTTCCACCTGATATCTTAATCACAAAATCACCCCTTTACACTTAAATTATATTGTGGTACAATGGTAAGGTCAATGTACAATATTGTCTTTTATAAAATTATTTTGAAATTTATAAGATTTTTAAAATCCCTTATATAAAGGGTTTATTTTATAAATTATAATTATTTTGAAAAACATAATATTTTATTGAAAATATTGAGGTGATATTTTGGACACTTTAAACAAGATTTCAAGTTTTAACTTAAAACCTAAAATGGTGCAACTTTACGTACCCCCTATTGTGTGGAAAGGGGACCCCAAAGGGCACGTCGGAGTGTACGACGCCTTTTTCTACGTGGTTAAGGGGGAATGTTACCTTCTTATCGAAAACGAATGTGTGATTTTAAAGGAAGGGGAACTTGCCTTTCTGCCCAAAGGGAAGATGCGTACCTATTCTGCAATTCCTTCTTCGGTAACTATGTACGAAATTGACTTTGATGCCGAGATTGACGGTGAACACTGGTATTCAAAACTCAATATGTCAGGAGAGCACTATTCGGTAAAGGTAAAGGATCCTGAAAAGTTTTCCCGTCTCTTTGAACAGTCCCTTCGCCACGAACTTGACAAGGACGTCTTCTACGACCTTTTGTGCTCGTCTAACCTTTCTAGGATTATCTGCGAATACCTGTCCCTTTGCGGTGAAAATGAGGAAAATCAAAGTCCCTTTAAAGAGGTAGTCCGCTATATGAGAGAGAATTTGTCATGTCAAATCAAGGTGGAGGCCCTCGCCCAGATAGCCTGTATGGAAAGCACCTACTTTATAAAGAAGTTCAAGTCCGCTTTCGGCTCCTCTCCCATAAATTACTTAAATAAACTTCGTATATACCGCGCCATGACTCTACTTGCATCTTCTAATCTATCGGTAGACAGTATCTGCAAGACCGTGGGGATATATGACAACTCCTACTTTTCTCGCACCTTTAAGAAATACTGCTCTATAACCCCTTCCGAATACCGCGAAATCTTCAGGTGAGTGTCTCTTTGGTGAAAATACAGAAATGAAGGGTTTTGTTTAAACCTTAATAAAAGTATAGCCTACAAAAATAGGCTATACTTTTTTCTTTTCAACTTAAATCAGCAATTTTTCTAATGAAAGAAACTCTGTGAGTTTCTTGCCATTTTATCCAATTTCATTTCTTCAACGTTTACTCGCACTGACGTACGTAAGTACGCCGACGGCTTCGTAAACGTTGATTTTCCCTCAAAGATACTTTTGCTTTTACGGGTTGTGCGCTTAAATTTTGGTCAACTATATTTCCCTCAAAAAGACGACAAGAGACTATATTTGACATGAGTTTTAAAGTATGATATACTGTAATGTAAAGAATATACAAGGAGAAAGTCCCAATGGCTGAAAGAAAAGACAACGGAATAAAACTTGTTGCAAACAACAAAAAAGCCTATCACGACTATTTTGTTGAAGAGAAGTTCGAGGCGGGAATTGAACTTGTGGGAACGGAAGTTAAGTCTTTACGTATGGGACAGGTGAACCTGAAAGACGCCTGGTGCAGAGTGAACGATGGGGAAATGTTCGTTTACGGAATGCACGTTAGCCCCTATGAAAAGGGCAACATCTTCAACCGCGACCCACTTCGCGCGAGAAAACTTCTTCTTCACAAAAAAGAGATACTCAAACTTTTCGGACTTGTGGGACGAGAGGGATATAGCCTTATACCTTTGCAGGTGTATTTTAAGCACTCCAAGGCAAAGGTGGAAATAGGCCTTTGCAAAGGTAAAAAACTCTACGACAAGCGTGACAGTGCCGCGGCAAAAGATATGGACAGACAGAGTATGCGAAATATAAAACTGTCAGGCAGACTTGACGACTGAAACTATGGAAAAAAGACTTGATAAAATAAACGAAGATATATCGATATATCAGTACACCACAGGCTTTTTGTACGGAACGGACGCGGTACTTCTTTCCGACTACGTAAAAATTAAAAAGGGGAGCGTGGGAGCAGAAATAGGCACAGGCACAGGAATTATTCCCATACTTGTCACCTATAAAAACGAACCCGAAAAAATCTACTCTTTTGAAATTCAAGAGGAGTACGTAACCCTTGCCCGTGAAAACGTCACCCTTTGCCATATGGAAGACAAAATCGAAATAGTCCACGAAGACGTAAAGAATATAACACCGTCATATATGAGGCGCTTTAATAGGGAAAGCGTTGACTTCGTTTTCACTAATCCCCCATATATGAAAATGACCTCAGGAAAACTCAATGAAGACGTGAGGAAACTTACCGCACGTCACGAATATAAGTGCAATATTTCGGACGTCTGCCTTGCTTCTTCAAGACTGCTTAAAAACGGGGGCGACTTTTTTGTAATCTACCGCCCCGACAGACTTTGCGACCTTTTTGTCGCGATGCGTGAGTCGGGAATTGAGCCAAAAGAGATGACTGAAGTCGTGTCAAAAGTGGGTTCAGCCCCGTCTCTCGTTATGGTACGAGGCAAAAAGAGTGCCTCACCGTCTATGAAAATTAAAAAACCTTTGGTTATATAACAAAATTAACGGAGGAAAACGTGTCAAACGAAATTGTTAAAGGTGCCCTTTACGTTGTGGCAACTCCCATCGGTAACCTTATGGACCTGTCCGACAGAGCAAAAAAAGTACTGTCGGAAGTTGACTTTATTGCCGCCGAGGACACCCGAGTTACAGGAAAACTGTTAATGTTAATCGGTGTAAAAAAGCCCCTTGTAAGTTATCACGAACACAATAAAAGGGAAAAAGGGGAGGAGATAATAGCCCGTCTTAAAAAGGGAGAGAGTTGCGCCATTGTAAGTGATGCAGGTACTCCCGCCATTTCCGACCCGGGCGAAGACCTTGTAAGACTGTGCGCTAGTGAAAATATTATCACCTTCGCAGTGCCAGGCCCCTGTGCCGCCATTTCCGCCCTGTCTATATCGGGACTTACCACAGGCAGATTTTCATTTGAAGGCTTTTTGTCTACTAATAAAAGTGAAAGGCGAAGCCACCTTGAAGAAGTCAAGACCTCACCCTATACCCTGATTTTTTACGAAGCCCCTCACAAACTCCGCGATACCCTTTCGGCAATGCTCTCGGTTCTTGGGGACAGACGGATTTCTTTGGTGAGAGAACTTACGAAAACTCACGAAGAGGTTATAAGAACCACAATTTCAAACGCCATTGAATATTACGCCGAAAAGAGTCCCAAGGGAGAATACGTTTTAGTTATAGAAGGATGTAAAAAAGAGGACGTAAAACCCTTCTGGCAAGACCTTGACGAAGTGTCCCACGTGGAATACTATCTTGAAAAAGGACTTGAAAGAATGGACGCCATAAAAGCGGTGGCAAAAGACCGAGGAGTGTCCAAAAGTACAATATATAAAAAGTGGAACGAAAAACGTTAAATATTTAACAAAAACTATTGTAAAAAGAGTTTTTTTGTGATAAAATTATAAATTAGAAAAAAGTAAAATCAAATATAAGGAGAAAAACAATGTACAACAAGAAGTCTATTGAAGATATCGCGGTATCAGGCAAGAAAGTACTTGCAAGATGCGATTTCAACGTACCCCTCAAAGACGGTGTTATTACCGACGACAAGAGAATTGTAGGAGCACTTCCCACAATCAAGTATCTTGCAGACAACGGTGCGGCAGTTATTCTCTGCTCACATATGGGACGTCCTCACAACGTTCTCAACTCAACTCTTAAACTTTCAAAGAAAGAAAAGAAGAAAATCGACGCACTTCCTGAAGAGGAAAGAGCAGCAGCAACAGAATCAGCCCTTAAAAAAGCGGTTGGTGATATTACAAAACTTTCTCTCTCCCCTGTGGCAAAGAGAATTTCAGAACTTCTCGGCAAAGAAGTTATTATGGCAAAAGACGTAATCGGAGAAGACGCAAAGGCTAAAGCCGCTGCCCTTAAACCCGGTGAAATACTCCTTCTCGAAAACGTACGTTTCCACGAAGAAGAAGAAAAGAACGACGAAGCATTTGCAAAGGAACTGGGTTCTCTTTGCGACATCTACGTAAACGACGCTTTCGGTACAGCACACCGTGCACACGCTTCAACAGCAGGTGTTGCAATGTACTGTCCTGAAAAACCCGCAGTATGCGGTTACCTTATCCAGAAAGAAGTTGACGTTATGGGTGGTGCTCTTGCAGACCCCGCACGTCCCTTCGTTGCAATCCTTGGCGGTGCTAAAGTTTCGGATAAGATTGGCGTTATCAAGAACCTTATCGAAAAGGTTGATACCCTCATCATCGGTGGCGGTATGGCATATACCTTCTTCAAGGCGTTCGGTAACAACATCGGAACATCAATCGTAGAAGACGACAAAATTGACCTCGCTCGTGAACTTGTTGAAAAGGCTCACGAAAAGGGCGTTAACTTCCTTCTCCCCGTTGATAACATTATCGCTCGTGAATACAGCGAAAATTCAGAATTTATGAGAATTTATTCTGACTCTATCCCTGACGGCTGGATGGGTCTTGACATCGGTCCTACAACCACAGAACTTTTTGCTAAGACTATCAAGGGCGCAGGAACAGTAGTTTGGAACGGTCCTATGGGCGTTTCCGAATGGGAAAACTTTGCAAACGGTACAAAGGGCGTTGCAAAGGCTATGGCTGAATGTGGCGGTATCACCATCATCGGTGGCGGTGACTCTGCGGCAGCAGTTGAAAACCTTGGCTTTGCAGACAAGATGACACACGTTTCCACAGGTGGCGGTGCATCTCTTGAATTCCTTGAAGGACTTGAACTTCCCGGAATTGCTTGTCTCAACGATAAATAAGTTTAAAAAGAAGGTAAATAATTATGAGAAAGTACATCATCGCAGGTAACTGGAAGATGAATAAAACTCCCGCAGAAACAAAAGAACTTCTCGGTGAGATTGTAAAGGCAAATAATGGCAAGACTGCTTGTGAAATCGTCCTTTGCGTTCCCGCAATCGACATTCCCGCGGCAATCGAAGCAACAAAAGGCACAAACATTAAAATCGGTGCACAGAACGTTCACTTCAAAGATAACGGCGCATACACCGCAGAAATTTCAGCAGATATGCTTAAAGAAAGTGGCGTTGAATACGTTATTATCGGTCACAGTGAAAGAAGACAGTATTTCGGTGAAACCGACCAGACAGTAAACCTCAGAACAGCACAGGCTCTTCAAAAGGGACTTCGCGCTATCGTTTGTGTAGGTGAAACTCTTGACGACCGCCGCGACGGTATCACCTTCGACCTTATCTCAATTCAGGTAAAACGTGCTCTTAAAGGCATTTCGGCAGAAGATATGGCAAACGTAGTTATCGCATACGAGCCTGTATGGGCTATCGGTACAGGTGAAACTGCTACAAACGAACAGGCAGAAGAAGTTTGCGCTTTCATCAGAGGACTTATTGCAGAACTCTATTCAGTTGACGTTGCAAACGATATCACCATTCAGTATGGCGGTTCAATGAATGCAAAGAATGCCAAAGAACTTCTCTCAATGGACAACATTGACGGAGGACTTATCGGCGGAGCATCACTTAAAGCCCCCGACTTTACCACTATCATTGATAGCGTAGAATAAAAGATAAAATTCCCCGTTTTGAAAACGGGGAATTTTTCAAATCACAACAGGTAATCAGGAGAACTTTATGAAAAAACTTTTATTATTACTCACTCTTTTTCTCGCGCTTTCCCTAGTCTCTTGTGACGAAAAAGAGAAAAACGGGCCCACCCCCGATAACAAGACCGAAAACGTGGGAGAGGTTAACCCCACAGGCGATAAAGAGGAAGTAAAGGAAGAAGAACTTTACGTCGGCTACGTTACCACAAGTTACAGCAGTTGGAGAAAGACTTATTCCCTTATGTCCACGGGAAAACTTAATCTCCTTTCCGAAAGACAAATTTACGGAACTCCAAGTACCACCCCCGACGGAAAATATATTTTCTATCGCCACACCGAATACGACAGCACCACTCAGGACTACGAAGAAAGACTTTTCGTATTGAACACCGACGGTAAACGCTCGATTATTACCACCGACCCCAAAGCCTATAAGATAGACCGCGGTGGTAAATATGTAGTCTTTGAAAATAAAGAGGGCGTGTGGTACGTTGATAATTTTGACGAACCGAACCCCGTAAGAATCGGTGACAATATCGGTTATTACGATATGTGGTCTATGCTCTACACAGGAGTTGCGGATAAATCCGTAGCGTTTATGACCGAAGAGGGCAAACTCTACCACACCGACCTTGATACAATGACCACAACTCTTGTTTGTGAGAACGCCACAAGACTTCTCGACAGAGTTTCAAAGGACAGAGTTTATTATATCGCAGACGGAGGACTCTACGTATCTATAAATGGCACGTCAGAACTTATCTCTGCCGAATATAGACTCAACTCGGATTATCCCGCCTTCTTTGGCGCTAACGGTAACTATCACTACATAGCAAAAGACGGTAGACTTATAGATATTACGAACGTGGGTGCAAGTCACATCACTCTTTCCCCCAACGAAAAGTATCTTGCAAACTACGCTTCAAAAGAACTTGTCGTATATGCTCTGGGCGAAGTAGGTGTAGAAGAGGTCGCGCGTTACGCAGGAGAATTCACCGCAGTTGAAGTGTACGACGACGGCACCGTCATCGCCTCCGATGCGAAACAAAAGGCGTTCGGCGTATTTGAGAACGGGGCATTTAAACCGCTTTCAGAATGTTTCATTCTTATGAAAAATGCCGAGTACCACAACGGTAAGGTCTATTTCATTCTTTCCGACGGAAGCGCAAACCTTATGAGATATACCCTTGGTGGAGAGGTG
This sequence comes from Oscillospiraceae bacterium, assembly GCA_015065265.1. Lineage (GTDB taxonomy): Bacteria > Bacillota > Clostridia > Oscillospirales > SIG627 > RGIG6353. The sequence goes on along the minus strand of SVQQ01000016.1, from coordinate 371 downwards.
GAACTTGTGAAAGAAAATGCAAACGGTGGCATTTTTGTTAACGCAAACGGCTGTTATTACATAACTGACAAAGACTCAAACGGTTGCGGAACTCTTTGGCTTGACGGCAAGAGCGAAGCAGTTCGTGAAAACGTTTCAGCAATTAAATAAAAATCAGGGCGACAGGTAAATCCTTGTCGCCCTTTTCTTCATATCTATATATTGTGCCCGAAAAAACCAATAAATACAATATATAAATATGAAAGAAAAAATTTTTAAAAAAATGTAAAAATTAGGTTGACAAAGGCAAAAAAAGGTGATAATATAGATGCACTCCCCTCAAAAAAGGGGAGGACAATCACACCTGAAAAACTTTTAAAAAAAGGTTAAAA
>SVQQ01000042.1 GCA_015065265.1 Oscillospiraceae bacterium | reverse complement strand
GGCATAATTTTGAAGAAAAATATCTTAAAAAAGATATTTTTCAACCTATAAGCCAAAATCCGAAGATTTACAAGCAGTCTTAATTTTTATATTAGCTTTGTTTCCGCCTTTTTGCGTTCTGGACTTTTTTTACAATCCCTATTGCCAAATTTCACCCTCGCAGTACTTTAGTACAGCTTCGGGTAGCCCTTCGGTTCAATTTGACAATTCCAAAACATTTTTCCTATCTTTCCAGGATGTAAAGTTTTTAGTAAAATTGCACGAATTCTTTTGTGTATTTTTGTTAGAAAAATCATAAAAACAAAGAAGGAAAATGTGAAACTTTCACGAAATAAATAGGTAACAGATAATTTTCTGTAAATAATAAAGAGGACTGCACCCAAAGGGTGCTTTCAAATAAGGTTTACTTCATTCATTTAACGCAAGTGCCTTATAACCTTAAAGGAGGATGGATTAATTATGGCTCAAACAAAAGACATCAGAAATGTGTGCCTTATGTCACACGGAAATGCGGGAAAAACTTCGCTTGTTGAAGCAATGCTCTACAATGCAAAGCTTATCGACCGCCTTGGAAAAATTGAAGACGGCAATACAGTATCAGACTTTGATGCCGAAGAAATTAAAAGAAAGATTTCGGTTAATACATCACTTATCAGTTTTGATTGGGACGGAAAAAAGATTAATCTTTTAGATACACCCGGATTTTTTGATTTTGTCGGCGAACAGATTGAAGCTGCCGACGTTTGCGAAAATGCAATTATCACAGTAAGTGGTAAATCCGGTGTTTCTGCAGGAACAGAAAAGGCGTGGAGACTTGCCGAGGAACACGATTTAGCAAAGCTTGTGTTCGTTAATAAATTAGACGACCCCAAATCAGACTATAATAAGGTTATAGAGCAGCTTAACGATACCTTTGGCAAATCAATAGCTCCCTTTACCTTCCCTATTAGGCAAAACGATAAATTAATTGGCTTTGTTGATGTTATAAAAATGCGTGCAAAAATGTTTACAGGCCCTGAGGCTACATATGAAGAAATTCCTGCATCGCATATTGACATTGCAAAAAGAAGCCGCGAAATCCTCGATGAAGCTATAGCTGAGGTTAGCGACGAACTCATGGAAAAATTCTTTGCAGGCGAACCTTTCACAGAAGACGAAATCAAATCTGCATTAAAGGTTGGTATTAAAAATGGCACAGTTACTCCCGTTATTTGCGGCAGTGCCGAATTAAGAATTGGTATAACCCATGTTTTAAATGTTATTTCAAGTTATTGCTGCTCACCCGATGAAGGCGAAGCTATAATTGCAGAGGATACCAAAAAAGGCGAAGAGATTGAGCTCGGTTGCGACAGCTCTGCTCCCACCTGCATTAAAGCATTTAAAACAGTTGTTGATAACTTTGTTGGTAAAATGACATATTTCAAGGTTGTATCAGGAAAAGTTACTCCCGATATGACACTTTATAATGTTAATAAAGACGAAACCGAAAAACTTGGTAAAATCTTTACCTTAAGAGGCAAAAAACAGATTGATGTGTCCGCTTTGGAAGCAGGCGACATCGGTGTTGCACAGAAGCTTGCCTGTGCCGAAACATCCGACACACTCTGTGACCCAAAGGTAAGCTATAAGCTCCCCGAAATTCCCTTCCCCGACCCTGTTATTACTCTTGCAATTGTTCCTAAAGCAAAGGGTGACGAAGAAAAAATCAGCTCTGGCCTTGCCAAGCTTATGAGTGAAGATAAAACCTTCCGCCTTGAAAACAACAAAGAAACCCGCGAAACAGTTATTTCAGGTGTTGGCGAACAGCATCTTAACATTATCTGCTCCAAGCTTTTATCAAAATTTGGCGTGGATGTAACACTTAAAGATCCTAAAATTGCCTATCGCGAAGCAATAAAGAAAAAAGTTAAGGTTGAAGGGAAACACAAAAAACAATCCGGTGGTCATGGTCAGTATGGTCATGTATGGATTGAATTTGAGCCTTGTGAAAGCGATGACTTAATCTTTGAAGAAAAGGTATTTGGCGGCTCTGTTCCAAAGAACTATTTTCCAGCGGTTGAAAAAGGCTTAAGAGAAAGCATGCAGAAAGGTGTTGTGGCTGGTTTCCCTGTTGTTAATCTTAAAGCAACACTTCTTGATGGCTCCTACCATCCTGTTGATTCCAGCGAAATGGCATTTAAAACTGCCGCTTCTATCTGCTATAAAACAGGCTTAACTCAGGCAAACCCAGTACTCCTAGAACCCATAGGTATGCTTAAAACAAGAGTAAGAAACACCGCAACAGGCGATGTTGCAGGCGATATCAACAAACGACGTGGCAGAATCTTAGGGATGAATCCAATCAGTGAAAACCACACCGAAATCGAAGCTCTTATCCCCTGCAGCGAAATGGTTAAATATGCAACCGATTTAAGAGCTCTCACAAACGGAAGAGGCACATTCACCTTTAAAATGGATCACTATGAAGAGGTTCCCGCTCACCTTGTTGAAAAGATAAAAGCTGACGCACAGGTGGAATAAATTGAGATAAGAGATAAAAGAAAAAAGATAATAGAAATTGAGGAAATCCGCTCAAATATGGGCGGATTTCTTTTTAATTTGTAGGGTGCAGCACAGGCTTCCCCTCAAGTAAATGATGATTAAATAGCATTTTTTCTTGAGGAAGGCAACAATCATCAAAATCAGTGTCAAAATTGACACTTTATATTTGATTTTTTTCATTTATCCATCCGAAAAGTGGATAAATGGGCACACTTCCCTCTTGAAGTGTTAAAAACCCGTTGCCAACATATACAAATTGGCACACGAAAACAGTAGGTTCGCATGGCATTGATTTTTGTATATGCCCTTGTACCTTACTTTTTTCCAACCAAACACATCTTTAACTATATGAAAAACATATTCCACTTTCCAACGAACAGAGGATTTTCGCATTTCAAGTTTCTTTTCCTCTGCCCAAGATAAGCTGTCGCCGTAATGTCGTTTAAATGTTCCTACTTGACGATTGATACGATATTCTCGCTCAATGTCATCATCAACATAGCGTTCCATTTTCAAATAAGCGGCATCACCATACACAACCTTATCATCATGTCTTAAAAGTTTTGCAGCTACTTTAGGCTCTGCTTCATTGGCAGGGGTACAGACCAAACTATGAACAAATCCGTGCAACGGATCAACACCTATGTGCGCTCTCATTCCAAAGTACCATTTAGTGCCTTTTCTTGTAGAGTGCATTTCAGGGTCAGTAGATTTGGTTTTATTTTTCTTTGATGAAGAAGCTTCAACAATAGTTGCATCAACTATTGTTCCGCCATGCACTGCTTTATTCTCTTCTTCGAGAACTTCTTGGACTTGTGAAAACAATTTTCCATATATTTCGTTTTCAACAAGTAATTTGCGGAATTTGCACAGTGTTGTTGCATCTGGAACTTGTTCCTCGCTGAAGTCAATTCCCATAAAACAACGCATTGCATAACTGTCGTAAATGGCATCTTCTATACCTTCATCAGAGAGGTTAAACCAAGTTTGTAACAACATCATACGAAGCATTTTCTCTATATCTTGAGGATGTCTGCCACGCTTACCATCCGGATAAATAGGTTGTATAATTGCAACCCATTCTTTCCATGGTACAACAGAGTCCATCTTGTTGAGAAACTCTTCTCTTTTGGTTGTTCTTCTACGCTTATTATATTCCATGTCGGTAAAACTGTATTGTTTATTCATAATTTAATCACCCAATACAATTATACCACATTAACGGAGTTTTTCATAGATTAAATCAGTGTTTACTTGAGGGGAAGCTGGCAAAACCAAAGGTTTTGACTGATGAGGTGGATGCTTTTCCGATGCATCTCAGGGGCGGCTTATCAAAAATTGCCGAACCCTATGAAACTTTAGGCACTTTCAAAAGTCAGTTAATATAAACAAATTTTTCTTGCTTTTATGAGTGTTTCATTATATAATATAATTAGAAAACTTTAAGGAGAGTGATATTATGAAATTAATCCTTGCAATTGTTAATGATGAAGACGGTAACAAAGTTATAAACGAACTTAGTAAAAACGGTTTCAGCGTTACCAAGCTTGCTACCACAGGCGGTTTTTTGAAAGCCGGAAACATCACTATGATTATCGGTACAGAAGATGAAAAAGTTCAGGAAGTTATAGATATTATCCGTGCAAAGAGCCAGAGAAGAACTCAGATCACAGCATCTCCAATGCCAATGAGTGCATCTGCTTCTTTCACACCATATCCAATTGAAGTTCAGATTGGCGGTGCCACAATATTTGTTTTAGATGTAGACCGCTTTGAAAAGGTATAATAGGGGATAGCTATGTTATCAGCATCTCAACAAAAGCTTATCTCCCACTTTGCCCATGGTGTTCAGTCCGACAGTCTTCGTCAATGCTACATTATAAAAGGCGAAAAGGGGCTTGGCAAAAAAACTGCCTGCAGAGAAATTGCTCAGTATATTATGTGTGAAACCGGCTCTGCATGCGGCAAGTGTAACGGGTGCTTAAGTGTTTTGAGCGGTGCTCACCCCGACCTTGGCGTAATTTCAAACGGAGATAAAAAGGTTATTGAGGTAGATAAGCTAAGAGAAATGAAAAAAGCTGTTTATACAAAGCCCACAAACAGCAAATACCGTCTTTATGTAATTGAGAATGCTCATCTTATGGATGCTCCCGGGCAGAATGCTATTCTGAAAATTATTGAGGAGCCTCCTTCCTATGCAGTTTTTATATTTATTTGCGATAATTTAAACACTATCCTGCCCACTATCCTTTCCCGTTCCCACATTCTGGAAATGGGAAAATGGAGTGTGGAGGATTTAAAAAAGGCTGTGCCTCTTACAAGTGATAAGGAATATATGTATTCTTACTCAATGGGTAGCATAGGAGCTCTTCTGGAGCTTTGGGCAGATGAGGATTTTTTAGAATTAAGAGACGGTGTTATAAAAACCTTTGTAAATATGATGGTTTCAAGCGAAACCTCTTTGTATGATGCCATAGATTTCTGGTTGGCGAATGCTGAACAGAAAAACAAACTTCTTGATATTTTAATTTTGTTTTTAAGGGATATAATGCTTTCTAAAAGCTCACTTCCGCATCTTATGGCAAATACAGATAAACTTAAAGAAATACAAACTGTGTCAGAAAAAGTCACACTTAAAAAAAGCTTTGATATGCTTAAACTTGCAAACGATGCCCCGAAATTAATGGGCAAATATGGAAATTTTAAAATTGCAGCTCAAACACTTTTGATACAGTTAAAGCAGATGTAACACTTAATCTGCGAAGGAGGAAACAATGATAGATGTAGCCGGAATACGGTTTAAAAGGGTTGGCAAAATATATTATTTCTCACCCGGAGATTTAAAATTAAATCAGGGTGACCACGTTATAGTTGAAACCTCAAGAGGAATTGA
>SVQQ01000015.1:2500-33385 GCA_015065265.1 Oscillospiraceae bacterium | reverse complement strand
ACTGTCAATCCATATTCTTCAAGAAAAGCAGTTCTTTCTTCATCGTATTGCTTTCCTTCCTCGGTATAATGCCCAGAACCGTCAAGCTCTATGACGAGCTTTGCCTCTGCACAGTAAAAATCTGCGACCTACTTACCGAGAACCTTTTGACGAGAAAAGCGAACAGGATGGGTACGCAGGAAATCATACCAAAGGTGTTTTTCTTCCTTGGTCATATTCTTCCGCAGCATTTTTGCGGTTGGCACTATGTCCTTATTGTGCATCGGTGATATTACCTGCGGCATCGTAAGTAAAGTTCTCGCTTGAGATAACACAGTCACATTCATTTTTGATAGTGCGGTTTGTTACTCTACTTAGGTTATCATAAGTATAACATATTTTCGTATTATCCGCAAGATATAAAAGAACGGTTGGCTTTTACACCAACCGTTCTCTTTAAAGGAGAATTTTAAATGTTAGCTATTATTTTAAATATAAAAAACGTATTTTAAACAAGAGACGAGATAACCGTCCCCTTGTCTACTTGTTAGCTATTTTGGTTTCACGCTAACCGTCCACTGTGTTCTCTGTATTTCTAAATTCTTCAAATGAATTTTCTATTGGTGGCATTACATTCCAACTAATTATTTTAATTTCATAGTTTTTCAAAAGTTCATCTTCGGTAATTACTCCTGACACCATACCCTTATCTTCTATGATGATTGGATGGGGTTCTTGTTGACTATCGCCCATGTAATAACTAGGATCGCCTAACTTACAGAAAACTTTTGTGCTTTTGTCACAAAAAATCAAAAAACCAACTTCTTGCGAACTTTTAATATACCCGTTCCATCTACGCAAATTTATTGATTCGTCATAACCTGAATACTCACAAACATAAACGTCTTTGATATTTATAGTTTTATCGTTAACTGTGTAGGTTAATTCCAAAGAGAATTCTCCGTATGTGACCTGTGGCTTTGGTTCTTGTGCAGAATCATATTTCAAGCCTTCAATAACACCATGTACAAATAACGCTGTAAAAGGGATAGAAATATATATAACAAATATTACAAAAACACAAGCAAAAACAATTAAAACAATTTTAAAAATATTGCTACTCACTATTATCCCCCCATAAAATCATTAACACATTAACGTAATGCCTTTATCACTGCTCTAATAGAATGTTTGTTAATCGCTCCGGTTTCCTCTGAATTCAACCATTTCGAATCGCCAATAGGTGGAATCGATATACTCGCCAAAACTTCAAATTCGAACATCCTCTGCATTATAAGTATATGTGTGACCGCCTGCAGAAATCAATCTGTTACCACTGTCAAACTCACAGTTAATATAACCGTTAGACAGCATATTGCCATCCATATCATAGGTAACAGCTTGACCGTTATATGAAGTTAAACGGTTGTTTTGGTCATAAACAAAGGTATTTGTTCCATCACTTACTGTGCAAGAGGTAATATTTCCTGCCGCATCGCGCCAATCACAGAACCGTCCCCTGATTGTTCGCTGATTGTTCGCTGATTGTTCGTTATTTTTTTGGATTACTTCTTGTTGAAATCCATTCACCAAGTCCTACTACGTTTAATTCCTTGCAAGCAAAGTCAAATTCCTCTTGTGATTTATAAGGACCATATATATTTGTTGAAACGGCATCTACCAAATAATATGCGGGATTAGAAAAATCATTTGATTCAAAATTTTCAAAATCAAGTTTTTCCGGGTCGAATTGCTTAACTGCAATATATTGCTCGTTATAACAAAACTCATTAATATAATTTTCAACTGCACAAGAGGTCAAACCTTTATTACCATTTTTTGTGGTAAATTCATAAATACACTTTTCTGCACTTAACACTATGCGTTCACTATTAACTCTTACTATACGGAAGCCGTTTGAAATTATATATTCATAATCACCAACTCCGCATGCATTAAAAGAAACCGTAATACACACTAATAATAAAATTATTATACTCTTACGAAACACAATATCACCTCATATAAATCTAAAGCACGAACTTGACCAAATAATAGATAGTATAACATACAACAAAAACCACAAGAAAAACCAATGCAACCTTATGGTTCCATTTTTTATCTGCTATATCTTCTTTTGTTGAATCCGTGCAAACCCCCTCAGCTTTTTTTATTTCATCAACAAAAAAGCATTTATTGCAATTAGGACATTTAAATCCTTTGATATGGAATTCCATATTACCCGTTACAAGATGTCTATTTCCTGTAGGACCAATCCAAAAATCATAATCCTTTGCATCTGGGCTGTTGTAATTTATTATCTTTTTAATAGTCGAGATTTTCAATTTTTGTTTACAATAAGGGCAATAATGCTTTTTGAAAAATGTGTAACCTACGTCTTCATTTATATGTTTTTTTCCTTGAATCATAGTAATCTCTCCTTAGAAAGGTAATATTAACTCAATATCAAATCCCAATCCAAATAAGCCAACTCCTGCATCCGCACCAAATTCGATTCGAGTTTTTCCTTTCTTCTTTACAACGCCCACATCTACACCTGCTTCTGCCGAAAGAACATCACCTGAAACACTAATATCGATACCAAATCCGAAAATTTCTAATTCGATACTAACATCAGCATCTACAACAGAAGCACCTGCACCTACTTCAAGTCCAAGTCCCTGTTTATAGTTAGCTCCTGCTTTTGCATATGCCGTAAGCAAATCCAAATCTCCATCTATTGAAAGTGAAATATTTTCATTTCCAATTCCGATTTCTCTATTTGCATTTGCCACAGTTATTTCCGCAAGAGCCCCAAAAAAGCTTTCCCATTGAGTAGCACTTTTCTTGGGGTAATAATTCTTACTGCCTCCAAATGAATAACCAAACTCACTTTTTCCTCCAGAAATAGAACCCGAACCGAACAATAGTTCACCATATATGCTATGTGTATCGTTCCTAAAGAAATCAATTATGGTATTAAAAGCATTACTACTTCCTCTATCTTCAGCAGCCAACCCAAACGGGTCAGTATTAGAAACAGGATTGCCGTTTGCATAAGCGTAGCGGTTGAGAGTTATAGCATTGGAAATTTCACCTGAGATAATATCTGCATTTATGAAACGTCGCATTTCTGGGCTGTAGTAACGTGCTCTCATATAGAGCAAACCATTACGGTCTGTAACTACACCGTCACGACCATTATAACCGAAGATTATATTACCCTACTTAAGCTATCATAAGTATAGCATATTTTGGTATTATCTGCAAGATAAAAAAGAACGGTTGGCTTTCGCCAACCGTTCCGTTAAGAAAGGAGTCTCTTAAAATAAAGACTTAATTTTTTGTCAAGACACAGAACCGTGCACTTAGCCGAAAAAGGAGACAAGAGAACCGTCCCCGTGTCTCCCCCTGTGTCTCCCCCTGTGTCTCCCCTCCTTGTCTCACGCTAACCGTCGCCTGTCTTCCTGTTTATTCAATAGTAATAATAAATTGTTCAAAATCAATATTTATATTAAATCCCCATTTTTCCATTAAATATCTTATTGAAGAACTTCCAACAATATATTGATCTTGAACAAACTTAAAACATGCGTTTTGAGTTCCAGGCGGAGGTGCTATCAAGTTTCTTTCATTACCTTCTTCATACATACTATTTAAATTTGTATACAAAACATATTTTTTATTATCATAAACAATATTTGCAATCATTTCATCTTGCCAATTTATTTGTGCTCCTATTTCTTTTATTATTTCAATTAAAGGTAATTCAGCTCTGTTTTTGTCCGCATCAATAAAAACATAACTTTTAGATGATATATCATTTTGTAAAACTATAAGTTTGCAATTAGATTTCAAATTGTCTTCACCACTCCCATTTTTTGTTATTAATTCACTTGCACTATCTATAATTTCGCTTGGCATATCAGAAGGGCTGTAATCTGTTCCAATATGATCGTTGCAACACCCTACACAGAAAAAATTCAACAAAATAAATATGGAAATACACATTAAAAGTTTTCTCATATTATTCCTCCTTTTAATTTCACAAGATGTTGCTTATAAGCCTATTATATCACAAAAACCGCAGAAAATCAATCTGTGGTTTTGTTTTTTCTGTCGGTAGGTAATGTACTCCAAAAACTGTCCTTTAGGGTACAACCCCATAGGTGTCCCTTTGTTTTTGGTCTTCCCTACAGGACTCGACGCATACCTACGGTCTGCTCTTTCTTCGGGCAAAGCCCTCAGACACAAAGCTAAAAACAATTCACAGAATTGTTTTCTTAACGCTTTGTCCCCAAGGGTTCGAGTCCTTTGTGAAAAAAAACAAAAGAACACCAACGGCGACCTGCGATAAAGCAGATTTACCTACTGATAAGAAATTAAACTTGTAGGGGCGTTCTGTGAACGCCCGCGGGCGAACGCAGTTCGCCCTTGCGGCAAAAAGAACAGAAATTTTTTATCTCTGTCCTTTTTCACATGCCTTGCCCTGCAAAGGTGTAGTGTGTTATACTTTACATTTTGAGTTATATGTGTTATAATAAATTTAAGGAGGTGAATATATGGAATTTTATATTATACTTGCCTTGTTTGTTATAGTGCCTTTAATATCAAGCATTTTTTACGGCACAACGAATAGAGGTCACCGACTAAAAAAATTTATAAACGAATATAATTATCAAGTTCTCGTAGTTGAAAACAAACTAATTGACAAATTATTGTGTGCATTATTTTCCCCCACAAAGAAAAAAGGCAGTAGATACATATATTACGCGCAGAGATTTTATATTGTGTTAGCTATACTCCAAATTCCTATATGCTTAATTTTCTTTTTCAACACGAAATTTCCCGTTTGGTATTTTTTCTCATTAGCTATTGTTTGTCTAATACCCAAAATTATCTTTTGGGTTATGGTTGGTTTGCTTGAACGGAAATTGCACAAATATAATAAAAAAATGGGAATTAAAGAGGTTACAATTTGGAATTTCCTCAAGTTTGACAAAAAACTTAAGACTTTTGAGAAATATTACAAATACGAAAATCAAATTCGCGATGCAATTAACCCATATATTACGACATCAAATCCCAAAAAGAGAAAATCAACTATTTCAATTTGTGATGTTGATAAAGTCATTTCTTTAGTAGAAAAGGTGTTTCCTAAAGCATATACCGAACAGGTAAACGATGAAAAAGGGAACAGCATATTAAACATATATATCAAGAGTGAGGATTATACGAAGTTAATTGTTACGGCATTTATTGTAAAATTAAAAAAGTAATAACAAAAGCCCTTATGACGCCTTTTTACATCATAAGGGTTTTTGTTATATCTGCTTTATAGTAGGTAGCCCAACGGTGTCCTTTTATTTTTTTGGCCTTCCCTACAGGACTCGACGCATACCTACGGTCTGCTCTTTCTTCGGGCAAAGCCCTCAGACACAAAGCTAAAAACAATTCACCGAATTGTTTTCTTAACGCTTTGTCCCCAAGGGTTCGAGTCCTTACGTGAAAAAACAAAAGAACACCCGATAGGTGTCCTTTTATTTTTTGGCCTTCCCTACAGGACTCGACGCATACCTACGGTCTGCTCTTTCTTCGGGCAAAGCCCTCAGACACAAAGCTAAAAACAATTCACAGAATTGTTTTCTTAACGCTTTGTCCCCAAGGGTTCGAGTCCTTGCGTGAAAAAACAAAAGAACACCAACGGTGTCCTTTTATTTTTTGGCCTTCCCTGCAGGACTCGACGCATACCTGCGGTCTGCTCTCTCCTCGGGCAAAGCCCTCAGACACAAAGCTAAAAACAATTCACAGAATTGTTTTCTTAACGCTTTGTCCCCAAGGGTTCGAGTCCTTACGTGAAAAAACAAAAGAACACCAACGGTGTCCTTTTATTTTTTGGCCTTCCCTGCAGGACTCGAACCTGCCGCCTTCAGAATCGGAATCTGACGCTCTATCCGGATGAGCTAAGGGAAGAGGTCTTTCGTGAAAATCACGAAAGAGAATATTTAAATTTTACCTGTAAACTTCTTTATAAGAAAAACTGCAATTATAATCAGAGAAATTGTCAGGAAGAAAAGTGCAGTAAAATCAAGCACAGTAGCAAAGGTGTTACCGTTGTTAAAAGTAGCGAATACGTTTTCGGTACTTTTGTGTTCTACTGAGTTTTTTGCAACAAGATTTTCTGTGAAAGTCTCGTCTCCTATCTTAAATGTCACACTTCCTATAACTTCACCTTCTGCAACAGGTGCTTTTACCTTGTCGGGCAAGTTGAAGGTTATATCAGGCTTTTCATCAAGGGCTACAAGTGTTTCAATAGAACCGTCCAAAATCAAATCTACCGACTTTTCCATTCCGTTTTTAACGTTTACGTTTGTCATCGTCTGACCGCTTGTAGCAAGTGCCTGTAAGGAATACTCGGCAAAATGATATTCGTAAAGGGTAATTGCATCAGTAAACGCCATATTAGAATTATAGAATCTGTCACGGTTTGCACCAAGAGTTACAAGAAGATAAGTTTCGGAGTTCTTTGTTGCCTTGGTAATAAGACAACGTCCCGCCTCATCGGTAAATCCGGACTTAATTCCTGTCACGTACTTGTAGTACATAGGATTGTCGGGAAGTTCAATTTCAATTGTACTTTCAAGCACTCTTTCCTCTGACTTATTAGTCGCAGGTATAACACAACTGTTTTCACTGATTATCTTTACAAATTCTTTGTTCTGCAAAGCGTAATTTGCAATTAAGTATAAGTCTTTTGCGGTAGTGTAATGCCTGTCGTCGTGAAGACCGTGGGCATTTACAAAATGAGTGTTTTTTGCGCCTATTTCACGCGCCTTTGAGTTCATAAGAGAAGCAAAATCTTCAACGCTTCCTGAAATATATACCGCAATAGCGGTTGCGGTGTCGCAGGAAGAACGAATCATAGTAGCTTTTATAAGGTCTCGCAGTGAAATCTCTTCACCCGCCTTTAATTTAATGTTAGCACCGTTGTCGGCGTAAACATCCTTAAAAATGTCCGTCGTCTCAATTGTGACAGTTTCATCAAGGTTTTCACATTCTTCTATAGCAAGAATGCAAGTCATTATTTTAGTAAGAGAAGCAGGGAATACCTTCTCTTCCGCATTCAATTCATATACAACTTTTCCTGTGTCCATATTTACCATATAGACGTTGTCGGAATAGAGATTTTTCCCATTCTCAAATAGGCTTTGTGAGTTGACAGTGAGTTGTAATAATGCTATAATTATTGTAATAAAAACTAATACTTTTTTCTTCACCGTGCACCTCACATTTTTCTGTTCGTCATAAACAGGGCAGTGGTTTCAAGAAGTTTTGTGTAATCGGAAGCTTTAATTTTTTTAAGTTCCTTCATAGCGTCGTGTATGTAAATTTTTGCAAGGGAGTCGGCTTTTTCTACACCTTTTCTCGAGAGAAGAATTTCTCTGACTTTTTCAATATCTTCATCTCTTGCGTTGTCGTTTCCAACTGTTGACTCTATCAACTTTCGCTCAAAACTATCGGAATTTTTATACGCTTCTTGTAGTATTATCGTCTTTTTACCCTCTCTAATATCAGAGCCAATGGGTTTTCCAAGCGTCTTTGTGTCAGAAGTAATTCCCAGTATATCGTCTTGAAGTTGAAAAGCAATTCCGCAAAGTTCGGCAAACTTTCCAAGAGCAATAACATCAGGGTTTTCAGAGTCATCGGTATCAAGCCCAAGCATAGCACCTGCTCTTGCAGAATAAGAGAAAAGCACACCTGTTTTTTGTCTCATCATTTCGAGAGTAACTTCACTTTTCCCGACTGAAAACTCTTCGTCTTTAATAAGTCCCATCTTCGTGTCAACGGTTTCACCCGACAACAGTTCGTTTATGCATTCACCTTCGAGAAGTCTTAAAACAGATAAAACGGTCTTCGGTGAAAAAGCGGGATTAATGATACAGTCAGTCAAAGTTCTTACTGCCAATGCGTGTAACGTGTCGCCTGCAAGAATTGCAACGTCTCGTCCGTATTCCGCATTGTTAAATTTATCTGATACAAGTACGTGCACAGTTTTTCCACCGCGCCTTGTTGAGTCGTTATCTATAATATCATCGTGAACAAGAGTGAAAGTGTGAAACAGTTCAACACTCACCATAGCGGGAGTAACACCCTCTTCTGCAATTTTACCGCCTACCGCACCGGCGGAAAGCGACAAAAAAGCAGGGCGCAATCTTTTTCCGCCCCTGTTAAAATACTCGGTAGCACCGATTTTGAGTTCAGGTGGATTAATGTCGTCAAGAGAATAACTTGACATATATTCAGCACATCTTTTTTCACATTGTGCAAGATAGTTTTTTAATCTTTCCATTTGCAATTTCACTTTCAGAAAGTTTTATTTATATAAGTATAACATATGAAAAGTTATTATTCAAGAGTCTAACAAAAAGGAGTTGATTTTTTTGCTGTCACTAATACTCGCACCCTCCGGCTATGGAAAAACCTATAGAATCATATCGGAAATAAAACAACTTATAGAAAAAAAGACAGATAAAAAAATATACGTTATCGTTCCTGAACAGGAAAGCGTCAGAATGGAAGCCGAACTCCTTGATGTTTGCGGAAATATAATTAATTCAAAGGTCGAAGTACTGAACTTTTCACGTCTTTCAAACCGTGTTTTCAGAGAATTTGGCGGTATGACGTACAGTTATTGCGACGACCCCAAAAAAGACCTGATAACCGCTGTAACTATTGAAAAGTTAAAATCCGCAGCACCGTCCTTTTCAAAATCAAGTGAAGATACAAAATACATAAAACTTTTGCGAAGCGAAATGGACTCACTTCGCTCAAAAGGTATACGACCGCAGGATATTGAAAAAGTCAGAGAAAAACTTTTAGAAGAAGACAGGGGAGGCAAAGCTCTTGACACTAAACTTTCTGACTTTGCTTTGATTTTTGCTACTTACGAAAAGGCTATCAAAGAAAACACAACCGATGCAAACGACGACATATTGCGCTTGGCTGAAACTCTTGCGGAATTCGACTTTTTTGAAGACTCTTATGTGTATATCGACAGTTTTTACGACTACACCTACCCCGAATACAAGGTTATAGAAGAAATCATTAAATCTTCATATAAAACTACTATCACCTTTTCTCTTGCAGAAGGTGACCCCGATGGTATATTCAGAAGGACAAAACGCGCCTTAGACACAATAAGAAAACAAGCGGAAAAGAATTTAATTGAGTATGATGTTACTTACCTTGATGAAAATCGAAGAACCGAGAACAAGGCACTGCGTACTCTTTCCAAGGCTCTTATGACAGGTAGTGAGATTACCTGTGACACATCAGAGGGCGTCAAACTTACCTCGTGTACATCTCAATGGGACGAGTGTGTCTATGTTGCAAGAGAAATTGTAAAACTTGTAAAAAACGGTGCTTCTTTTAAGGAGATTGCAGTAACAGCCTCAAATATCCAAACTTACGGCTCAATGCTTGAAAACGTTTTTGATAGTTATGGAATCAGCTATCTTCCATGCACTGAAAAAAGTATTCTTTCGATGCCCGTTATTTCTCTTGCTCTCTCAGCACTTGAAGTGATAAATACGGGATTTTTTACTACGAGCATGAAGACATATCTCAAAAGTCCATACGTTAACCTTACCGAAGAAGAAGCTTTTGCCCTTGAAAACTACGTAACTATGTGGAACGTATCAAAGAAACAGTGGTATTCAAAAGAACCGTGGAAAATGCATCCAAAAGGTTACGTTGAAAAATTCACGGACGAGGATACTCAAGAACTCAATATAGTAAACGAGGCACGTGAAAAAGTTTTCTCAAAACTTCAGGTGCTAACAAAAGGCTTTTCCGATATGTCCACTGTCCACGATAAAGCAAGGAGTATCATAGATTTCTTTGACTCCATTAACGTCTACGATAAACTGCTTGACTTTTCAGAGTCTTACGTAAACGAAGGCAGGGAAGACCTTGCAGACGGAGAAATTTCAGCCTGGAACGGACTTCTTTTAGCACTCGATTTGCTTGTGGAAGGAGCAGGAGATATAAAGGTTGGCAGAGACAGATTTATTAAGTATTTAAAACTTGTACTCTCGGATATGTCCTTTGGTAAAATTCCTTCATCTCTTGACGAAGTAGAAATCGGCGACGTGGAATTTGTAAGAAATAAAAATGTAAAGCATATGTTCTTCATAGGCTTCAATGAAGGAGTATTTCCTGCGGTTGATACCACTAAATCTGTATTCACCGAAAGTGAAAGAAAGTGGCTGATAGAAAACGGAATTGAAATTGCAGACACCGACGAGGATAAACTAAAGGACCAGAGTTTTCTCTATTTGCTATCCATTCTTCGTCCGTCAAAGAGCATTAACTTCGTTTATCACACCGCATCTTCCGAAAGTTCCAAAACACACGCCTTGCCCTCATACTATTCGACTTTGTTAAAAGAAACCCTTGATGTCACCACCGAAAATTTTGATGTCAAGTCGGCACCACCCGTCACCAAAACAGAGTTAAAAAAAGCCATTCTTTCCCTTGACTTTGACAAAGACAGCGAACTGTATAGTTTACTCCTTGAAGAAAATTTAGATTTTGCAAGAGAAACGATGGATCTTTATAATGCAGTTACAAACTGCCTGAAACCTTTCGAACTTAAAGGAACTGAAAACTATTTTGGCGACAGTTTCTTTCTTACTCAATCACGTATTGAAAAATATGAACGTTGCAAGTTCTCTTATTTTGTAGAATATATGCTTAAATTAAGAGTTCGCAAGAAGGCAGAATTCAGTAGCGGTGAAATCGGAAGTTACGTTCATAAAATTCTTGAAACTGTTTTAAGACGTTTAACGGAAGACGGAAAAGACATTACAACAGTAGAGGTAAAGGATGTCTGGGAATATACAGCAAACGCATTAAGTGACTATATTTCAAATGTTGCTCCCAACGTCGAAGAAGACAGTCCTAAATACAAATACCTTATGGAAAACATTTCTGCTTTTGTTGTGTATCTTGTAGAGAATATACGTGAAGAGTTTTCAAATTCGCTTTTCAGGCCAAAATTCTTTGAAGAAAGTCTGTCAAATTCAGAATGGGTAAATACTTACGAGGTACAACTAAAAGATGGCGGAAAATTGCGTTTTTACGGAATAATCGACCGAGTAGATACTTATATCGATGATGACGGTGTTGAGTATATCAGAATTGTGGATTACAAAACTAAAACGGGAGGAAAATCATTTTCTCTTCAAGACGTAATAAACGGTATGAATTTGCAAATGCTAATATACCTGTTCGCAGCTATCAGAACACCAAGTGAAAACAAAAGGGCGGCAGCGGGAATTATGTATATGCCGGCATCAAAAGCGGAACTTGAAATTTCTGATTTCCAAAAAGAAGATAATTTACAGAAAAAGGAAATGGACAATAGCCTTAAAAGACGAGGTATGTTTATTGACGATAAGAGAATTATCGATGCTATGGAATTAGGCGAAGAAAAGCGCTTTGTTGATATTAAATTTGATAAAAAAATAGGGGAATATACCTCATCTTCTGCCTCGACGCTTGTCAAAATGGAAGAGATGGGACTGATAGAAAGATATATCAATTCTATTTTCGACGACGTCGCAAAGGACTTGAAGAAAGGAAGAATAGAAGCCTCACCTCTGGAAAACGGCAGTTCAAAATCCTCAAATTGTTCCTGGTGTCCTTATCGTCCGATTTGTAGATTTGAAGGAGAAGAGCGTAAGCTGATAAAAGCAGATAACCCCTTAGAGTATATGAAAGAAAAGTTGGAAGAATAAAAAATGATGCTAACGTAAGTTAGCATCATTTTTTATTTTAATCAAACATAGAGGTTCCTACTACAGGAAGTGTCCAGATGAACTGATATAGCATAATGAATAAAGGTGTGATTTTTTCGTGTGAACCGTCAACCAGAAAGGCAACAATTACAACTGCAAGTGCAAAAATCAAACTGATATACTTTGTAAGAGTATTGATAGAAATAATGTGTAAAAGTTTGTCTGCCGACAGGAATGAACGAAGCATATTGGCAACGGAAGTTGCTGATACAATAGAACTGTCACAACTGTCCTCAACTTCGTCGTTGTTTTCAATAGGAATATCTTCACGTTTTACAACCACAATAGGATAATTCTCATCTTTGAGAATTTGTGTAACAAATTTCGTGTCAAGATTGGGGTCGCGTGAGTTTATCGCCATACAAATTCCAATGTCGTAGAAAGAATCGAGAATTGCCTTGAAGTTTCTTCCAAAAGCGTACTTAACGTAGAACTTGGCACTGATTTCACCGTCTATTGCGACGTACATAATTCTACCGTTCTGGGTTTCAAAGGTACGGTCAATTGCGTCGTCATAGTTTTCTGTAAGTCCACAGGCCGACATATAATCTTTATTTCCCACCAAAACTTCAAAAGAATCAATTTTAGCTTTGATACCGTTAGATGTAACCTCATAAATGCAGTCGTCACAGTTCTCTTTGCGAGTTGCGATTACTGAACGGTTAAATACCGCTTTAAGAGGACCGCCGACAAGGTCGAATACCTTTGCAGTAATGAGGTATATGTTATCAATTCTCGTCTTACCGTAAGACTTCATAGAAGTGATTTTTATTCCTTTTTCGTGGAACACGTCGGTATCTGCAAAGGAAATAAGCGAAGTGTCAGCAAACTTCTGTATAGCATTTTCACCGATGAGAGCAGAGCCTCTGCGGTTGAGTTTAAGTGTTGTAAAGAAGAAGGGAAGAGACACGGTAAATATTGCAGATAAAGGAAGTGACATCATAAACAAAAGAGTAAAATTGTTTATGAAAGAAGTTGCACCTGCTTCTTTTCCTACAGTTACAGTAAGTATTGAGAAAACAAGAGAAGCAAGTAAAACCAAGGGGAGCGAAATTTTGTACATTTCATTAAAAGGAGAAGACTTTGCGGTGTTCTTGAAAAAGTTTGAAATGAATTTTGTCTTTCCTATTTTATAAATACCTGCATCCTCTGGTAAAACTTCATTGAATTTTTCAAACTCTGCAGAAGTTTCATCAAGAGAGGAGACTGCGTATTTGTTCTTGCTTGATGCCGCAACTCTAAAAGAAATGTGCTCGCGTCTTATGTCAATATACGAAACAAGACAGGTGAGAAGAGAAGTAAACGCAAAAATCGAAGAATAAAGAGTTATCTCTTTATTGTATTTTCCCAAAAATAGATGCAAGAAAATTTGTAAAACTGCTATAACAAAGGAAACGAAAGAAATACTGTTTTTGTTAGGACGCCATATGAATAACTGCTTTGCACCGTTAATAAGAGGATTTATTATGCATACGGCAGACAAGAATACAAGTTGCAAGTCTAAAAGTAAATAGAGTATTCCAAATTTGCCTGGGGTTAGCCATTCGGGATGTGGTAAAGTTTTAGTTTCAAGATAAATGAGAAGTAAAGTTAAAATTGAACTCAATATCAAAAGCAAAAGAGAAGTCTGCCCTTTTTTTCTGTAAAGTTCTGTGAATTCTTCTTTATCGTCAGGAGATTTGTATTCAAGAACTTCACGAACAGTTTTTACCTTCTTTATGGGTTTTTCGATTGGAAGTTCTTCATCGTCATCACTTTCGCTTATAGCATAAACGTCCTCTTCTTCATCAAGAGAGGGTGATTCGATATCGTATGTATCGTTGTCAAGGTCAAACCCTTCCGAAACGTTTTCAGGTTCGTCATCATCTTCGTTAGTTTTGTCGTCAACAGACTTCTTGTCAGAGAAAACTTCGGACAAACTTATCTTTTTACCACTTGAAAGATTTTGTTTGATTTCGTCAACAGATATGTTACTGGAAGCATAAATATCACGAACTTTTTCTTTTATTTCTTCCTGTTCGTCTTCTTGAACTTCTTGTGTATCCTTCTTCTTTATGAAAGAACTTAAATTGAGGAAGGAAGAATGCTTTTTCTTTACTTCATTAAGTTCTTCAAAGGGATTGAAGAAACTATTGTCATCTTCGATGTGGCGATTAGATTCGCTGTGTTTAATTTTATCTGCAACTTCAGTCTTTACAAAAACAGCGGTGCTTTCTTCGGGAGTAGCAGAAGCATTCATTATTCTTTCTTCGGTAACTTCTTTTTTTACAACTTCTTTTCTTTTAAATGTATACTTGCTCATTTTCTTTCAGGCAGAAAAAACTGCTTCCTTTCCGTTTTAAATCTTTTTTCTTGATTTTGCAGCCTCAAAAAGCACAACTGCCGCTGCGCAAGAGACGTTGAGGGAATTAACTTTTCCCATCATAGGAATAGACGCTATAAAATCACAATTTTTGGTTACAAGGGGAGAGATGCCCTCACCTTCGCTACCAAGTACTACCGCAAGAGGCATATCGTAGTCAATAGAGTCATAACTCTGACCGTTTGCCTCGCAACCTACTACCCAAATCCCTTTTTTCTTCAGTTCGTTTATGGTAGAAGATATATTTGATACTTTTGCTATTGCCAGATGCTCGATAGCACCCGCAGAAGAACGTGAAGTAACGGAAGTCAACCCTGCAGATCGTCTCTTTGGAATTATAAGACCGTGGACACCGGCTCCGTCACAGTTTCTGATAATAGCCCCAAGATTGTGAGGATCGTTTATTGAATCTGCAATAACTATAAAAGGCTTTTCACCCCTATCTTCGGCGATTTTTAAAATATCGTCAACACTTGCATATTCCTTGGCAGCCGCCATAGCAACAACACCTTGATGAATCACACCTTTTGCCAAATCGTCAAGTTTTTCTCTTTGCACTTCAACAATAGGTATATTGCACCTTCTTGCCTCTGCCAGAATTACAATAAGTGCCCCCTCAATGTCTTTTTTTACAAAGAGTTTATCAACGCTTCTGCCTGAACGGATAAGTTCAAGCACCGCATTCCTTCCGCAAACAATGAGTTCGTCCTGTTCTTCATCATTTATATTATTTTTGTAATTTTCTTTTCTGATTTTATTATCTTGTTTGTTAAATTTCATATTTTCATAATACCTCTTTATAAGTATAACATATAAAGTGATTTTTGTACAGAATTTTTCAAAATTCTAAATATTTTTTGTTTTTTTGTAAAAAGAAAAGACTGTGAAAGTTTAAGGCGCAATAGTCAAAGACTATTGCGCCTCGAAATTACTCACTGAAGGTTCTGCAAAATATTATAAAATTTTGCAAGAATATATACTATATTACTGTTGTTCCTTCATAGCTGCGAAGCATTCGCTGCAATAAACAGGGCGATCGTTGCTAGGCTGGAAAGGAACTTTTGCCTCTTTGCCGCAATTTGCACATGTAGTTGTGAATAATTCTCTTGTAAGTTTGCCATTTGCTTTTCTTGCATCACGGCACTCCTTACATCTCTGGGGCTCATTCTTGAAACCCTTTTCTGCATAGAATTCCTGTTCGCCTGCTGTAAAAACAAACTCTTTACCGCATTCTTTGCAGACTAATGTCTTGTCCTCGTACATTTGGTTACCTCTTTCGGTTAAATAATTTATACGCCTTTTCGGCAGAGTCCACGAACGGATTTTCACCGTTATCTTTCTAAAAGAACGCTTTGCTTAAACCACGTGAACGTATTGACTGATATTAAATTAAGTGTATATTAACAAATGACTGTTTAATTTTCAATCAAATTTTTTAATTTGCCTCTGATGCGTTGAATAGCGTTGCCAACAGATTTTGTTGTCATATTTAACCGCTTTGACATTTCCGCATAAGACTTGCCTTGTAAAAAAAGTTTCAAGACGTCTCTTTCATAAGAGGAGAGAGACGTGTCTATTTTTGCCATCAATAAGTGATAGTCCTCTTTTTCAATTATAAGCCTTTCCGGTTCGGTAACAGGTTCTAGACCGGGGATTACTATATCATTGTTTAGAGATACAGATGAACGGACAGGGTAATTCTTTTTATTGTAATATAATCTTAACGACGAAATTATACTGTGCTTAATACATACGTAAGCATAGGTTGAAAAAGATGCGTCAGATGTTTTTGAGTAGGTGACCGAGGCTTTGTAAAGTCCTATCAATCCTTCTTGGTAAAGATCGTCTTTTTCACTGTCAGAAATGTCGTAACCTTGTATGAGGGAGCGTATCATTTTATCATACTCACCCGAAAGTTTCATAAAGGCATCGTGGTCGCCACTTTTTATAAGATCAATAAGAGGGAACACGGTGGACTTTTGCGGGTTTGACATGAATTTATACTCTCCGAATAGTTACAAATGCTACATAACAGAATGTTAACAATGCATTAACACATTTATTAGTATAACACTTTTTTTACATATGTCAATAGTTTTTTGTTGAAAAGTTCACAAGCTTTTTACAAAAAACCAAATTTTTTGTAAAAAATGTGCATAAATGGCTAAAATTTCACACAAAAAGCCATACACATAATGTGTATGGCTTAAAAATCATTCAGAATAATATGAACTGTATTTGTTGTACTTGTGTCCGTAATTTGCAGAGTGATAATACGGTGTAGTTTCATCTGTGCCAATGTAAATAATACCAAGTATGTTAGCTTTAATGAGTCCAAGATTGGAAAGAAGTTTCTTGAAATCTTTGTAGGTAGCTACCATTTCTCTTACAACAAGTACTACGCCATCTGAAATACGTATCAAAGGAAGAGCATCTGATACAATGTTTACAGGAGGAGTATCAATGAGAATGAAGTCGTACTTTTTGCTCAATTCATCAAGTAAGGTTTTCATTGAACGACTTGCAAGAATTTCTGAAGGATTATTTGCATATGTTCCTGATGAAATGAAATCAAAGTTAGGATATTTTGTAACGTTTACTACGTCCTCAAACTTTACCTCGCCTTTAACGAGATCAGTAAGACCTTTTGTTGAATTATACTTAAGATATTTTGAAGCTTTCTTCTTTCTTAAATCCGCATCTATCATCAGAACCTTCTTGTCAAACTGAGCAATAGAAATTGCAAGGTTGATAGAAGATGTAGACTTACCTTCTCCGGGAAGAGAACTTGTAATAGAAAGTATATGACAAGGTTTGTCTTCAAGGTTTAGAAGTATATTGGTTCTTATTGTCTTGTAGGCTTCTTTTATAGCGAAAAGTTTGGCTGACGAAACAGGAGTTGAACTCTTTTGGGAAAAGAAGCTGTTAAATTTACTTGCCATTATAATTCCTCCTTTGAATAATCATTTGAAATCACTTTTTTTGAAGATTTCCCAGAGCGTTCAGACTCGTTGTCCGGAATAACTCCCAGAATTGAGATATTACAAAGGGCTTTAACATCTTCTGCGTTTTTAATTCTTCCGTCAAGGAGTTCTTTCAGTACGAACGCTGCCGCTGTAAGAACAAAACCAATAACGAAACCTAAAAACGTATTGCTCTTTATGTTAGGGGAAGAGGGTACAAAACTCTTAACAGGAGATTCAACCATCATAATTTCGTTGAGAGTTTCTATCCCTGCAACTTTAGCTTTAGCATGTTCGGAAATGAGTTTTGTGAACTTATAAGACTTTTCGGGATCGGTTGTAGTAACCTTAATAGTAAAGGTAGCCTCGTCACTGTTGGTGGAAGACTGAATGTCTGTAATAGACATCAACTGTGATGTGGTCAGCTCCTCGTCGGGGTTTTCTTCATTGTAAGTATCAACAACTTCGTTGAAAAAGTCGCGGGCTCTGAAAATAGCCATATAGGATGAAATTGATTCTTGTGCGAAAGTAAGTTCTGAAGACTTATTCTGGCTTGTTTCCATAAGTACAAGGAACTTTGCAGAAGAAGTGTATTTTTCCGTCATAAATGCGTTTGTATAAGAAAAAGCAGCTATTGCAGCAATTACCGCAACTAAGATTATGTACTTTAACTTAACAAGTAAGAGGGAAAACAAACGGTTTAAATTGATTTCCATAGTTATTATATTACCTTTCAACATAATATTTCTACGTTATTATAGCATGATTCTTTCTAAAAAGCAATAGTTTATAGTTTATAAAAAAATATTAAGCAAAAAAAGTTTTTTGTGCAACTTTGTTCATATATGTAATATGTAAAAATGTTTTTTGCCGAAAAAACAAATTTTACCGACGTTTTTTGGTTGAGTATTGAAATACAACACAAAATGTGATAATATGAATATAGTCGAAGGACTACTTAAATTTTTAATTCAAGGAGAAAAAATTATGGGAATTATTATTGCTTTAGTTATCATTGCACTTATCGTTATATGGTTTGTGTCAGTACAACGTAAACTTGTTTCAATGGACGAAAACGTAAATAATGCAATGAGTCAGATTGGTGTTCAGCTTTCTTCACGTTGGGATGCACTTACTGCGCTTCTCGACATTACAAAAGGATATGCAGAGCACGAATATAAAACTATTTCCGACACAGTTAAGATGCGTCGCTCTATTACAGGCACAAGTTCAGCGGCCGACGCAAAGGCTCAGGACAACATTATAACAGAAGCGCTTGGTCGAATTATGGCAGTTGCTGAAAGTTATCCCGACCTTAAAGCAAACGAAAATTACAACAAACTTATGGATAGCACAAACCAATATGAAAATATGGTTCGTCAGTCAAGACTCATTTACAACGACAGTGTTACAAAACTCAACAGAGAAATAAGAATGTTCCCCACGTCTCTTGTAGCAGGAATGCTCGGCTTTTCAAAAAGAGATTACCTTGAAGAAGACACAAATAAGAGCGAAATGCCCTCAATGAAATAGGAAACTTTTATGAAAAGAAAATTAACTTTTGTTATATCTTTTTTAGTTTTATTTTTGTCCTTTTCGTTTATTGTCTCGGCAAATAATGTTGAAAATATTGACATTTCCGTTATCGTATCAAAAAACGGTGACGCTAAGGTAACACAGACTTGGACAGGTTCCTTTAGCGAGGGCACCGAGAACTACATAGTTATAGGTAACCTGAACGGAATTGAAGTGAAAAATTTTTCGGTTTCGGATGAAAAAGACCAATTTACAAAGAAGTCTAATTGGGATATAGACGCATCAAGAAGCGAAAAGACTCAGAAATGCGGAATTGTAAAAAGAAACGACGGCACTCTTGAATTGTGTTGGGGCATTGGTAAATACGGAGACAGAACATATACCGTTGAATATACCCTTGAAAATTTTATGGCGTCATATAGCGACAAAGACGGAATTAATTTTATGTTCGTAAATCCTGAAATGTCCACTTTCCCCACAAACGTTACCTTTTCTTTGTCCCTTGAAGACAATACCGAGATAAATGACGAAAATGCTGACATCTGGGCTTTCGGATTTTCGGGAGAGGTCTATTTCTCGTCAGGTGAAATTAAAGCGGAATCTTATTCACCGTTAAAAAACGACCAGTATTTCGTTATAATGTTCTCTCTTGACAAAGGAATCATTTCACCCTCACGAACTTTCGATTACAAGTTTGAAGAAGTAAAAGAACGTGCCTTTGAAGGCTCTGATTACTCTGACGAAGAGGACGGAATCTGGGTCATTTGGGTATTCCTCGCAGGCGTTGGTGCACTTCTGACGCTTATTGTTTCATATAGTATCGTAATTTCACGTGAGCGTAAGAAGTTCACTCAAAACGCCCCTTATTTCAGAGATGCACCAAACGATAAAAAACTTCAGGTTTCTTACTATCTCGCACGTAAGTTTAACGTAGGCGGAGACGAAGGCTCTATAATCGGCGCTATGATTATGAAGATGATGGCAGACGGAAATATCCTTTGTAATACTGAAAAATCCGTTGGACTTTTCGGTAACGAAAAAGAAAACCACGAAATTATACTTAAAACACCGCCAAAAGACCCACATCTTTTAAAACTTTTTGATATAATGTCAAAAGCAGCAGGTTCTGATGGAATTTTGCAGAGCAAGGAACTTGAAAAGTATTCTTCAAAACACTATACAACTCTCCGTTCTTTTATTACCCGTGTAAGCGAAAAAGGTGAAAATATCTTTTGTGAAAATAAAGGTTTTGTGTCAGGTATCACAAACAGAATCAAAGGACTTACAGACTATGGAAAGTCAGAACTTTCTCAAATTGTGGGACTAAAAAAATACCTTGAAGAGTTTTCACTTATTGACGAACGCGAAGTGTCGGAAATTGCAATATGGCAAGACTACCTTGTTTATGCTACACTTCTTGGTATTGCCGATAAGGTAATAAAGCAACTTAAAACAGTTTACCCCGACTGCATTCCTCAAATTGAAGAGTATAACAGAAGAATCAATATGACGGGTATTTACTATACGTCAATGTACCGCTCGATGATTACCGCCGAGCAAAGAGCACGTAGTGCAGGCAGTGGAGGCAGAGCATCCTTTGGTGGCGGTGGCGGATTTTCAGGTGGCGGAATAGGTGGCGGCTCCAGATAAAAATTTGCATAACCTTCACTCTTTTTTCTCATAATATAAATAACTAATTTTGAGAGGAGAAAGAGTATGAAAAACACAGTAAAAGTTATGGAAGGCGTTGCAATCGGTATGATTATTGGAGGAACAGCAGGTGCATTTCTCGTTTCCAGAATAAAAAACGGGGGAGATGCAAAAAAGCGTTTCAGCCACGCTGTAAAATCAGTTTGTGGATTTATTGAAGATGTCTGCGGATAAAAAATATGACTTCGGCAAAAGCGCCGAAGTCATTATTTTTTTATTTGTTTTTTCTCTTGTCTACAAATGATTGAAGTATAATTTCTGCCGCTACAGTATCTACGATATCTCGCTTTTTACTTTTTTTAGTGTTGGCAGATATCATATAACTATACGCCTGAACAGTAGTACACCTCTCGTCACAGGTCTCGATAGGAAGGTCGGTCAGAGTTTTTAAGATTTCACAGAAAGCCTTGGTATTTTCTGCTCTGAATCCCTTAGTTCCGTCCATATTCAGTGGCATACCTACAACTATCATTTCAGCATTTTCTTCTTTGGCAATCTTTGCGGAAATTTCCGCCGCCCCTCTCATTCCACGCACCTTTTCAGTGCGAAGACCTGTAGCCAGTATTTCATCTTTGTCACAGGTAGCAAAGCCAACTCTTGCATCCCCATAGTCAATAGCAAGTATTCTGATAATTACACATCCTTTATAACAATTATTATATCTTTTCCGTCTGAAGTGGCAGTATATAAATGCTTTTGATATATTCCGTCTTCGTTAAAGGAATACATTTCAAACTTCGCATCATTTATTCTTTTTAACATAAGGGGAGAGGGAGACTCGAAGGATAAGAACTTTTCTTTCATTGCTCCAAAATCAAAAACGGAAGCAGAAGAAATAGTGTTATCACCTGACTTATAGGTGTAGGTGAAAATGAAGTCGAATTTATCATCACCATCGAAGTTACATACTTCAATATCCGTCACTCCGTTACCGCCAATATTTTTACCTATTACGTAAATTTCTTCATAATACACAATGTAGGTAACGTTTCCTGCCTTAAATACGTTTGCACCCGTCTTTTCAAACGCACCTTCTGGTGTCAAGTCCTGTGCACTATCGATTAAGTCTTCGGAAATTGATAACTTTTTCTCTTCCGAATAATCCTTGAGCATTATTTTAAAGTCTTCGAGTGACGTCACAATAGGGTCGGGGCGTACAATCTCCACTGGTTTGTCGGGATAAACGTAACTGAGCATATCCTTGAAAACGCTTATGTTACATCTCTCACGGTTTTCAACTTCTGCTTTTCCGCTTGTTAAGGTAACGGGATATCTTATACAAAGCATAGTGCTTTCAGGGAAAAGATTAAAGCCCGGCATATAGTAGATATCAAGGTCGGAAAGATACACCGCATATTCATTTACCGCAATGTCGGGAGTGTAACCCAAAGCCTCTTTTAGAGGCATCAGAACACCCGTCTCTTTTGCCACGTTAAAGAAAGAGTCATCAATTAAATATATCATTGAGTCACCGGCAATAATGTGCGCCGCAAAGGTCTCGCCAACGGTTTTTTGTACCTGTGCCGATGTGTAACCCGTTGCAAAATCACCCTCGGTGTCATCAAAATTTTTGTCGGTGTCAAGGGCGGTAAGTTCAATATAATCTACGTACTTTTCTCCGTCCTTGTTATAGTCCTCTTTCATAACTTCTGCAATAGACTCTTGCATAAGAGCCTCACCTGAAAAGGCTACTGCACCTGGACCCATATAAAGAAAGTTTGCATCAGGCTCTTTCTTTGTGAAAAGTTGAACCGTGGCAATTATTATAAATATGGCAAAAACCGAAACAACGATTGTTGTAAACTTGTTATGGTACCAAAAATTTTCAACTTTTTGGCGGAATGTCATTTTTTCCATACATTTACCTTTCTGAAAATTAACTTTAAAATTAGTATAACATTACCCTGCATTTTTGTCAATTAAGGTCACGATAAAGTTACAATTCATAACAAAAAAGTCTGTCAAAGACAGACTTTTTGTTCTTTTATTTGATAATTTTCGCTTCGTTCTTAAAGTGCTCTTTAACGAGATTATAAGAGATTTTAGGTCTTCTGTATCTGTCAACAATACCCTTGTTGTTTTCAACCTTCGGCCTTATACCTGCAAATCTTTCACCGTTTATACGAGTGTCTGCAAACATCCAGATAAAGAGTCCTGTAATTCTGTCACTGTTCATATATTCCCCAATGTTTTCGTCAAGGAACTTATATTCACATTCTTCACTCCACAGAATACCTGCAGGATCTCTGAATCCGTAAATTGAGTCCATACCGAATTCGCTGACAATGAAGGGCTTGTCTCCGCCTTCTGTGTCCTTTTCAATCCAATTAAGAAGATCTCCAAGTTCTTTTTTGAGGTCAACGTAAAAATAGCAGTTGAAGGATACAACGTCAGGTAAATCAAGACATACGTCTTTAAAGTACTTGCAAGAAGCAAATGTAGTAGGACGGGTTGTGTCAAGAGATTTTATCTGTTCAAGTTGCTTTTTGTACATATCTCTTCCAGCGTAAGTGTCAGATGCACACTCGTTGAGAATTGCCCATATAACAATGGAAGGATGATTGTAGTGAGTTTCAATCATATCGGCAATACATTCTTCGCACTGCCACTCAAAATTAGGATTTTGCATTTCTTCGAGGGTAAGACCTCTTGCGTGGTTTTCTTCCCAAACAAAGAATCCGCGCTCGTCACAAAGGTCAAGGAACTTTTCGTCATTCGGATAGTGTGCAGTACGTACTGCATTCGCTCCAAGGTCTTCGAACATATCAAGGTCGTGAGCCATAAGTTCAAGGGGAACGGAAGCGCAGAGGATTGCGTAGTCTTCGTGTCTGTTAAGTCCCTTGAAGAAAACAGGTTTTCCGTTGATGTAAAAACGTCTGTTATCGTATGTTATTACTCTGAAACCTACTCTGTCGATAAGGTCGTCAATTTTTCCGTTGTCATCAATTTCCGCATTGATGTAATAAAGATTGGGTTCCTCGTGACTCCAAGGCTTAACATCCTCGTAATTATTTTCAAAGACTGCAACCGTGTCACAATTTGCATCAATTTCTACAACTTTGCTGTTTTTAATACCGCAAAGGGAAGAGGTAAGCACAACACTCTTCTTTTCGTCCGAAACGTTTGTTATACAAATTTCGGTTTTACCACTCCATTTTCCGTTAACGTTTATGGGAGTGAAGTGAATATACTTAATAAAGGTATCGTTTATGTAAGAGAGAATTACAGAACGGTTGATACCGCCGTAAGTCTGATAGTCATTAGGAATATGAAGTGCAGAATCAATACCGTATCTGTTGTCAACGTGTACCGAAATTTCGTGCTCACCCTTTTTTACGTTTTTTAAAACTCTTGAAAAAGGAGTATAGGCGTTGTAGTGATGCGCTATTTTCTCACCGTCAAAATAAACGTCTGCGGTGTGGCTTACGCCTTTGAATTCAATTTGAATATTACCGTCTCTTTTTACGTATATTTTTCTACTGTACGTGCCTGTTCCTCTATGTTCCGAAAAATCGGGATGCTGATTCCAACAACCCGGCACGTGCAATGAATATTTCTTGTCAATACCGTCCATCAAAAAGTCCCACATTCCGTCAAGCATTTTTTCTTCACGCACAATGTGAGTGTCAAAAGTTCTGTACATAAAACCCTCCAAAGTTTACATATCCACACAAAAAGTGTACTTTACTATACTATAACATATATTTCTTTAAATTTCCACTAATATTTAATATTTTTTGAAAAGAAAATTTTTTGTCAAATGAATTAACTTGAATGTTGACATATTCAAATAAATATATTAAAATAGATAGAAACAGTTAGTTTGAAGGAGAAAAAACAAAATGGCAGAAAAAAATACCGGCAAAGCAGTTGCAGAAATAACTCCCCGTGACGTTGACTTTGCTAAATGGTACACAGACGTTGTAAAGAAAACAGACCTTGTTGACTATTCAAGCGTTAAAGGCTGTATGATTATTCGTCCCTACGGATACGCTATTTGGGAAAACATTCAGAAAACTCTTGACACAATGTTTAAAGAGACAGGACATCAGAACGTCATGATGCCCATGTTCATTCCCGAATCTTTACTTAATAAAGAAAAAGACCACGTAGAAGGTTTCGCACCCGAGGTCGCATGGGTAACACACGGTGGCAGCGAAAGACTCGCCGAAAGACTTTGCGTACGCCCCACCTCCGAAACCCTCTTCTGTGAGCATTATGCAAATATAATCCGCTCTTACAGAGACCTTCCCAAACTCTATAATCAGTGGTGCTCTGTTGTAAGATGGGAAAAGACAACCCGTCCTTTCCTCAGAAGCCGTGAGTTCTTGTGGCAGGAAGGTCACACCATGCATGCTACTGCGGAAGATGCACAGAAGGAAACCCTTCAGATGCTTGACGTGTATGCAAATTTCTGCGAGAAGTATCTTGCAATCCCCGTAGTTAAAGGAAGAAAAACGGATAAAGAAAAATTTGCAGGTGCAAATGCTACCTACACTATCGAAGCGCTTATGCACGACGGAAAAGCACTTCAGTCGGGTACGTCACATAACTTTGGCGACGGATTTGCACGTGCTTTTGATATTACTTATCTCGACAAGGACAATCAACTTAAATACTGTCACCAGACCTCTTGGGGTATGTCCACAAGAATTATCGGCGGTATCATTATGACTCACGGCGACGATAACGGCCTTGTCCTTCCTCCCGCTATTGCACCCACACAGGTAATAGTAGTGCCCATTGCACAGTTTAAAGAAGGCGTACTTGAAGCGGCAGAAGAAGTAAGAGCACGTCTTGCAAAGGTTGTACGTACAGGCATTGACACCTCTGACAACAGCCCTGGCTGGAAATTTGCAGAGTACGAAATGAGAGGAGTGCCTATTAGACTTGAAATAGGCCCTAAAGATATTGAAAACGGACAGTGCGTACTGGTAAGACGTGATACAGGAGCAAAAACCTTCGTTCCTCTTGAAAACGTTGAAAAGGCAGTTCAAGAACTCCTTGAAGATATCACAAAGAATATGTACGAAAAAGCCCTGGAAAGACGAGAAAGTATGACCCACGTGGCTCACAATATTGAAGAAATGTGCGAGATTTCCGAAACTAAGCCCGGTTTTATAAAAGCAATGTGGTGCGGCGACCTTGAATGTGAAGAAAAACTCAAGGAAGTAGCAGATGTTACTTCAAGATGTATGCCCTTTGACGCAGAAAACGTAGGAGACACCTGTGTATGCTGTGGCAAAAAGGCTGACAAATTGGTATTCTGGGGTAAAGCTTATTAAAAGTAAAAAAATGCCGCCGATATCATCGACGGCATATTTTTTTCTAAAAGCCTGAAAGTTTTATAATGTAAATCCGTTTGGATTTTTTACTATATAACTTTCAAATTCTTTATTATAGTTATTTGGTCTTGATAGAGTTCTCGTAGCTTTCTACCATCTTCTTAACCATCTGTCCACCGATAGAACCGGCCTGCTTAGATGTGAGGTCACCGTTATAACCCTGCTTGAGGTTAACGCCAACTTCTGCAGCAGATTCCATCTTAAATCTATTGAGTGCTTCCTTTGCTTCGGGAACAAGAGACTTATTAGCCATGATTTATTTCTCCTTGTAACAACAAATTGTTTTTTATTACTTTTGAAGCCTTCAGGCTTCGCTATTATTGTTAGTTAAAACGATAAAAATATAACTGTTAATTTTTGTAATTTTTTTAGGTGGTTCAATATGTCAATTTATATAGAAAAAATCAAAACTGCATCTTTGCCTATCCTTGCCTTAAAGGACTTTGTTATCTATCCTTATATTACTGCAAATATAGAAATTGATAACAAAAGAGACTTGAAAATCATAAGAGAGGCAAGTAAAGGCGCCAAAAAGATGGTAATTGCCACACTTATGTCACCCGTGGACACTCTTTCAAAAGAAGACGTGTCAACTCATGCTACAGTTGTGGAAATAAAGAAATGTGTCGTTGAGAAAAAAGGCAAAAAGAATTTGTGTAGCGTAATCGTCGAAGGCGTTTCAAGAGCCGAAATTGTAAACGTGACTTACGTTGGAGCAGTTCCTTATTCCGACGTTGAAATAAAAGAAATTGAAGAAGATAATCCACAACGTAACGAAATGGCACACAGAATGCTTAAAAAACTTGTTAAAACCTATAACGAGTTTTTTGCAAAAGCACCCTCTGAACTTATGGATCTTATCGACAGTATAGAAGACCCTAACATTCTCTGTGACTACATTGGCTCATATATATGCTTTAAAACCGAAGATAAATTGAATTTACTTGCAGAATATGACCTGTTTGAACGAATTATCATATTACAGACAGTGTTCAGTCAGGAACGCATACACTTTAATATAGAAAAAGAAATTCACGATAAAGTTCAGTCAAAACTTGTTGAAGTACAGAAAGAAAATTATCTCCGTGAACAAATGCGAGTAATCCAAGGCGAACTCGGGGAAGATGACGATGACGATTTGCTTATTAAACTAAATGAAGCAAAACTTCCCGCCGACATATCCGAAAAACTCCATAAAGAGTATTCAAAACTTTCTAAAATGTCATTTACTGCCCCCGAGGCAACAATTATCCGCAACTATATCGAAACTTGCCTTGAACTTCCTTGGGGAATATATACTAAGGATACTCTCAACATCAAAAAGGCAAAGTCAATTCTTGAACGAGACCATTACGGACTTGAAAAAGTCAAAGAGAGAATTTTAGAATTTATCGCAACAAAAAAACTTGCAAACAATTTAGGCGGTCAGATTTTGTGCCTTGTAGGCCCTCCAGGTGTCGGAAAAACCTCTATTGCAAAATCTATTGCTGAAGCACTTGGCAGAAATTATGTCAGAGCATCTCTTGGCGGTGTCCGTGACGAAGCAGACATAAGAGGACATAGAAAAACCTACCTTGGCTCAATGCCTGGCAGAATTATAAACGCCCTGAAAATGTCGGGAAGTATGAACCCTCTGTTTTTGCTTGACGAAGTCGATAAACTCACAAAGGACGCTCACGGAGACCCGTCTTCCGCACTCCTTGAAGTG
This sequence comes from Oscillospiraceae bacterium, assembly GCA_015065265.1. Taxonomy (GTDB): domain Bacteria; phylum Bacillota; class Clostridia; order Oscillospirales; family SIG627; genus RGIG6353. Next base: position 5,921 of record SVQQ01000015.1, on the reverse strand, counting down.
TTGGATTCTGAACAGAACACCGCTTTCAGAGACCACTTTATTGAACTTCCCGTGGACCTTTCTCAGTGCATATTCATCGCAACCGCAAATACACTTGATACAATTCCTCGTCCATTGCTTGACCGTATGGAAGTAATCGAAGTTCCCAGTTATACAATGACCGAAAAAATGCAGATTGCAAAGAAATACCTCATTCCAAAACAAATGTCAAGACACGGACTTAAAAAAGAGAACCTCATCATATCCGACTCAGCCCTTAAAGAAGTGATAGAAGGCTACACAAAAGAGTCGGGAGTGAGAAACCTCGAAAGAGAAATTGCACATCTTTGCAGAGTTGTTGCAAAAAATATGGTAACCGAAAAGAAAAACTCGTATTCCATCAATAAAGGAGAAGTTTCCGAGTTTTTGGGTAACCCGAAAATTAAAAAGCCAAGACAAATCAAAGCCTCACGTGTTGGTGTCGTTAACGGACTTGCATGGACACAGGTTGGCGGAGAAATGCTCGAAGTTGAGGTTTCCACCTTCTCTGGCAGCGGAAAAATTGAGATAACAGGCTCTCTTGGAGACGTAATGAAGGAATCTGCTCGACTTGCAGTTAGCCTTTGCCGTGCCAATGTTAAGGAATTCGGAATAAAAGACCCTGATTTCTATAAGAATTCAGATATACATATCCACGTTCCCGAAGGTGCAGTACCCAAAGACGGTCCAAGTGCAGGTGTTACCATTACCACAGCACTAATTTCGGAACTTACTGGAATTCCCGTGAGAAGCGACGTTGCAATGACGGGAGAGATAACCCTTCGCGGAAACGTTCTTGCAATTGGCGGACTCCGTGAAAAAACAATGGCAGCCTATTCAAACGGAATAAAAACCGTAATTGTCCCGGTAGATAACATCGGTGATTTGGAAGAGGTTGACGAAAACGTAAAAGGCAACGTAAATATCATCGGCGCGTCAAGAATTAACGACGTTTTGAATATTGCTCTTGACAGATAAAAGAAAGGGGTAAAAAAATGAACACCTCTAACGTAGAACTTGTACTTACCGCGGGACTTGAAAAGCAACTGATAAAGGACTCACTTCCTCAGTTTGCATTTTCAGGCAGGTCAAACGTTGGCAAAAGTTCGCTTATTAACACACTGCTCAACAGAAAAAAACTTGCCCGTGTCAGCGGAGAACCCGGTAAAACAATTACTATAAATTATTATAAGGTAGATAATACCATATATCTTGTTGACCTACCGGGTTACGGATATGCAAAACGTTCCCTTGAAGATCAGAAAAAATGGTCACGTCTTGTAAACACCTACGTTGAAAGCGGTGCTATGAAATGTGTAGTACAACTTATCGACCTGAAAGTAGGACCTACACGTGATGACCTTATGATGCTTGACTGGCTCAATGCCACAAATACCCCATATTTTATCGTGGCAACAAAGTCGGATAAACTCAATAAAACAAATAAAACAAAAGCCCTTGAAGATTTAAGGAAATGTAATCAAGTTTCACCTGATGCCGACATAATAGAGTTTTCCGCCCTTAATGGCACAGGAAAAGAAGAAGTAATGAAAAAGATACTCGCAATGCTCTGATAATTTTTTGACCTTTGGCAAAAATATTGTGGGAGGTATCTGAATGAATATTTGCTTTACTTCACGCAATAGTCGTTGCAAACGTATTTTTTCTAAAAATGCCACCGCCTTTCACGAGGTGTTTGAGAAACCTCCCGAATTTATCGACCTTTTAGTTCTCGACGGAGGTAACCTTGAATACTACCTTGAAAACGAGGTGGACACCTGCATATTCAAAAGTGAGAATATTACAGACTTACTTCAACTAAAAAAAGTCAGAAGTGCAGTTTCCTGCGGTATGTCTCCATATGACAGCGTCACATTCTCCAGCATCGGCGAAGACAGTTCCGTTATTTGCATAAGACGCCCCATTTCCTTTATGGGAAAGGTCTACGAGCCCTGTGAATTTAAAGTCCCTTTTGACTATTCCATTGGGATTTTTCATAATCTCGTTATAGGACTCTTGTCTTACTTTGTCAGTGAAGAATAAGTCATAACCCGAAGTTTTTAAAAAGCAGAAAGGCCTGAATATGTTTATAGACACAGAAAACAAAAAAGTGAATATAACTTCAAACGAAATGGTCTTTCTCGCCCTAAGAAAAAGAGACCTTTTCAGAAAGTGTGACATAGCGTTAATTGACGAGGCAACTTTTGCCAAAACTTGCTCTAAAAACAGGGAAGAAAAAGAGCATAACTCTTATTACCCCGACGTAGCACTCAACTGCACGTTCAAAGTTTCGGATATCACCTTAACTCTTGACGCTAATTCTTCGGTTTTTACAAATAAAAATAATGAATATACTATTGATATTGTAAAATCTCTTCGCTACCCACTTAAATTTGTTGACGGTAAGTTTATCGAAGATTGGCTGTCTGAGGGAAAACTTTCAGCCTTTATACTCTCTGAGAAAAGAAAACTTGAAAAAGTTAACGTGAGAATTTCCGTTTACCATACTGAAACTCTCGAATGTATTGACCGTGTTTTCACCTTTACATACGACGAACTTGTACTCTTTTTTAAAGAAAGCGTTAGAGAATTTTCAAACTGGCTTTTGCCGATTTATAAGCATACAGAGAAACGTAACGAAAGCACAACAAAATCTCACTTTCCTTTTGAAAAGGCAAGAGAGGGACAAAAAGAAATTTCAAAAGAGATTTTCTCGTCTATAAAAAATAAAAATAACGTTATAATTAACGCCCCCACAGGTCTTGGAAAAACCATTGCTGTTTTGTACCCCGCACTTAAAGCACAATGTAAAAACTATTGTAATAAAGTTTTCTACCTAACCGCTAAAAATTCAGGCAATGCCTCAGCAAACCACGCTCTTGATGTGCTTTTGAATTCAGGCTTTGACATTTCAGCTGTGGTAATCAGCGCTAAAAACAGAATTTGTCCCCAAGCGCGTTGCACCCCTCAAACTTGCACCTTTACAAAAGACCATCACACAAAAACTCTTTTGGCAATTTTTGAAATCATTTCAAAACATAAGATTTTTACCGCCGAAATTATAAAAGAATATTCTCAAAAATACAATATCTGCCCCTTTATGCTTGAAACTGAACTTGCTACCTTTGCAGACGTTGTAATTTGTGACTATAACTATATCTTCGACCCTGTAATTTCAGCAAGATTAAAATCTGTTTTAACAGGTCGTGATGCAATATTGGTGGATGAAGCCCATAACCTTATCGATAGAATAAGAAATATCTTTAAAGCCGAAATAAAAATTGACAAACTTACGGAACTTTTGTCCAAAGTACCAACTAACTCAAAAATTCATAACTCTTTAAAGTCATTTATATCTTTTGTAAAAAACGACGTGGAAGATAGTGCACTTGCCTGTGAATCC
>SVQQ01000041.1 GCA_015065265.1 Oscillospiraceae bacterium | reverse complement strand
AGTGCAGTAATGTACGTAGCTGAGCGATACTAATTGCCCGATAGCTTGAACTTCTAATTGAAGTTAATTCATCATGTACTCTTCTTTGAGTTTCATTTTTCCTCTGTTTGATTTTCAGTGTATAACTAATACACATAGTTAGTGACTTTGTTGGTGAGGGTACACCTGTCCCCATTCCGAACACAGTAGTTAAGCTCATCTATGCCTACAATACTTGGCGGGAAGCTGCCCGGGAAGATTGGTCGTCGCTAACATTAAAAACTCCTGTTGCAAAGGCAACAGGAGTTTTTGTTTATTATGACTATAAAGCACAAAAAAATTATACAACACCTTGCTTTTTAGGTTGACTTTTACCTGAAAAATGTGTATAATTATTTGAACATCTTTATTAAATTGTAATTATGTTTTTAAGAAAATTATAATATGAGGAGAAATTATGAGAATTTACTTTAAGAAATTGTCAAAAGTTATCGTTCTTTGTGTGGCTTTGGTAACGCTTTTGACCTTCAATGCCCTCGCTGATTATTCAGGATTTGACGGGTTGTTGTCATGGCACATTGATTCTGACGGAGTGCTCACTATAAGTGGCGAAGGACGTATGAACGATTATACCGTGGAACAACTTGCTCCTTGGTATAACTTCAAAAATTCTATTAAATCAATTAATATTGAATCTGGCGTTACTTCGATTGGAGACTATGCGTTCTATTCTCATTCTTCTCTTGAAAGTATAACAATTCCTGCAACTGTAGAAAGTATCGGATATTCTGCCTTCGATTCAGACACAAGTCTTGCAACAGTAAACCTTGAAAACGACACCACCGTAATTGATGGAACAGCATTTCTCGGTTGCGACGCGCTAACTACAACTACCGTTTCAGGTGTAACTTATGCCAAGATAGGAGACAATGATTATTTTCTTCTTGTATCCGCTGACGACTCTGCATCATGTACTATCAACGGTGCCACAGTAGTGATTGGCGCAGACGCTTTTTCAGGAAATGCTACTCTTGAAACCGTCGCTATTCCCGATAGTGTTATTACAATTGGAGATAATGCTTTTGAAAACTGCGCGTCTCTTACAACTGCTACCCTTGGTGAAAATGTTAAGCATATAGGTAACTACGCATTTTACGACAGCCAGTTACTTGCAAATGTTACCTTTAAAAATTGTCCTGATTTTGTAGGAGCCTCTGCCTTTGCAGATACTTCAATTACAGGCACAGAAGAAGAAAACGCTATATATCTTGGAACAGACGCAAATCCTTATATGATTCTTTGGAAAGCGACGTCAACTGACGTTAAATCTTGTGAAATTAACGAGAACACAAAGGTTATAGCCTCCCTTGCTTTTGCTAACTGTACTTCACTTGAAGCGATACAGTTTCCTGAAGGACTTTTACATATTGGAGATTCTGCCTTTAATAACTCATCTTCTCTTGTCAGCGTAGAAATTCCCGATACTACAATTTCAATTGGTGCACAAGCCTTTAAGAATTGTTCTTCACTTGGAATTCTCGAACTTGGTGAAAGCGTTGAAAAAATAGGTAATTCGGCATTCAGAGGAGCAACCGCTCTTACACAAGTGATTTTCCCTGATTCACTTGACCTTGTTGGTTACAACGCTTTCAGAGACTGTACCTCACTTGTAACAGTTGCTAACCTTTCTTCATCCCTTGGATATAAGACTTTTGCTAACTGTATAAAACTTAAAAACGTATATTTTAGCGACTCATTCTACTCACTTGGTAACTATGTCTTTATGGGATGCAACTCGCTTAATAAAGTTATTCTTCCTCATACAACAAAATTTATTGGTTTTGGTGCATTCTACGGATGTAACAGTGTTGATACAATGTCACTTCCTTTCCTTGGCGAAAAAGCAGACGGAGAGAATAACTATATCGGCTACATTTTCGGTGCCCCCTCTGCAACCGACAACATTAACTTCGTTCCTACAACCTTAAAAACTTTATTGACAGGATCTAACCTCTACGCTAATGCATTGAAGGATACAGCAATTTCAAATCTTATCCTTGATAAGAACGTAAGTTCTATTGATAACGGTGCATTTAACGGAGTTCTGATTTCAAATGTAGCATACCTTGGAAGTGAGAGCGAATGGTCAAACGTTACAGGAAACAACAACCTGACAGCTACAACGTTTGCAAATTCAATCTTCAGCGTAAATAATTCACAAGAATCTTACGAAGCAAATTCTCTAATAGACTTGACTGCCTTTACCGCCACAATTGGCATAGACACAGACGTTTCAAGTCTGTTAAGACTCTCAAATAATCCTATTACTACAGGAATAAACGTAAGACTCGGTAGTCTTGAACAGACCTTGGACGTAGAGGTTAAAGGTGCCTTTGAATTAACTGAATACTCCTTATTGCTTGAAGGCAGTATCGGTATGAAGTTCTATATTAAGGTTACTGACGAACTTGCAGCTAATATGTCTGAACTTAAAGCAACCGTTAACTATAAAGGTAATGACTATACTGCGACTGTTGTAAAAGATGATTCAAGCAGTAGCGAAAATCTCTATCATCTGGTATTCTACGTTGATGCAAAAGAAATGAACACCGAAATCAAGTTAAACCTTTCTGCTTTCGGAGTATCTTCATCTTTTACTACAAGCGTTAAAGATTACGTTAAATACGTAAACGAAAATCCTACACAGTATGCACAGTGTCTCGACCTTGTAAATGCAATGTATAACTACGGTCAGTACTCAAGCATTTACTTTACAGGTGCGAATGTCACACCTAATCCTGACCTTTCAAACGTTGACGTCGTAATCGACGATAGCCAGAAAGCTAAGAAAGAAGGCAATGTGACAGGACTTTCAGTTTACGGTACCAGCCTTATGCTTAAGAGTAAGACTTCAATCCGTCATTACTTTGAAGTTGCAGAAGGCTATGACATTAACAACTATACCTTCAAGTACGGTACTAAAACTCTTACACCCACACTCAAAGCAGACAACGTTTACTACGTTGAAATTGAGAATATTTCAGCTCGTAACCTTGGTAGATATGAAAAACTTGTAGTTTCATCAGGAGACGAAAGTTTGTCAGTTTACTATTCAGCAATGAGTTACGCTAAGATAGTGCTCGAAAATAGTGAAAGTACTGATACGCATAAGTCTCTTGTAAAAGCACTCTACAATTACTACGTTGCAGCATCTGACTACTTCGATGAAGTATACGTTAAGGTAATTGACCCAGATGTAGACGAAACAGAAATTTCAGTTTGGTAAAATAATTAATTCACGTCGCATTAAAGCGACGTGAATTTTTTTGGAACTTTTTTCTTTATTTACCGTCTAAATAATAAAAATATAAAGGACGGATAACGTTATGAAAAAAATATTAACTCTTTTTCTGGTAACATCACTTTTGCTTTCCTTTTGCTCTTGCAGTATTGTAACAATGGAAAATAAGCCCAACGAAAACCCGATAGACAAATCTTTTGACCCGATAGACACATCTAACACATTTCCCGTCGAAAACGATTTTCCCATAGCGATATCTCAGGAAAACGCAGTGTCCGATATGGCTTTTGATTTGCTTCATTTGCTTCATAACGGAGACGAAAATATTCTCATTTCACCACTATCTGTTTCAATGGCTCTGGGAATTACCGCATCAGGATGTGACAACGACTCTAAAATACAGTTTGAAAACTTTTTAGGCAGAGGCTTTACGCTTGATAAAATGAATGAATTTTATCAATCCTATATAGAAAAAATCGACAACACCGAGGAAAACGAAGTCGATATCGCAAATTCCCTTTGGATAAGAGGAAATTCCTCTGCAATAAATGTAAATGAGGATTTTTTAAATAAAGCAGAAGAAATCTTTGATGCCGAAGTTTTTACATCCCCCTTTGATAAAACAACCGTTGATGCCATAAATAACTGGGTGAATGATAAAACCGATTCTATGATAAAAGAAATCATTGACGAAATCGGTAAAGACGCCGTAATGTACATTATAAACGCACTCGCCTTTGATGCTGAGTGGGAGAGTCCTTATACAAACACCCGCGACAATTTCAGATTTGTAAACGCAAACGGAGAAGGGGAGTACGTCACCGTTATGCACTCGAAGGAAAATTACTATCTTGAAGGCGAAAACTGTACGGGCTTCATAAAAGATTATAAAGGCGGTGAATATTCATTTGTTGTCCTTTTGCCAAACTTTGATACGAACATTTCGGACTTTGTAAATGAACTTAACGGAGACACATTCCGCACAATTCTTTCAAATGCACAGAACATAACTGTAAAAACTTCTCTTCCTAAATTTACCTTTGAATATACCACGTCTCTTGTGAAACCCTTAAAGCAACTTGGCGTTTCCGACCCCTTTTCACCGCAAAAAGCCGATTTTTCAAAACTCGGAGTGTCAGAATGGGGTAACCTTTATATAAGCGAAGTTCTTCACAAAACCTTTATAGAAGTTGCCGAAAAGGGAACAAGAGCCGCCGCAGTAACAAGCGTTGAAATAGAAGCCGAATCAACATATATCGAAGATATGAAAGAGGTTATCGTTAACCGCCCCTTTGTTTTTGCGATAGTTGATAATACTTCAAAACTTCCCGTCTTTTTAGGGATAACGTTAACCACAAAATAAAAAAGTGGTGCACTTAAAGTGCACCACCAATTTTTATCTCTTTAACTCGTCAAGCCCTAAATTTGTTCCCTTGTCACTTTCAATGAAGTCAAGAAGTTTGTCGGCATCATCAAAGAAAGTGTAAAGACTCTTAACTCCCTCTTTAATGAAATCTTTCTTTATGGCAACGTCCATCATAACTTGAAGTTCGTCATAATACCCGTCAATATTGTAAACGGCAATAGGTTTGTTATGTTGAAGCAGTTGCTTTAAAGTCAGTATCTCGAAGAACTCCTCAAAGGTTCCTATCCCGCCGGGGACCATAATGAATGCATCTGCAGAGTCCTCCATTTCTTGCTTTCTTTCTCGCATTGTCTCTGTATATACAACCTCGTTACAATGCTTTGATACCACTTCGACGTTTGACTTTACAAAGAAAGTGGGGATAACACCTTTAACGTGAGCGCCACCTTCCGCAACACCTTTTGCAATAGCACCCATAAGTCCCGTGCCACCCGCACCGAAGACCAAAGAATGACCGCGACTTGCCATCTTTCTTCCTAATTCTTCCGTTAATTCAATATACTTTTTATCAATCGTGGAACTTGCAGCTCCGTAAACGCAGATTACCATTATTATATCCTCCAAAGGTTTCAAGTTTATTAAGTATAGTTGCTATTATTTTATCATTATTCCCAAGTTTTGTGATAAAAATAAAATATTAAAACTTCTAATTTGATTTTAACATAACAATTATTTTATGTCAATAAAATGGAAGAAAATTCAAAATAAATTAACCCCTTTAAAAACTTTAATTAAAAATAATACTTTTTTTAAAAAATGTGTTGACAAAACGACTTCATTATGATATAATTTGTCCGTTGCGTAAGAAATTACAAAACGGACAATGCTGGTGTGGCTCAACGGTAGAGCAGCTGATTTGTAATCAGCAGGTTGGGGGTTCGATTCCCTTCACCAGCTCCATATGGGAGCGTTCCCGAGTGGCCAAAGGGGGCAGACTGTAAATCTGTTGTCAGTGACTTCGGTGGTCCGAATCCACCCGCTCCCA
>SVQQ01000040.1 GCA_015065265.1 Oscillospiraceae bacterium | reverse complement strand
TGTAGTAGCACATAAAACTGGATATGATTTTTCTGATGATGACAGTAATATTTTTGCATTTTCTAAAGAAATAGAACTCACCTGCACAGCAAAAGATGGTAAACTTACCATAAGTGACAAAACAAATGGGAAAACCTATGAAGGAATCTACAAAGTCACTTCTTGGGGGAGGTTTACAGGACAAAGTTATACCGTGATTATAGATGGAAAAGACGGCACTGCAAATATTAGTTCAAAATTTAACCGCACCTTATTTATATCGGTTGGGGGTTATTATTTGACTTTTGAAATTCTATGATTTATAAAAAAACATCGGTTTTCAACCAGTTCTTTTTCGGACACGAGAGACAAAAAATAAAGCACTTCTTCTGAAGTGCTTTATTTTTATCCAATCCCAAAGATTGATTCGTGATCGCAGTAAGGTGTATGTCATCAAGTTAAATGATCTGAGTTTTTTATACAATCATTTTCCAAAATAAAACATTCTTTCACTAGAATATCTGTCGTGTCACCATGTCCCGGATACACCTTTAACTTTTCGTTAAGTGCCATTATTTTAAAAATCGACTCTTTTAATTTCTCAAAGTTTCCGCCGGGCAGGTCACATCTGCCATATGAGTTTAGAAAAATAGTATCGCCACTGAAAATCTCCTCACTACCCACCAAAACAGAAGAGCCGGGTGTATGACCGGGAGTATGCATCACGCGTAGCACCTCGTTGTCAATATGAATTTCATCTCCATCAATTACCAACTTGTCGGCAGGGGAAAGGGCAAAGGGTGTCCCCATCATTGAAGAGCAATTTAAATTCGGCTGTAAAATCATTTCAGAATCAAACTCGTGAACTAAAAGCGGTATATCATAAAATGAACGAAGTTCATCCGATGCACCAATGTGGTCAAAGTGTCCGTGAGTTAAAAAAATGCACTTGGGTTTAAGTTTATTTTCAGACACAATCTCTTTAATTTTGTCAAAACTTGACGCAGGGTCAACTATAATACACTCCCCACCAATTTTGGAAAAAATTACGTAACAGTTTGTCTCAATAGGGGGTAAAGATAATGTAATCGCTTTCATTGTAAATCTCCTTTTGATTATTCTATCATAATGTTAAAAAGGTGTCAAATTTTTCAAAAAAGTGCTAATTTTAGTTGACATATTCGTCCAAAAGGTATATCATAATATATAATAAAAATCCTTGGAGGGAAATATGGCAAACCAAAAATTCAGACGCATAGGTATTCTCACCTCAGGTGGTGACGCTCCCGGTATGAACCCTTGTTTCAGAGCGATTACCCGTGCCATTTTGTCAAACGGTACAGAGGCTATGGGAATTAGACGCGGATATAAAGGCCTTATAGACAATGATATGAAACTTCTCACAGACAGAGACGTTTCTAATATTATAAACATCGGTGGAACTTCTCTTTACTCGGACAGATGTCTTGAGTTCAAGACGGAAGAGGGTATGCAGAAGGCAGTGCAGACTTGTCGTGAAAATAAAATCGACGGTATTATTGCCATCGGCGGTGACGGTACTTTCAGAGGTGCACGCGACCTTACAGACAGAGGAATTCCTTGTATCGGAATCCCTGCAACTATCGATAACGACATTTCCAGCACCGATTACACAATAGGTTTTGATACCGCCCTTAACACAGTTGTTCAAATGGTTGACAGACTTCGTGATACTTGTGAGTCTCACGCAAGATGCGACGTCGTTGAGGTTATGGGTAACGGTTCAGGATATCTCGCACTTCATTCAGGAATTGCAGTTGGCGCTACCGAAATCATTTCAAAGGAAATTCCTTTCAGCGAAGACGCTCTAATCGAAAAGATGCTTGAATCAAAGCGCAATCACAAGCGTAACTTCATAATAGTTGTGTCTGAAAATATGGGCGCAGGTTTCACAGAAACTCTCACTAAGAACGTTCAGGAAAGAACAGGAATTGAAACACGCTACGCACGTCTTTCTCACGTTCAAAGAGGCGGTTCACCTACACACAAAGACAGAATGACTTCATCTCTTATGGCGTTCAAGGCAGTTGAACTTCTTTACGAAGGTAAATCAAACCTTGTAATTCGCGACAACGGCGGAAAGATTGAATCTCTCGACATTAGTTTTGCCCTTGATTTTGATAAGTATTATAAAGGTAAATTCACCGAAGAACAGATTGCAAAGATTCCAGAAAAAGACTTAAAACTTATGGAAGAAATGGCAAAGAAGAGAAGAGAACAGTTTATGGAAGTTTACCGCGTTAACAGCGTAATTTCAAACTAAAAATAAAAGCCTTTTTACAGTAAAAACTGTAAAAAGGCTTTTTTAATTTAGAAACTTCAGTTTCTTCCTGTATTTGTGTACGTAAATCCAGATAAGTCTTGTGATAAGTAAATCGTAAAGATAAAAAGTCACGTTTGCTAAAAGGAAAACCAAGACGTACCATAAGACTTCAACTTCTAAAAGCAGAAGTTTACTCGTTATAAACGTTACACACAGAAGAGCAACGTTGAAAACCGCAAACTTTATAACCATACAAAAAGGCTCACGTATTCTTTCAATAAACCTCTTAACAAACGAATACCATCCGCAGAAGAATATGAAAAGCAAAATTGTGAATTTAGATGGTACGAGTAATAGCGAAAGAATAGAAGACGCAAAATATACCGCCACAGCCAAAGAAGTGCCAAATTCCACTAATATAAAGGTCACAATAAGACCTGCAAAAGCACAAGCGGTGTAATCAAGGACGTCAAAAATACTCGAAATGAAAAACAAAACTATAATCAGAGCCACCGAAAGCCCCGAAAAAGCAATTCCTTTAGTTTTTCTTTTATTCATTTTAACAACACCTTATCAGGTCACCGCCTAAACATTCGCAACAACAGTCTGCACAAATGAGACTGGAACAAATGTCACAGGCAGAACAATCTCCGCCGGTCCTTGTAGTGTTAAAACCACCGTATTGATTTTGTGCATTAAGAAGTTGATCGTAAACGGTACGATATTCTGTGTTCTGAGGGTCCATAGCACAAGCACGTCCAAGATAGTTATGTGCCTGAGTATAATATTGCCTTTTCATAGCAATACACCCTTTTAGATAATTCCATTCGGCGTTTCTCTGGTCAATTGAAGTTCTGTCGAGAATGCTTTCAGCCTCAAAATAGTTACCGTTAATGATATGTTGACGAACACTTGAAAAACTCGTTGAACTACTTGAAGAAGAACGGGAACTTGAAGAATTATAACCGCTATTTCCAAACTTTCTTCTCTCGTCAATTATCTTGTCGTAAGCCTCGTTAATCTCTTTCATTTTCTCGTCGGCTAAGTCTTTGAGAGGATTATTTACGTAATTGTCAGGGTGATATTTTTTTGCAAGTTCTCGGTATGCTCTTTTTATTTCTTCGTCACTTGCATTTGCGCTCACCCCAAGCACTTTATATGGGTCTGTCATTTCTTGTCTCCGTTCTTTGTCATAATTCTGTAAAATTCCCGCCCGAGCCCCAGTGAAAGTATGTTTTCGAGTATCCTTGTATATTCCGAACTACTCAAAAGATTAAATGCTAAAAGGGCCCTTTTGGCGTACATTGAAATTGCCACGTCAAGTTCGTTAAAGTTTTCTTTTACACTCTCTACCGAACCGTATTTTATGATTAGAGGGTTATAGGAATTGTTCTTTTCATCTCTTTCAAGGTCGTCGGTGGCATCGGCAAGATAAATGTATCTGCCTATTGAAGTTGCAATTTCACCTGCTATTTTCTTTTTCTCACCTTCAAGTTCAAAGGTGGCAAAGTAATATAATATATCTCCGAATATTTCGCATAAAAGGTCAATGTCTCCGGATTTTGCCTCCTCAAGTGAAGAGAGGGCGTCTAACTTTTCTTTTATTTCTTGAATAAGGGAAGAGTACTTTTCACTTATTGAAAGACTATTTACCTTCTTTATAAAATGCTTGTAAAGTGGACGAATGAATAATCCCTTAAGAAAGGTTAAGTCCTTGTCTTTAAGGTCGTCCTCTAATTTCAGCGCGGTAAGTATCAAAGCACTGTGGGCGGTAAATAAAGTTTCCTTTTCACAAATTGAAAAATTCGCCTTTTTTATGGGATTATATTTACAACGTCCTTTTTTTATTACGCTTTTTTCTTCTGTAAGTGTTGAGCGTAGCATAGAAAGAAAAACAAAGTCGTAACTCAACTTAAAAGGAAGGATAAAGGACACCTTCTTCTTTATTACAGAACAAAGTCCGCAGTAACACGCTTTGTAGAGATTTAAGTCCTTTACAAGAAGATTATCTTTGTCGGGCTTGACGTATCCAAACATTATTCTGTCCTTTTCAAGATACCATAAAATTTCTCAATTTCATTCTTGTTTGAAAAATCGCGAGAGGAAAGTTCCTTCATGTAGTTTGCGGAAAGTTCTTCATTGTCGAGGAGTTCTTTTAGCCCCTTATACACACCGTCAACCGATATGTCAGTAATATATCCAAGTTTTCCGTTTTCAAGTTGTTCACTCGCCGACAGATAGTTTGTAACAAGAATGGTCTTTTTCATTATCTTTGCTTCTTCCACAGAGATAGGTTTACCTTCATATCGGGAAGTCTGAGCATATATGTCGCAGTCCTTTAAATAAGGATAGGGATTTGAAGTTGTGCCTAAGAAAATAAAAGAGTCCTCAACACCGTTTTCTTTTACAATACCCTTTATATACTCCGCGTAATCGTCGTCAGCGCCACCCAGAGCATACCACTTTATATTGTATCCTTCCTGAAGAAGTTTTTTGAAAGCAGGAATTGCAAAATCATAACCCTTCTGCTCGGCAATACGTCCAACTGTAAGAATTCTCTTTCCACTGAAACCGTCGTCAAAACTCTTGCCACTGTTTGCCATCTTTTCTATAAGGTCGGGGTTGTTTATGTTTTCAATAACGACACACTTGTCTTTAAGAACAGGCAACTCTCTCTTCAGAGCATCGTCAACAGTAGTCGATACGTTTACAATGGCATCGCATTTTTCAAAATAAGGTAAATATATGTCATTGTCGCGTTTCGGGAAAGAGTAGTCGAAGTGAAGCCAGGTTATCTTCTTGTCGGCATCCACCTTGTCTATCATATAGAACATAGTGCGGTCACCCCAATATGCTACCGCAATATCGTAGTGCTTTTCCACCTTTTTCATCTTCTTCATAAGGTGAAGCCACATTTTTGTGGCTATGCGTACTCGCTTGTTCTTAAAGAGCAAAAGTGACACAAAATAAGGGAGAATGTCAAAGGCGTAAAATGGGTTTTTCTTAATATAAGTGTTAAAAATGAGACTGAAAGCATTTTTTGAACTTAACTTGAAAACTTCACCGAAATGTCCCATTTCAATTACGTTAACTTGACTTGGTATTTGCTCAAGAAAAAGCCCCTCACGTTTTGCAAGAAGTAAATCTACGTCGTACTTGTCAAAGTCAAGGGAATTAACAAAAGACAAGAAAGATTTTTCACTTCCTGCGCAGTTCATAGTTATACCAATGAACAGTATCTTTTTCTTCATTTGACGTCCTCGCTTATAATAGTTTTTTTATTTATAAAGTATTCTTCGCCACAAGGATTTTTGAAACATCTCGAATAAATCCTGTCTGCCATAAGTTCATATTCTACTTGCTTTTTGAAGTCTGAATTTTTCAAATGCCTTTTATATTGCGCCCCGCGGGAAAGGAGTATCAAAGGTGAGTCTTTTTCTAAATTTGAAATTACTTTTCGCCCCTTATGGTTTATTGCAAGAACGTTTGCATAACTGGGGGTCTCGTGCAAAAAAGAGTCAAACTTAAGATTTAACAAGACGTTTGTCAATACTCTGTCAATTTTCGTTTCGGGATGCTTTTTTCTCGAAAGGGAACTTCTAAAGTCAGAGTAGGTGGGAAATTTCTTAGCAGATGCAAAAACAATGTCCGTAAGTTCCTTGTTCCCACAAGCGTTAAATATTTTTTCATAGTCCGAGGTTGTGAGAGCAGAGTATAAAAAGTCGTGATACTTTGCCATGTCGAACTCTTTTGAATCCTTTATAATGCTATGGGTCTCAAGTGGCAGATAGGGGAGAATATCTTCTCCGCTTTTTAAAGTCTGTCTTATTCCACTTGCCGAGATGTACTCGCCAACGTTTGAATTGTCAAGGTGTCCGTTACCAACTCTCTTAATGGGTTTTATCTCCATGTCTGGACATATATCGTTTATAGCCTTAATATATTCAACCGCAAGAATGTTATTAGGTTCACGTATAAAAAGTGCTTCTTCTTTCCTTAAAAACCTTAAAAGTGCCTTTTCTCTGTTCTTCGGGAAAGACTCGGAAGGAGCCTTTTTAATTTCTTCTGAAAGTGCCTTTTCAAATTCAGGCAAAGCAAGAGTTTTTGCAATGTTTTTTAGCACTTCTTCGTCGTCATTTTCGACACCAAAAGCAAGGGACGTTGCCCCCATGAGACTTGCTATTTTCACACCGCACCTTGCAAAGCCTTCTGCAGAAAGTAGCGCAAAACATTGAGGCATTGACAAAACTATATCAGCACCAGACAAGAGTGCAGAGTGCGCACGTGTATATTTATCATATATAGCCGCACTGCCTCTTTGTACGAAGTTTGGACTCATAATACATAAAACAGTGGTATCGGGAGAAGATTTTTTATTTCGTTAATCTG
>SVQQ01000014.1 GCA_015065265.1 Oscillospiraceae bacterium | reverse complement strand
CGTATCTGTTATGGTAAGAGGTGATGTTGGAGCAGTTAATGCTGCAACAGAGGCAGGCGGAGCAGCAGCTGCAAAGCTCGGTGAGATTGTTGCAATCCACGTAATCCCCAGACCTCACGCAGACGTTGAAAAGATTCTCCCCATCATTAAGTAAAAATGAGGATTTGTTCAGTTCCCGACTTCTTGTCGGGAACTGAACGTCACGTCCATTATTATCTGACTAAGAAAGGAACACGTAAAATGATTGTAGGAAAAGTAATTGGTAGCATAGTATCAACCCGCAAAAACGAAAATTTGGTTGGTAATAAATTTATGCTTGTAGAGCCCCTTGAGGAAATAGGTGATCCTTCCAACAGAATTGTTGCTGTTGATAATATTGGCGCAGGTATAGGTGAAATTGTTCTTGTGGCTTTAGGCAGCGCTGCACGTATCGGTTGTGGCATGGAAAATTCTCCCGTTGATGCTGCTATTGTTGGTATAGTAGATGACGGAGTCGGACTTTCAGGAGTACCTAAGAAATGAATTTTGAAGAATTAAAACAAATTGTTCGTGATAGCGGTGTTGTCGGTGCAGGTGGTGCGGGATTTCCTTCGTACGCGAAGTTCGACAAAAGCATTGACACGATAATTTTGAACTGTGCAGAGTGCGAACCTCTTTTGCGCCTTCACAGAAGTTTACTTGAAAAAAATGCTCACGAGATTTTGTGTGCACTGAATTTAATCGCGAAAACTCTCGATGTAAATAACGTTATTATTGCCCTTAAAAAAGCCTATAAAAAGGCAATTGAGGCAGTAAATGCAGAAATTTCATCGTTTGAAAATATATCTATTTCAACACTTGACGAGATTTATCCGGCAGGTGACGAAGTTGTGCTCATTTACGAAACAACCGGTAGGGTAGTTGCCCCAGGTGCTATTCCGTCATCGGTTGGAGTAACGGTTTTTAACGTAGAAACAGTTTATAACGTATATAAAGCAGTAAACGAAACCAAACCCGTTACCAAAAAGTTTGTGACTATAACCGGCGAAGTTAAAAAACCTCAGACTTTCCTTGTACCTATCGGTATGAAAATTTCTGAAGTAATTGAACTTGCAGGTGGTGTTACAGTCAAAGACCCTGCTTTCGTTATGGGTGGTCCCATGATGGGAAGTCTCGGTTCTGACAGTGACTACGTAACTAAAACCACCAATGCAGTTATTGTTCTTCCTCAGGACCACTATGTTGTAATGAAAAAGAAGGTTAAACCCTCTGTGGACTTAAAGAGAACTATGGCATCTTGTTGTCAATGTCGCTATTGTACTGACCTTTGTCCAAGATTTTTACTCGGACACCCCATTGAACCTCACGAGTTTATGAGAGTTGTCTCAAATCACGATACAAAAAACATAACACCTTATCTTGACGCTATGTTTTGTTGCGGATGTGCTCTTTGTGAAATGTATTCTTGTCAGCAAGGTCTTTCCCCAAGACTTTTGATTTCAGAATTTAAAACACAAATGAGAGCAAAAGGTGTCTCTGTTCCCAAGGGCGTACAACCTAAAGGAGTTCCTGATTCCAGAAAATTAAGAAGAGTTCCGCTGTCAAGACTTTGTTCAAGACTCGGACTTAATAAATATAACGTTTCGGCACCTATTTCCGATGTTGAAGTAATTCCCGAAACGGTCAGAATTAAGATGTCACAACACATAGGAGTTCCCGCAGTTCCTCAGGTGAAAGTAGGGGACACCGTGAAAGTTGGACAGTTAATAGGACTTGCACCTGAAGGAAAACTTGGTGTTAATATCCATTCCTCGATTAACGGGCAAGTCAAAGAAGTAAACGATAAATACATAATTATTAAATCAAACGGAGGTAAACGCTGATGGGAAAAGCAATAGGTCTTGTAGAGTTTAAGACCGTTTCTTCAGGTATAACCGCGGCAGATATAATGGTTAAGACAGCAGACGTAGATATCATTCAAGCAGAAACTGTTTGTCCCGGTAAATATTTTGTGCTCATCGAAGGCGATTTGAGTGCGGTAAAAGCAGCAGTTGACTCCGCTTCTTCTCACTCAACCGAAAATTTGATTGACACTTTCGTTCTTGGAAATCCCCACGAATCACTTTTTGGTGCGATTTACGGAACAACTGAAATCAAGAATCCCAAGGCTCTTGGAATTCTTGAAACCTACTCTGTTGCATCTGCAATAGTTGCAGCAGATACAGCGGCAAAAACCGCAATTATTGACCTTATTGAACTTAGACTTGCACGTGGTATGTGCGGAAAATCATACCTTCTACTTACAGGTGAAGTTTCTGCAGTTTCCGCCGCTATCGAAAAAGCAATGGCAGGAGCAGGGGGCAACGGAATGTTCCTTGACAGTTCTGTTATTGCAGGTCCCGATGAAAAACTCTGGAAAAATATTCTGTAAGGTGATATAAAATGCTTCCTATTGAAAGAAAGAATGAAATATTATCAAAGCTTATGATTGACGGAAAGGTTATCGTAAGTGACCTAGCTACCCTTTATTCAGTTACTGAGGAAACGATAAGACGTGACCTTGAAAAACTCGAAATTGAAGGTTTTGCTAAAAAAACCTACGGCGGTGCAGTAAAAAGTGATAATATGACAGTTGAACTTCCTTATACTGTCAGAAAACTTACTAACGTAAGCGGTAAAAAATACATTGCTGAAAAAATAGGAAGTCTGATTCAGGACGGCGACTCGATTTTTCTTGACGCCAGTACAACAGCACTGTTTACCGTCAAGAGTATTTTTTATAAACATAATTTGACCCTTATCACAAATTCTGTCGAGATACTTCTCGACCTTCCCACAAATAACGATTGGCGAATTATTTCCACAGGCGGTACCTACCGTCAGGACTCAATGTCATTTTTGAGCGCATCTGCCACTTCTTCTCTTGATAAATATCATGCAGATATAGCGGTAATGTCCTGCAAAGGAATTGATTTAAATAAGGGAATTACAGATACCCGAGAAAATAATGCAGACTTAAAAAAAGCATTTATTGAGAATTCAAACAAGGTAATTCTTGCAGTTGATAACACAAAGTTTGACAAAATATCATTTGTGAAGATCTGCGACCTTGATAGCATCGACGTGGTAGTAACAGACGTTGAACCGTCCGATAAGTTCAAAAAAGCACTTGATAAAAAGAAAATTCAACTTGTATATTGAAACAGTTTGACTATATAACGGAAAGGATATCATTATGGCAACAATGACAGAACAAGAAATAAAAACTATTGTTGAAAAAGTGATAGGTGCAATGCAAACAAGCGTTGCACAGAACAAGAGCTGGGATTCAACACAGTATAACGGCAGAAAATTCATAGGCGTTTTCAGCGATATGAACGAGGCTATTGATGCCGCAAATAAAGGCTACAAGGCCGTAAGAGATATGTCTGTTGAAAAGAGAGAAAAGATAATTGCTGAAATCAGACGTCTCACTTACGCGGAAGCGCAGACTATGGCTGAACTCGGTGTTGCAGAAACCGGTATGGGAAAGGTTGAACACAAGAGACTTAAGCATATTCTCGTTGCCGACAAAACACCAGGCACAGAAGATATTGTATCTACTGCTAAAACAGGTGACGACGGACTCACTCTTATTGAAATGGCACCCTTCGGTGTTGTAGGAGCAATCACGCCAAGTACTAACCCCAGTGAAACGGTTATCTGCAACTCAATTGGTATGATAGCCGCAGGTAACGGTGTTGTATTCAATCCTCACCCCAACGCTATTGCAACTTCCAACTATGCAGTTGACCTTATAAACAGAGCGTCAAAAGCGTCAGGTGGTCCTGATGTTCTCGTTTGCTCTATGGACAAACCAACCCTTGACTCTGCCGCTATTATGCAGTCTCATCCTCTTATCAAACTCCTTGTTTGTACAGGTGGTCCCGGCGTTGTAAAAGCAGTTCTCTCTTCAGGCAAAAAAGCAATCGGTGCAGGTGCAGGTAACCCTCCCGTTATCGTTGACGATACCGCGGATATAGCAAAAGCGGCAAAGGACATTATCGACGGATGTACCTTCGACAATAACCTTCCTTGTATCGCAGAAAAAGAAGTATTTGCTTTCAGAAATATAGCAGATGAGCTTATTGCGGGAATGAAAAAAGCAGGTTCATATATGATAACCTTTGAACAGGCAAACGAACTTGCAAAAATCGTTCTTCAAGAAAAGACTAACAAAGCGGGAAAAACAGTTAAGATTGTTAACCGTGACTGTGTTGGAAGAAGTGCCGACGTTATTCTTAAAAAGATGGGCATTGAAGTAAGTTCCGACATCAGATGTATTATATGCGAAGTACCTTTCGAACACGATTTTGTTCAACACGAGCTTATGATGCCTATTCTTCCTATTGTAAGAGTTGACAATATTGATCAGGCGGTTGAACTTGCAGTAAAAGCAGAACACGGAAACCGCCATACCGCACATATGCACTCTAAGAATATAGATAACCTTTCAAAATTTGCAAAGG
Source organism: Oscillospiraceae bacterium (assembly GCA_015065265.1). GTDB lineage: Bacteria > Bacillota > Clostridia > Oscillospirales > SIG627 > RGIG6353. Next base: position 35,586 of record SVQQ01000014.1, on the reverse strand, counting down.
CAGTAGAAACAACTATTTTTGTTAAGAACGCACCCTCATATGCAGGTATCGGTTTTGGCGGAGAAGGACATGCGACCTTTACTATCGCAGGACCGACAGGAGAAGGTATTACTTCAGCGCGTAGTTTCACAAGACAGCGCAGATGTGTACTTGCTGACAGCTTCAGAATTATTTAAGGGAGATTTCTCATGGAATACGATGTAAAAGTAATCAGTGAAATAGTAAATAAAGTTATTTCAGCCTGTCAGGAAGAAGAAAAAGTTGTTCCTGTCGGCGTTTCTAACAGGCACATACATCTGTCTCAGGAACACCTGGAAATTCTTTTCGGTAAAGGCTATGAACTTACTAAGTTCAAGGACCTTTCCCAACCCGGTCAGTATGCTTGTAAAGAACAACTTACACTAATTGGTCCTTCGCTCAGAGCAATTGAAGGTGTCAGAGTACTTGGCCCTGTTAGAAAAGAATCACAGGTGGAAATTTCTAGAACAGACTCTTTTACTCTCAAAGTAAAGCCCCCTGTTCGCGAATCGGGAAGCATAAAAGGCTCTGCACCTGTAACAATTATCGGTCCCAAGGGAACAGTCACACTTAAAGAAGGTTGTATCCTTGCAAACCGTCATATCCATATGAGCGAAGCAGACGGAAATAACTTTAACGTTAAAGACGGAGAATACGTTGCAGTAGAAGTTAACGGCGACGGAAAAAGAACTGTTCTTTACGACGTGCAGGTTAGAGTCAGCGATAAATTTGCTCTTGAAATGCATCTCGACACAGACGACGCTAACGCTTGTGGCATTGGAAATGGAGCAAAAGTTAAAATAGTTTCTAATAAATAAGGTATTGCTTTTAATTACAAATGATATAAGTAAACGAAAAGTGGGAAAGAATATTTTATATCTTTCCCATTGATTTTTTATGAGGTAATATGAAAAAGTTTTTATTATTATTTCTGATTTTGTCAATCCTTTTGTGCCTTGTCTCTTGTGTTAAAAGTGAACAGATACAAGCACCTTTAAAAGACGAAATCAACACTGAAACAACAGAAAATATTGCTCCCGAAAACTGCAACTTCGAAGTTCACTTTATCGACGTAGGACAAGCAGATGCCTCTCTGATTTTGTGTGACGGACAGTCTATGTTGATAGACGGGGGCAACGCAGAAGATTCAAGCCTGATTTATTCCTACCTGAAAGAGAGAAACGTAGACGTAATAAATTATATGATTGCCACTCACGCACACGAAGACCACATTGGAGGACTTCCCGGAGCGTTGAGCTTTGCAAATGTAGAAAGAGCCTTTTGTCCATCACTCACCTATGACAGTAAAGTCTTCGATACTTTCCTTAACTATCTTGAAAAAGAAAACGTAACCCTTGAAGTTCCCAAATCGGGCGACAGTTTTGAACTTGGTAGTTCTAAGGTCGAAATTCTGTCTTGTGACACCGAACAAAAAGACGAGAACAATAAATCAATCGTCTTGAAAATCACTTACGGTGACACGTCATTCTTGTTTACAGCGGATGCTGAAAGGGAAGCGGAAGAGAAAATTTTAGACAGTAACTTTGACCTTAAAAGCGACGTGTTAAAAGTAGGACACCACGGGTCTGAAAATTCTACAACTTATCCGTTTTTAAGAGAAATTATGCCGAAGTACGCCGTCATAAGCGTAGGTGCAGATAACGACTACGGACACCCTACCAAAGAAGCACTTAGCCGATTAAGAGATGCCGACGTAAAGGTATTCAGGACAGATATTCAAGGTACAATTGTTTGTAAAAGCGACGGAAATAACGTTTATTTTACAGTATCTAAAAATGAAAACACGGATACTTTTGGGAATCTTGAAGAGGGAAGCAACCAAAATCAATTCACTTACGTTGGCAACAAAAACTCAAAAAAGTTTCACACCCCCGATTGCTCAAGTGTTAAAAATATAAGTGATAGTAATATAGTATATTTCGACATAAAACGAAGTGAGATTATAGATAAAGGTTATTCGCCTTGTGGTAGTTGTAAACCGTAAAAAACAGGAACGTCATGTGACGTTCCTGTTTTTATTTACATTCGTGTTTACACTTGGAATCAAATAAACCTTTGAGCACTATTTTGTATTCTTTGTTTTCTTCTTTGAAACCTAACATTTTAGCGTATTTATCTGCAATTTTGCTTTTTGATTCAAAAACTGCATCTTCAGCACCCGAAAGTTCCATAAAATTAAGCACCGCACGACCAAGTATAATGAGAGCTTCGATGTCCTCATGAACGCCACGCACCATTCCAAAGTCTGATATCACAGCACGTTTTCCTAAAATATCAAATTGACAGGAAGCGATAAGTTTATCATCTTCTTTTTCACTATACGCAAACGATAAAGGCTTAAATTCAAAACCGCAAAGTTCACATACTTCCTTTTGGTATTCTTTGTCTTGAATGGGTTTAATTATAAGCATTTTGTACCTCCAAACAGATTACAAATAGAATTATATCCCTGAATTTTTAAAAAGTCAACCTCAATATAAAAAACTTGTCGATATAATGATAAAAATTTCACAAAGTACTTGAAAAGTTGAAAACTTTGATGTATAATACAAGATGATGTATATTAGCCTGTTTATGTTCAGGTTTATACAAATATAAATTTCAGTAAATAAGGAGGAAAATGAGTTATGCAGAAAAAAATCAGCACACTTCCTTTTAAGGGAACACCCGAACAGGAAAAGCAACTCAAAGCTATCATCGAAGCAAATAAAGACGATGAAAGCAATCTCATGAAAGTAATGCAAGACGCTCAGGGGATTTACGGATATTTACCCATAGAGGTTCAGAAAATGATTGCAGAGGGTATGGACGTACCTCTTGAAAAAGTGTATGGCGTTGCAACCTTCTACGCACAGTTCGCACTTTCACCCAAAGGTGAGTATAACATTTCAGTTTGTCTTGGTACCGCTTGTTACGTAAAGGGTTCAGGAGATATATTCAACAAACTTTCAGAAAAGTTAGGCATTGGCGCAGAAGAATGTACAGAAGACGGCAAGTTCTCCCTTACAGCTTGTAGATGTATCGGTGCTTGTGGTCTTGCTCCTGTATTTACTATTAACGAAGACGTTTACGGTAGAATAGGTCCCGACGAAGTAGCAGGAATTCTCGCCAAATACGGCGCATAAATAATCACACGAGGTACGATTCTGTGAAGATTAAAGAAATGCAGAAATTGCTCAATGCTGAAATTTTGACAAAGCAAGGCGACCTTGACAAAGACGTTCGTTCTGCATGTGGCAGCGATATGATGAGTGACGTTCTGGCTTACGTTAAAGACCAGGCGGTGCTTCTCACAGGGCTTGTTAATATGCAAGTAATCAGAACAGCGGAAATGATGGATATGGTCTGTGTAGTTTTTGTTCGTGGAAAGAAACCTGCGGATGAAATTATTGAACTTGCAGAGTCAAAAGGAATAGTAGTAATGTCAAGCCAGTTCAGAATGTACGATGCTTGTGGAATTTTATATTCCGCAGGACTTCGAAAAGGTGAATGATATGGACGACGTATTGAAATTGCATTTTGAAGTTGACGGCGACGATTTTACATCTGCGGGGGAAGCCTCTGCCGAAGTAAAAAAGAAGTTACGTCTTTTAGGCTATTCGCCTGAAACCATAAGACGCGTGTCTATTGCCATGTATGAAGGAGAAATCAACATGGTCATTCACGCAGGCGGTGGAGTGGCTGACGTCTCTATTTACGAGGACCGAATTGAGATTATCCTTGAAGATAACGGTCCTGGTATAGAAGACATAGAACTTGCAATGCGTGAAGGATATTCTACTGCGGCTGATACCATCAGGTCTCTGGGGTTTGGCGCAGGAATGGGTATTCCTAACATGAAAAGATACACCGACTATTTTAATCTTGAATCTACCGTTGGAAAAGGAACAAAGGTTACATTAATTATAAATACATAATTGGCAGGTGTTTTTGTGAACAAGTATTTACATTCGGTAACTCTTGTAGATAGCAAATGTCACGGATGCACACACTGTTTGAACTATTGTCCTACCGAGGCGATAAGAATTAAAAACGGAAAGGCGCATATAAATCCTGACAGATGTATCGATTGCGGTCAATGTATCAGAGTTTGTCTTAACAAAGCAAAAAAATCAATTTTTGACCCACTTGACGAACTTAAAAAGTTTAAATACAAAGTTGCTTTACCTGCGCCTACTCTTTATGGACAGTTTGATAATCTTGATGATATCGACTACGTTGTTCAAGGCCTTTACGATATAGGATTTGACTATGTATACGAGGTTTCAAGAGCAGCAGAAATTGTCACAGAATATACAAGGCGCCTGTTAAAGAACTCAGACATCCCAAAACCTGTAATCAGTTCCGCTTGTCCCGTTATACTCAGACTTATCAGTTTGCGTTTTCCGTCGTTATCCGAACATATAGTTCCAATAATGTCACCAATGGAAGTGGCGGCAATAAATGCACGTAAATTTGTTCTTGAAAATAATCCTGAACTATCCTATGAAGACGTAGGAGTCGCATTTATTTCACCCTGTCCCGCAAAGGTGAGTTACGTAAAAAATCACCCCGAAAACAGACGCCCCATTATCGACTGTGTACTTTCGATGAAAGAAATCTATTTTAATATGATTTCCACAATGAAAAGAGAGAATCAGCCGGAGAAAACGTCTCGTGCAGGTGTTGTTGGACTAAGTTGGGCAACGTCGGGCGGTGAATCTACCGCGATTTTTAATGATAAATATCTTGCAGCAGACGGAATTGATAACGTAATAAAGGTTCTTGACCAGATAGAAAATAACGCCTTTCCTACACTTGAATTCGTTGAACTCAACAGTTGTCCCGGCGGTTGTGTTGGCGGTGTTATGACGGTTACAGACCCGTTTATTGCCAGAGCCCACCTTCAGGGACTCAGACGTTATTTACCTGTTACAAGATTGTCTCAGTCATCAGAACTTGAAAAAGAAGGTATTCCTGATGACCTTATAATACATACACCGCTTGAAGAAAGACCGATAGGTTCTTTTGATACTAATGACAGAGTTTCTATAAGCACTATGGCACGTATCGAAGAGGTGAACTCAATTCTTCCACAAATTGATTGCGGTGTCTGTGGCGCACCCACTTGTCATGCTTTTGCAGAAGACGTTGTAAAGGGCAAAGCTTCAATGGAAGACTGTCCTATATACACGTTGCCCAAATTTAAATCAGGAGGCAGTAAATGACAGTTTCACAACTTATTCAAGAATTAAATCTTGAAGTCATAAATTCTGCCGATTTAGATAGGGAAGTAGTCGGCGCTTATGCCGGCGACCTGCTCAGCTGGGTTATGACAAGACTTGACTCCGATAACGCTTATATCACTATAATGAACAACGTGAATGTGATTGCTGTTGCATCACTTTCCGACGCTGCATGTGTTATCCTGACGGAAAACGCAGAAGTGTCTTGCGAAATTATAGATAAGGCGAAAAACCAAAATATTAATCTTTTGAGAAGCGAAAAAACTACTTTTGAAACATCTTTTTTAATTGGAAGAATGTTATATGACAAGTAGATTATATTATGACCTTCATATACATTCCTGTCTGTCACCTTGCGGAGACGATGAAATGACTCCCGGGAATATAGTCGGAATGTCGTCTTTGAAGGGGCTTGATATTGTTGCAATCACCGACCATAATTCTTTTGGGAATTGTCCTTCATTCTTTAAACAGTGTGAGAGTTTTGGTATAGTTTCTATTGCAGGTAGTGAAATTACCACAATAGAAGATATACACGTTCTTACCTTGTTTGAAACCCTTGAAGGAGCCATGGATTTTAATTCATACTTAGATTCCAGAAGAACACTATTTGAAAATGAACCCGAGGTGTTCGGCAGACAACTTTACGTGGACTGTGATGATAAGATTATTTCTGAAGAGAAATATTTGCTCATTAACGCTGTTGACCTGTCCGTCGATAACATCTATGGAGAAGTAAAAAAGTACAACGGTGTTGCAATTCCTGCTCACATTGATAAAATGTCAAACGGTATTGTAGGAGTACTGGGAACTGTCCCACCACTTGATTTTGAAAGTTTCGAGTTTCATAATCCTGATAACGTTTTAAATTATTCAAGAGATTATCCTACAATAAACGGTAAAAACATTATATCAAACAGTGACGCTCATTATTTATGGGACATAAACGAAAGAGTAAACTATTTCGACTTAGTTTCCGAAAAAAATGATGTAAAAGGTGTCACACAAGAGTTATTTAGCATATTGAGGGGTGAAAAGAAATGAAAGAACTATCTTTGAACGTTCTCGATATTGCAAAGAACTCTGTAAAAGCAGGAGCAAAAAATATAGAAATAAATCTTATCGAAGAAGCCAATACTTTAAAGATTACAATTAAAGACGACGGTTGCGGAATGGATGCTGAAACTCTCAAAAGAGTAACAGACCCTTTTTGCACTACTAGAAAAACCAGAAAAGTCGGACTTGGGATACCGTTTTATAAACTTGCCGCAGAACAAACAGGCGGAAGTATTAAAATTATGTCTCACACCAAAGAAACTGCCAAAGAAAGTGGCACAGAGGTCACAGCCTTGTTTTATACAGACCACATAGACTTTCTGCCACTTGGGGATATTGTTTCAACAGTCGTTACTTTAATACAGGGTTCACCCGATATTGATTTTATTTTTACTCACGAAACAGGAACTAATAAAGTGTTTCTTGATACCCGCGAAATGCGAGAAGTGCTTCAAGGCACACCACTTGATTCTCCCGAAGTTTTGATATGGGTAAGAGAATTTTTAAACGAGCAATACAAAGAAAAATAACATAAAGATAAAGAAGGGGAATAGTTATGAAATCATTAGCAGAACTTGCTGCAATCAGAGAAAGAATGCAGAGTAAAGTTAACATTCGCGAAGGTCAGGGAAATATGCGAATTGTTGTAGGTATGGCTACTTGTGGAATTTCCGCAGGTGCTAGACCTGTACTTAACGCTTTTGTTGAAGGAGTTGCAAAAGCAGGTCTTACAGGAAAGGCAACAGTGTCACAGACAGGTTGTATCGGTATTTGCCAGTATGAACCCGTTGTTGAAGTTTATAGCGGAGAAGAAAAGGTAACATACGTAAACCTTACTACTGATAAAGTAGAAAAAATTATTGAAGATCATATTAAAAATGGCAAGGTTGTAACTGAGTATACAATCGGAGCTGCTACAAAATAAAACTGGAGGACATGTAATATGATACGCACACACGTACTTATATGCGGCGGTACCGGTTGTACTTCTTCAGGAAGTATGAAAATCGGTGACAAACTTGAAAAAGAAATCGCCGAAAAAGGACTGCAAGACGAAGTTAAGGTAGTTCGTACCGGTTGTTTCGGTCTTTGCGCCCTTGGACCCGTCATGATAGTTTACCCTGAAGGAACATTCTACAGCATGGTACAACTTGATGACGTTTCCGAAATTGTAGAAGAACACCTTCTCAAAGGACGTCCCGTTGAAAGACTTATACATAAGGATTTAGAAGACGACGTATTAAAGCCTAAGAGCCTTGGCGAAACTGATTTCTACAAAAAACAGATTCGTGTAGCACTTCGTAACTGTGGTGTTATCGACCCTGAACAGATTGACGAATATATCGCAATGGACGGTTATGCCGCTCTTGGTAAATGTCTTACCGAATACACACCTGAACAGGTAATTCAGGTAGTTTTAGATTCAGGTCTTCGTGGAAGAGGAGGCGGTGGGTTCCCTACAGGAAGAAAGTGGGCTCTTACCGCTCCTAACAAAGCGCCCCAGAAGTATGTAGTTTGTAACGCCGACGAGGGTGACCCTGGAGCGTTTATGGACCGTTCAGTACTTGAAGGCGACCCCCACTCTATCATTGAAGCTATGGCTATTTGCGGATATGCAGTTGGCGCTACAAAGGGCTTTGTTTACGTTCGTGCAGAGTATCCTATCGCCGTAAGACGTTTACAGATTGCTATCGATCAGGCAAGAGAATACGGTCTTCTCGGTAAGAATATTTTCGGTTCAGGATTTGATTTCGATATGGAAATCCGTCTTGGTGCAGGTGCCTTCGTTTGTGGCGAAGAAACTGCTCTTATGACGTCTATCGAAGGTAACAGAGGTGAGCCTCGTCCTCGTCCTCCGTATCCTGCAGTTAAAGGTCTTTTCAACAGTCCTACCGTTGAAAACAACGTTGAAACCTTTGCGAATATTCCTCAAATTATCCTTAAAGGTCCCGAATGGTTTGCATCAATGGGTACTGAAAAATCTAAGGGTACTAAGGTATTTGCTCTCGGCGGTAAAATTCAGAACACCGGTCTTGTAGAAATACCTATGGGTACAACTCTCCGTGAAATCATTGAGGAAATCGGTGGTGGCGTACCTAATGGTAAGAAGTTTAAGGCTGCACAGACAGGTGGTCCTTCAGGCGGATGTATCCCTGCAAGTCTTATCGATACAGAAGTTGATTACGATAACCTCGTAGCAATGGGTTGTATGATGGGTTCAGGCGGTCTTATCGTTATGGACGAAGACACTTGTATGGTTGACATGGCTAAATTCTTCCTTGAATTTACAGTTGACGAATCTTGCGGTAAATGTACACCTTGTCGTGTAGGTACCAAGAGACTTCTTGAACTCCTTGAAAAGATTACATCAGGTAACGGAACTCTTGAAGATATAGATAAACTTGAAGAACTTTGTAACTACATCAAGGCTAACTCACTTTGCGGTCTTGGTCAGACAGCACCTAATCCCGTTCTTTCAACTCTTAAATTCTTCAGAGACGAATATATCGCACACGTTGTTGACAAGAAGTGTCCTGCAGGTGTATGTAAAGACCTTCTTACGTTCACCGTTGACCCTGTTAAGTGTAAGGGTTGTACAAAGTGTGCTCGTAACTGTCCTGTTAATGCAATTTCGGGCAGTGTTAAGAATCCTCACGTTATTGACACAGAAAAATGTATCAAGTGTGGCGCATGTATTGATAACTGTCCCTTTGATGCAATTTATAAGAAGTAAGAAAGGAGTACGCTGAAAATGGAAATGGTAAATGTAAAAGTAAATGGTATTGCAGTCAGCGTGCCCAAGGGTTCAACAATTCTTGAAGCAGCACGTGTTGCAGGAGTGGAAATTCCTACACTTTGCTTTATGAAAGATAAAAACGAAATCGGCGCATGTCGTATATGTGTCGTAGAGGCTACAGGTGCAAGAGGACTGGTGACCGCTTGTGTATATCCCGTAGCAGAAGGTATGGAGATTCAGACCAATACCGAAAAAATCCAGAAAGCACGTAAGACAACACTTGAACTTATTCTTTCAACTCACGATAAGAATTGTCTTTCATGTGTTCGTTCTACAAACTGTGAACTTCAGAAACTTTGTCGTGAATATGGTGTAGATGCAGACACATTCGGTGGTTACAAGCGCGAATTCAAACTTGACACATCAGCACCTCACCTTGTTCGTGACAACAATAAATGTATTCTTTGCCGTCGTTGTGTTGCTGCTTGTGCAGAACAGTACGTTTCAGTTATAGGCGCAAATGACAGAGGTATTGATACTAATATCGGTAATGCGTTCAATATGGACCTTGCAAACACTTCATGTATCTCTTGCGGACAGTGTACAGTTGTTTGTCCCACAGGCGCACTTGTTGAAAAAGATGATACAGATAAGGTTTGGGATGCAATTTCAGATCCTACAAAGCACGTAGTAGTTCAAACTGCTCCTTCAGTAAGAGCAACTCTTGGCGAATGCTTCGGTATGCCTATTGGTACAAACGTAGAAGGCAAGATGGTTGCGGCCCTCAGAAGACTTGGCTTTGATAAAGTATTTGATACAGACTTTGCTGCCGACCTCACAATCGTTGAAGAAGCGACAGAACTTATCGATAGAGTTAAAAATGGTGGAAAACTTCCCATGATTACCTCTTGTTCACCAGGATGGGTTAAGTTTGCAGAGCATTATTATCCCGAATGTCTTGACCACCTTTCAAGTTGTAAGTCACCTCAACAGATGGCAGGTGCAGTTATTAAGACATATTATGCACAGAAAATGGGTATCGACCCCAAGGATATTTTCTGTGTATCAGTAATGCCTTGTACAGCTAAGAAATTTGAAATTGGAAGACCCGACCAAAGCGCCGCAGGTGTTCCCGACGTTGACGTTGCAATCACTACAAGAGAACTTGGCAGAATGATTGACAGAGCAGGTATCAAGTTCACAATGCTTCCCGACGAAGAATTTGATTCACCTCTCGGAGAAGACACAGGTGCTGCCGTTATATTCGGTGCAACAGGCGGTGTTATGGAAGCGGCTCTTCGTACAGCAAACGATTGGCTCACAGGTAAGGACAATACAGAAATTGACTTTACCGCACTTCGTGGTACAGACGGTCTTAAACAAGCATCTCTCAATATTGCAGGTCTTGATATCAAGGTTGCAGTTGCAAGTGGTGCGGCAGCCGCTAAGGTTGTAATGGATAAGATTAAGAGCGGAAAGGCAGATTGGACCTTCGTTGAAATCATGGGATGTCCCGGCGGATGTGTAAACGGTGGCGGTCAGCCTATTCAGCCTCAATATGTTCGTGATACAGTAGACCTTAAAGCAGTAAGAGCGAAGGCTCTCTACGATCAGGATGCTGCAATGACTCTCAGAAAGAGCCACGAATCTCCTGTAGTTAAGACTCTTTATTCAGAATACTATGACGGTTTCGGTGGTCATAAAGCTCACCACGACCTTCATACAACATACGTTGCAAGAAAGAAAATGTAATTCTATAACCATAAAGCACCTCAAAACGAGGTGCTTTATGGTTTATTTAAAAAAAGGGGTAAAATCAATGATAGATGCTAATTTAATTGAGAAATTAAGTATAGTTACTTCGGAAGAACAAACCATTCTTGATGGAAAAAAATCTATAGATAAAAAAATATATATGGAAAATTATGAGAATATTGTTTCTTCTAAAAAAATTCTCAGTTCAGGAAAGCAAATTGCTATTCGCCCTCATACAAGATTCATTGGTTTCCCAAAACATTCTCATGATTATGTCGAAATAGTTTTTGTGTGTAAGGGCAGTGTGACACATATTATAGATCAAGAAATTATTGAACTTCATGAAGGGGAATTACTGTTTTTGTGCCAAAACGTATTTCACGAGATTTTGCCATCTGATGTAGACGATATTGCAGTTAATTTTATAGTACGCCCTGAGTTTTTTGATAAGGTAATACAGATGATGGGCGAGGAAGATACACCGTTAAGGCGCTTCATTTTAGAAAATTTAAAAAGCAAAAATGCAAGTGCTGGATATTTATTATACAAAGTATCTAAAGTGGTTCCTGTTCAAAACTTGATTGAGAATTTAATATATATTTTGTTAAATGATACCCATAATAAAAGAAATGTGACCCAACTTACTATGGGATTGCTTTTTTTGAATCTAATAAGTTTTACAGATAAATTGGTGTCAAAAAACGTTGAAGAACAAAATATAGTGAAAATTCTCGGATACATAGAAAATAATTATAAAGACGGAAGTTTATCCGAATTATCAAAGATAGTACACTATGATATTAGCTCATTATCAAGAGAAATTAAGAAAAGAACAGGAAAGAAATATACGGATTTGGTCTCGGAAAAAAGATTATCCCAAGCATGTTTTATGCTCAAGAACACTGATATGACAATTGAAGAAATTGCAAATTCGGTTGGATATAATAACACAAGTTTCTTTTATAGAATTTTTAAGGACAAATACGGATGTTCACCTAAACAATACAAGTTACAGTAAAATTGTCAAAAAAGGACGTCTTTTTATCCAAAATATGTCCTTTTTTTATTACTGATAAAGTGTTAAAATTTAAATGAGGTGATTATTTTGAATAGATTTGAAGAAGCAAAAAATATTTATCAAAAGTATAATGTTGATGTTGAAAAAGCATTGAATATTTTGAAAGAAATTCCGATATCGATGCACTGTTGGCAAGGTGATGACGTAGTCGGGTTTGACGGTTGCGAAGAATTAAGCGGCGGTATTCAAACAACAGGGAATTATCCCGGAAGAGCAAGAAATCCTAAAGAATTGATGGGAGATATAGATTTTGCATTCAAGTTGATCCCCGGGAAAAAGAAATTGAATTTACATGCTTGCTATGCAATTTTCGAAAACGAAACAGCCGATAGAAATGAATTAAAACCCGAACATTTTAAGAAATGGGTAGAATATGCAAAAATGAAGGGAATGGGCATTGACTTTAACCCAACTTTTTTCTCACATAAAATGGTGAAAGACAATTTGACGCTTTCTTCTCCGGATGACGACGTGAGAAATTTCTGGATTGAACACGGAAAACGCTGTGTTAAAATTGCTGAATATTTTGCAAATGAGACGGGAATTCCTTGTGTTATGAATATTTGGATTCCTGATGGATATAAAGATATTCCCGCTGATCGTTTGGGCCCTAGAGAAAGATTCAAAGATTCACTTGATGAAATTTTAAAAACCCCCTACGATAAGGAAAAAGTTTATATTTGTCTTGAGTCAAAAGTTTTTGGCATCGGTATGGAATCATATACTGTTGGATCTGCAGAGTTTTGCTTGAATTATGTGACTTCAAGAGGAATTGTTCCTCTTATGGACAACGGACACTATCACCCAACTGAAGTTGTCTCTGATAAAATTTCTGCGATGCTTCCTTTTCACGATAAAATAGCATTACACGTCACAAGAGGTGTTCGTTGGGATAGTGACCATGTGGTTTTGTTTGATGACGAAACAAGGGAAATAGCCAAAGAAATAGTGAGAAACGACGCATTAAACAGAGTTTTTATCGCTACTGATTACTTTGATGCTTCTATAAACAGAATTTCTGCATGGGTGACAGGAATGCGCAATGTACAAAAAGCGCTGTTATATGCACTCCTTGAACCTCATGAAAAGATGAAAGAACTACAAGACTCTTCTGATTTTACTTCACTTATGATTTTCGAGGAAGAGCTGAAAACTGCGCCTTTCGGAGATGTATGGAATGAGTATTTATGCAGAGAAAACGTAGAAGAAAACTATATCGAACCGATTAAGGAATACGAAATAAAAACATTCAGTAGAAAATGAGGATAATATTGTATGTTATTTGAATCAAAATGGATTACATATAAGACAGGAGAATATAAGAGCGCAAATGACAAATACGGTAACCCTTCGCCTTATTTCAGAAGAAAATTTGAAATAGAAAAAGAAGTAAAAAAAGCCACCGTTTTTGTATCTGCACTTGGCGTTTTTAAGGTATATTTTAACGGTGAAGAAGTATCCGGTGATTACCTTTCTCCAGGCTGGGTTAACTATGCTAAAAAATTACCTTATGTGAAATATGATGTTACCGACAAAATGAGTAACAAGAATGCCATTGGTATTGTTTTAGGTGATGGATGGGCTGTTGGACACTTAGGTTCTAATTATGCCTTTAAAAGAAACGGTTACAGTGACAGAATTGAAGTTACTGCACTCATAAAAATAGAATACACTGACGGATCTGTTGAGGAAATTGCCACTGACACCGATTGGAAAGCGTCCAAGGGTGAAATATTACGTAGTGATATTTATATGGGCGAGTATATAGACTCAAGATTAAGTCTTGGTAATTTTTCGTCATATGACTATGATGATTTAAATTGGGATATTCCTGAGGAAAGCATATTTAAATTCTCAAGGAACATCTATCTTGAAGAAGTTACAATTCCTCCTATTGTAGTAAAACATACGTTTATACCAAATCTAATAAGAAAAAAAGATAATAAATATCTTTATGACGTGACTCAAAATATTTCCGGCGTTTTGAGGTGTGTGTTTAGGGGAGAGAGCGGTGCAAAAATTGTAATAAGACACGGTGAAATACTTTCTGAAGGCGAGTTATACACAGAAAATCTTAGAAAAGCAGAGTCGACGGACACATATATTTTATCCGGTAACGATAATGAATCCTTCAGACCTCTTTTTACCTTCCACGGTTTCAGATATGCTGAAATAGAAATAATAGGTAATGCTAAAATATTAAGTGTTGTAGCTGAAGCGATGTATTCAGACTTAGAAAGCAGAGGGAATTTTACTTGCAGTCATCCTATTACAAGCAAAATTTATCAGAATGCACTTTGGGGACAGAGAGATAATTTTTTAAACGTTCCCACTGATTGTCCTCAACGAGATGAAAGACTTGGGTGGACAGGAGACGCACAAATTTTTTGCCAAAGCGCTATGTATAATATGGACTGTAAGGCGTTTTTTGAAAAATATCTTTCCGATGTAAGAGATGCACAACTTGGAAATGGAATTATTCCTGCCGTTGCACCGGTTCCTCCTGTCGGTTCTTATGCATATACGGGCTATGATGCATCAGCCGGATGGAGTGAAGCGATTGGCGAAATTCCATATTGTCACTATAAAATGTACGGAGATAAAAAAATAGTACGAGATAATTTACCTGCCTTGAAAAAACTACTTGACTATTATGCCGTTGAAAGCCCAAATTACATAAGAGGATATGTAGGGAAATATGGAGATTGGCTTTCTTTAGGAACTCCTACAGATTTGAGTGTGGTTTCAACTTTGTATTATGCAAGAGCCGCTTTTCTTGCATGGAAACTTTGTGAAATAATAAAAGATTTTGAAGAGGACTATTACAATGAGTTATACATCAAAATAAAAAACGCATTCAGAGAAAAATTCATCGATGAAAGTGGCAAAATTTTGTCAGACACTCAAAGTTCATATGCCATTGCTTACAGTTTTGGAATAATTGATGTTAACGAAGCAAGAATAAACCTTATAAGAAAATTTGAAGAGGACAACGGAAAACTTACAACGGGATTTTTAGGGATAAGATTTTTATTACCCACGCTTTGCGACATTGGTAGGTCGGATATTGCATATGATTTGATTACAAATACTGAATATCCCGGATGGGGATATTCGATTGTTAACGGAGCCACAACAATTTGGGAAAGATGGGACAGTTATACAGAAAGTAAAGGAATTAGAAAGGGAATGAATTCATTCAATCACTATTCTCTTGGTTCTTGTACAGAATGGATGTATGAATATTGTCTTGGGATTAGACCTGATATAAGTGGTGCAGGTTGCAAAATAGTAAACTTTGCCCCTGTATTTGATTTGAGTGAAAAAATCAAATCAGCATCAGGATATTATGATACTGATTTCGGAAGAATTTCTGTAAATTGGGTAAATAAAGAGGGTATATTTGAATATTGTGTTACGGTACCATCGGACATTCTCATTAACTTTTCCTTTGTTGAATTTGAAATTTTAAATTCAACAAAAAAATCAAACAGCTACACTTATATTTTAAGAAAAAAAGAACAGAGATAATTCTCTGTTCTTTTTTTGAAAAACTTGACAATCATAAATAAAAATAGTAAAATATTATGTAAAATATTATGGAGAAGTTTACGTTGAAAGAACAGTTTATAAGAAGCGCGATGCTATTGGGAAATATAGCAATAGAAAAACTGAATAACTCAAAAATAATAGTTTTCGGCGTTGGGGGAGTAGGCTCATTTGCCACCGAGTCTCTTGCACGTTTCGGACTTGAAAGACTTGATATCTGTGACGCTGATACTGTTTCTCTATCAAACTTAAACAGACAACTTGTTGCACTAAGTTCTACAGTTGGTAAAAAGAAAGTTGACGTTATGAAAGAGAGAATACTCGACATTTCTCCTCTGACAAAGGTTGACACTTTCGACTTCTTCTATGACAGTACCACCAAAGATATAATTGACATTTCAAAATATGACTACGTTGTTGACGCTATTGATTCGATGGACTCGAAGGTACTACTTATCAAAGAATGTAAAAATAAAAACGTTCCCATAATTTCTGCATTAAGTGCAGGAAATAAAATTGACCCTACGAAATTCGAAATAACAGATATTTATAAAACAACAGTTTGTCCTATTGCAAAGATTTTAAGAAAACGATTGAAGGAAGAAAACATTAATTCACTAAAAGTGGTGTATTCTAAAGAACTTCCAATAACACCAGACACGTCGTTTTTAAAAGACGACGGAAAAAGAACTGTTGGAAGTGTTTCCTTTGTCCCGTCTGCTATGGGACTTGTACTCGCATCTGGAGTTATTCGTGATTTAATAGGTTATACGGAGAAATAATGAATTATATAGAACTTAACGGTGATTGTATTAACCGCCTAAAAGAGAAAATTAAAATTATATATAACAGAACTCCACTTTTTTTCATTGAAACCTATGGATGCCAACAAAATGAGGCTGACAGTGAAAAACTTATGGGTATGGCAAAGGAAATAGGCTTTGATATAACAGATGATAAAAACGAAGCCGATTTAATATTGTTTAATACCTGTGCGGTGAGAGAACACGCGGAACTCAAAGCACTTTCTCACACTGGACATATAAAACACTTAAAAGAATTAAACCCCTCTCTTATCGTTGGACTTTGCGGTTGTATGGTACAACAGGAGCACAGAAAAGAGGATATAAAACATAAATATCCTTACGTTGACTTTGTTTTTGGCACCAATATGATTTTCAAATTCCCACAAATTGTGGAAAAGGTGCTTGAGAGAACAAAAAGACAGTTTTTTGTTGAGTCGTATGAAACAAATAAGGGGGATATGGTAGAGGAAGTTCCTGTCCTCAGAAAGAGTACAAAAACTGCCTGGGTTTCAATTATGTACGGTTGCAACAACTTCTGTACCTATTGTGTTGTTCCTTACGTTAGAGGAAGAGAACGTAGCCGTGAAATGTCAGCGGTGATTAGCGAGGTAAAAGACCTTGTTTCAAAAGGATATAAAGATATTACCCTTTTAGGTCAAAACGTAAATTCTTATGGCAAAGATTTAAAAGACACGCCAAGTTTCGTGGACTTATTACGTGCTCTTGATGAAATTCAGGGGGACTTCGTTTTAAGGTTTATGACTTCCCACCCCAAAGATGCCACACATGAACTTTTTGATTTTATATCACAAAGTCGACATATGGCACCGCATTTTCATCTACCTATGCAGTCGGGGTCAGACAGAATACTTTCTGAGATGAACAGACACTACGACAGAAAGACGTTTCTTGAACTGTGTAAGTATGCAAAAAGTGTAATGCCTGAAATTTCTCTTACTACAGACGTAATCGTAGGTTTCCCTGGGGAAACAGAAGAAGATTTTGTTGAAACACTTTCTGCACTTGAAGAAGTCAGGTTTGATTCGGTGTATTCCTTCATTTATTCTAAGAGAAAAGGCACTAAAGCCGCCGAAATGACTGAACAGATTGACGATGAAACAAAGAAAGACAGAATGGGAAGACTTTTAGAACTTCAACAGAAAATTTCAAATGAAAACAACTTAAAGTTGGTTAATAAAGTACTAAAAGTTATAATAGAGGGAAACAGTAAAACAAATGAAAACGTTTGGGCGGGAAGAACTGAACAAGGTAAAATAATTCACTTCCCTAAAGACTCACGCGCACTTCTACCGGGACAGGTCGTCGACGTGGAAGTAGAACGTACAGAGTCCTATACAATTTATGGAAAATTAAAATAATTGAGAGGTATTATTATGGACGTAACAGAACTTGCAAAAACTTTAGGTGAGGCACTCACACATACAGAACAGTATAAAAACTATATCTATGCAAAATCATTGTACGAGGCAGACACAGAACTTGAACAGTTGATAGAAGCATACAATATGGAAAAATTAAGAATTGACATTGTCAATAATCAAGGTAGCGAAGAGGATAAAAAAGAAAACTCTACCGACAGACTCAATCAACTTTATCAACAGATTATGTCAAGAGACGCTATGCTTAAATACGGTCAGGCGCATGAAGAACTTGGGAAACTTATGGATGACGTAAATTCCATTATTCTTCAGGCTATGAATGGTAATGACGAAGGATGCACACCTGATAAATGTGCAAACTGCGGACACTGTAATCACTAAAAAATAAGATAGGTTGGTGTATTAAATGACTCCAATGATGCAACAGTATTTTGAAATCAAAAATCAATATAAAGATTTCATTTTAATGTATAGACTGGGCGATTTTTACGAGATGTTTTTTGACGATGCAAAAAAAGCGTCAAAAGCCCTTGAAATAACCCTCACAGGTAGAGACTGCGGTGAAGCCGAACGTGCGCCTATGTGCGGAGTTCCTTTTCACAGTTGCGACCCGTATATTAAAAAATTAGTGGAAAAGGGCTACAAGGTAGCAATCTGCGAACAAACGGAAGATCCTTCTCAGGCAAAAGGTATCGTCAAAAGGGAAGTAGTACGCGTTATAACCGCAGGAACTTTGACCGACGGTTCAATGATAGAAGGAACACAGAGTAACTATCTGTCAACTCTTGTATTCAACGACGAAACTGTTGCAATAGCTTTTTGTGACATTTCCACAGGCGCAATTAACGCTACATATTTTTCAAATCTTACCGTACAGGAACTGAATTCAAAGATTATAAACGAGATAGCGGTATTTTCACCCTCTGAACTTCTTTGTCCTAACGTACCGACAGGCAATATGCCTATTATTGACTTTGTGAATGCGGGCGGAAGATGCCTTGTAAACACTTCGGAGGTAGAACTCTTTAACACTCTTGACACACAACTTGTCCTGTCTGCAACTCCCGAGTGTCAGAAGGTGCTTAAGGTTCACGATAACAAGGCTCTTACTCTCTCAGTTTCATACCTTATCGCATATCTGTCCGAGACACAGAAAAAGCAGTTTGACCAGATTAAGCACTTGACTATCTATGACGAAAACAGTTATATGACAATAGACGCTTCCAGCCGTCGCAGCCTTGAAATTACCGAGAAGATGCGCGTGAGAGAAAAGAAGGGCTCGCTTCTTGGAGTTCTTGACAAAACCAAGAGTTCGGTAGGCGCACGTCTTTTAAAAAGATGGCTTGAAAAGCCTCTGCTAAACTGCAATCAGATTAAAATGCGCCAAGATGCCATAAAGGACTTTATTAAAGACCCCCTTATGCGTGACAACGTCAGAGAAAAACTCTCGCAAACTCAAGACCTTGAAAGACTTCTTACAAAAGTTCTCTATTCTAATCCCAATGCAAAAGATTTAAAAGCCATTGAAAATACTTTAAGATGTGTTCGTGACCTTAGTTTACTAATCAAGACTTCTGACTCGGATATGATTAAAATGGCAAAGAATAGGTGTTCGTTTTCTTCTGAAAGTGAACTTTCGTTCCTTATAAACTTGATTGAACACGCCATTGTTGACAATCCTCCTTTTTCCGTCAGAGAGGGTGGAATGATTAAAGAAGGATATAATCAGGACGTTGATGACCTGAACTCTGTAATAAAGGACGTAGGCTCATATATTTCTTCGATTGAAAACACAGAGCGACAGGAAACAGGCATTAAAAATCTAAAAATCAGTTATAACAAGGTTTTTGGATATTACATAGAGGTTTCAAAGTCCTTTTCAAATCTTGTTCCCGAAAGGTATATCCGTAAGCAGACTCTCGTAAACGGAGAAAGATATATTACAAGTGAGCTTAAAGATTTAGAGTCTAAAATTCTTGGGGCAAAAGATAAGATAACTGGACTTGAATATAATCTATTTATGGAAATTGTTGCAACCGTTGCAAAATATGACGACCTTATCAGAGAATGTTCTGATACTCTTGCAACACTTGACGTTATTTCTTCGCTTGCAGAAGTTGCAGTTGAGAATAACTACGTGTGTCCCGAAGTAGACAATTCCGACGTTCTCGAACTTGTCAATTCTCGACATCCTGTTGTAGAAAAGTATCTTGACTCATTCTTTGTACCAAATGATGCGCACTTTGACGGAAGTGCTAATAGAGTCGCTATTATCACAGGTCCCAATATGGCAGGTAAATCTACATATATGAGACAAGTGGCATTAACTGTCATAATGGCACAGGTGGGTAGTTTCGTACCTGCAAAATCAGCGCGTATAGGAATTATAGACAAGATTTTCACAAGAGTTGGCGCAAGTGACGACCTGGCGTCAGGTCAGTCTACCTTTATGCTTGAAATGACCGAAGTTGCATACATTCTCAATAACGCAACTTCAAAAAGTCTTATTCTTTACGATGAAATTGGAAGAGGAACAAGCACTTTTGACGGAATGAGCATTGCAAAAGCAGTTCTCGAATACACCGTAAAAAATATTGGTGCAAAGACAATGTTTGCGACTCACTACCACGAACTTTCAGAACTGGAAGGCGTGTTAGACGGGGTTAATAACTACAATATCGCCGCTAAGAAAAAAGATGATAACATTGTTTTCTTGAGAAAAATTCTTAAAGGTTCTGCCGACGACAGTTACGGAATTGAAGTGGCACAACTTGCCGGAGTAAAGAGCGAGGTAATAAAAAAAGCAAAGGCAAACCTCAGAATGCTGGAAAAATACAAAGTTGACCTAACTATTAGCGGCCCGACTATGGAAATAGAAGAAAATTCTAACATTTCATTTGATGATATCGTAGAGACAGAACTTGTAGACAAACTTAAAAACTTGGACATAAATGCCCTGACCCCCTATGAGTCAATGTCAATGCTTTATGAACTTGTAAAAATAGCAAACAATAAATAAAAAGAGGTAGTAATGAACGTAATTAACGTTTTAGACACTCAAACAGCGAACCTGATAGCAGCAGGTGAGGTAGTTGACCGACCTGCCGCTGTTGCAAAAGAACTTTTGGAAAACGCAATAGACGCAGGAAGCACAAAGATTACTGTCGAAATTAAGAACGGAGGTTCAACACTTATCCGTGTTACCGATAACGGAAAAGGCATGTCACGTGACGACGTGCGCACTTGTGTGCTTCGACACGCTACAAGTAAAATTAAAGTACCTAAAGACCTAGAAGGTATTGTTACCCTCGGTTTTAGAGGTGAGGCACTTGCGGCGATTTCCTCAGTTTCTCGCTTTCAGATTATTTCAAAAGAGCACGACACGGATTTTGGCGTTTGTATGAGCTTGGAGGGTGAAAAAGAAGTTTCTTTTGACGAGGTGGGTTGTCCCGACGGGACAACAGTTACGGTCAGGGATATCTTTTTTAACGTTCCTGCAAGGCGTAAATTTTTAAAGAAAGACGCAACAGAAACTGCATATATTTCACAGTACGTTGAAAGAATTGCAATATCTCACCCTGAAATTGCAATTAAGTTTATCGCTGATACAAGAGTGAGATTTTCAACAAACGGAAACGGAGATTTATACGACACTATTTACTCGGTATTCGGGCGCGAGTTCGTTGAATCTTTAATGAAAGTTGAAAGAAAAAACGAAAAGGTGTCGGTTACAGGTTTTGTTTCACTTCCTGAAAAATCTAGAATTAATCGTAATCATCAGATTCTTTTTGTAAATAACCGTTTTGTCAGGTCAAGGATAATTTCCTTTGCAGTAGAAGACGCCTTTAAGAGTTATATAATGACAGAAAGATATCCTGCATTCATTCTTTTTGTGGACATTGACCCGTATCTTGTGGATATAAACGTTCATCCCACAAAACTTGAAGTAAGATTTGTGGACGATTCATCAGTCAGAGAAGCAGTTTATTTTGCGGTAAAAAATCAACTGGAAAGTATTTTAAATCCAATTAAACAAGATTACTTTGACAAAGTGCAAGAAAATTTAGAAAAAGCAACAATAAAGAACGCTTTTGTTCCGATAGGAAGAATTGACGCTCCCGAACAGCAGGAAATTCAGGTTAAAAACGAGTTTTCAGTTTCAAGTCAAAAACAAAAAAACGATTTTCCGTCAGCAGACGTTTTTTCTTCTTCAGTAGATGCCTTCAGGTTCAGACAAGCAACTCCTATACAAGATGATGCACCTGTTGTTATAACTTTTGCAAATCGAGACGAGAAAAATCCGGTACTTGATAGTGCAAAATCCTATATGGGAACCGTATCAAAGAAAGAGATAGAACCCATTTTTTCCAATGACGTGAAATTAACGGAAGAAAGTGCCATAAGTGAAAAAAAGGAAGACTTAGTATCTGTTTCAAAATTCATAAAATACCGTGGAATTGTGTTTAATACGTACATAATTGCAGAATATGAAAACAATATGTATATAATTGATAAACACGCCGCCCACGAGAGAATAATATATGAGTCTATGAAGCGAGAAACAAGACAGTTTTCTATTCAATCACTTCTAGAAACTCACGTTATTAACGTGTCCGCCGAACAGTTTGAATGTGCTATGGATAACATAGAAGAACTCAATGATTGCGGATTTGAAATAGAATCTTTTGGTAAGAATACACTTGCACTTCGAGGAATTCCTTCCGAATTCTCTCATTTTGATATTTCGCACTGTGAAACAATTCTCGTCGGTCTTATAGACGATTTGATTTCAGGCAAAAGCAGTAGAATTACAAAAAAAGAACTTTTTGACCGAAGTCTTTATACCGCTGCATGTAAGGCGGCAACAAAAGCAGGTTTCCCCGACGACGAAAAATCATACGTTTGGTTGATAAACAAACTATTCGACTGTGAAAACGTATTCTGTTGTCCTCACGGAAGGCCTATAATTGTTAAATATACAAAATCTCAAATTGAAAAAATGTTCTTCAGAACCTAAGGAGTATTATGTTTGAACTTATAAAAAAAGAGGGGAGAGCCCGTCGAGGACGTTTACACACTGTTCACGGAGTTATTGAAACGCCTGTCTTTATGAACGTTGGAACTTGCGCCGCAATAAAAGGCGGGGTTTCAACTATGGACCTCAGGGAGTTAAAGTGTCAGGTTGAACTGTCAAACACTTATCATTTGCATCTTCGCCCAGGAGACGACGTTATATATGATATGGGAGGAATTCACAAGTTCTTCAACTGGGATAAGCCCGTTCTTACTGACAGTGGCGGATTTCAAGTTTTCTCTCTATCTAAACTTCGCAATATAACTGAAGAAGGCGTAACTTTCGCAAGTCACATTGACGGGCATCGAATATTTATGGGTCCCGAAGAAAGTATGCAAATACAGTCTAATATTGCTTCTACAATTGCTATGGCATTTGACGAATGCGTAGAGAATCCAGCAGAATATTCTTACGTTAAGGATTCTTGTGAGAGAACGTATCGTTGGCTTTTACGTTGCCAAAAAGAAATGAAGAGACTCAATTCTCTTGAACGCACCATAAACAAAAACCAAATGCTTTTTGGTATTAACCAAGGTGGAACATATGAAGATTTGAGAATCGAACATATGAAGAAAATTCGCGAACTTGACCTTGATGGATATGCTATCGGAGGACTCGCGGTAGGGGAACCTACCGAGGAAATGTATAGAATTATTGACGCGGTCGAGCCTTTTATGCCTGAAAATAAGCCAAGATATTTAATGGGCGTTGGAACTTGCTCCAATATAATAGAGGGCGTTGCAAGAGGTGTGGATTTCTTCGACTGTGTTATGCCTAGCAGAAACGCACGTCATGGAAACATTTGCACCTGGAAAGGCGTCATTAACCTTATGAATAAAAAGTATGAGCGAGACTCGTCTCCTATTGACGAGGAATGTGACTGTCCTGTGTGCAAGAACTATTCAAGGTCTTATATAAGACATCTTTTGAAAGCAAAAGAAATGTTAGGTTACCGACTTGCTGTAACACATAACATCTATTTTTATAATAATCTTATGGAAAAAATCCGTTTTCATCTTGATAACGGTACTTTTGAAGAGTTCAGAAGAACCTATTCGGATATGATTTCAAAAAGAATTTAATATTATATCTTTTCTGTTAAAATATTATGTAAAATTTTATAATATTTATTAAAACTATTCCTTTTTTTATATTTTTATGTTATACTTTTCAAAGAACTATAAATTTAAGAGGTAAATTATGAAAAAAATTGCTTTATTTTTATCTGTATTGCTTATCGTTTTGACACTGACCGGTTGTAGCACAGACTCAGTTAAAAAAATAGGCGATCTTATTGAAGTGCCTTATCAGTACGACTTGACACCCTATATTGATATTACAAAAGATGATTATATTGGTATAGAAATCGAAAAACTTGATTCAACTGTTACAGAAGAAGACCTTGACGATGCCATCCTTGCACTTCTTGAAGAAAACGGTGAATTGACCGACGTTGCAGACAGAGGTGCGAAACTTGGCGATACACTCGTTATCGATTTTACAGGATACGTAGACGGTGTAGCCTTTGAAAACGGTGCTGATACCAATCACGAACTCGTTCTCGGTCAGGCAGGATTTATTGATGGCTTCGAAGATGCTCTCGTAGGTCATAAAACAGGTGAAGACTTTACAATTGACGTGACATTCCCTGAAGATTATGGCGTTGATGAGCTCAATGGAAAACTTGCTAATTTTAAAATTAAAATTCACTCTATAAAGGAAATCGTACTTCCCGAACTCAACGATGCATTTGCAAAAGAAGTTTACAACTGCGAAACACTTGAAGAAATGCTTGTAAAACTCGGCGAAGACGTTGCAAAAGAAAAAGCAGCTGCTATCGAAATAGAAAAACAGAATCTCGCTTTCGAAGTAATCTACGAAAACGTTAAAATTAAAGACTATCCCAAGGAAGAATACGATTACTACTATAACGATTTTGTGTCTTACTACGAAGATATCGCAAAAAGTTATTACAACGTTGACTTAAAGACCTTCATTACTGAGTATTCAGGAAGCACAGAAGAAGAGTTCTATTACTATGCTGACCTTAACGCAGTTTCTGTTGTTGAGCAAGAACTTATATTCTTTGCAATCGCTAACGAAGAAAACCTTATTGAGAACCTTACCAAGACGGATTATGATGCATATCTTACAGAAATTTCTGCAGAATATGGCTACGAACCTGCCGAATTTGAAGAAACATACGGTTCAGTTGAAATTTGGAAAACTCTGATTTTTGACAAGACAATGGAATTTGTTCTTGAAAATGCAGTTGAGGTTGAAACAACTGAAGAAGAAAAAACAACAGAAAATGTCGAAGATACTAACACAACCGACAATACAGAAGTAACAGAATAAAATAAAACAGACTGTGCAAAAGCACAGTCTGTTTTATTTTATTCTTCAGGAACGATAAGTCCGTATTCATTCCCGTGGCGTTTATATGCCACGCACACTTTCTGCGTTTCCGTATTTAAAAACACGAAGAACTGATGGTCAAGTAAATTCATTTGCAAAATTGCCTCTTCAGGCGACATTGGTTTATAAGGTATATTCTTTATTCTTGTAATTGAAATTTCGTCTTCTTCAAAGTCTTCTATCTCTTCATCGGGGAGGGGGAGGAAAGCATCTTTTTTTAGTCTCTTTTGAAGTCTCGTCTTGTTCTTTCTTATCTGCCTTTCTATTATATCTATAGCTCTGTCAAGAGCGTTTTGGACCTTGTCGTCAACTTCTTCGGCTCTGTAAAAGAAACCGCCCTCAAAAATTGTTATTTCTATCTTTTCTTTGTTTCTTTCTGAAGAGATTTTGATTACTGCTTCAGTTTCGTCACCAAAGAATTTAGATAAGCGTTCCAACCTTTTTTCAATTTGTGACTGTTCTTTTGGAGTGAGTGTGAATTTTTTGAGTACGTAATTGTGTTTCATATATTTACTCCTTTTAGTTGGATTAGGTATCAAGGATACCTTCTATAAATATTATACAAAAAAAGAAGAAAATAATCAAGTCTTTTATGCAAAGTTATTATAAAAACACGCAAGAGAATATTTTTCTATCTCTTGCGTGTTAATATTTAGTGCTGTTCTTCGGGTACAAGTCTTTCTCTTGATCTGAAAAGAAGTGATATGCTCCAAAGTGCTGATATGCCTACAAGCATAAAAATAATTCGCGTAATTATTTGATCTGATCCGCCGAAGATGAAAGAAACGATATCAAAGTTAAAAAGTCCGACAGATCCCCAGTTAATTCCGCCTATTATCAGAATAATAAGTGCTAATCTATCTAACATATTATTGTGATTCCTTTTAAATATATTACGGATTTATATCCGCGAAAATATTATGCCACAACAAAATAAAATTATTCAACTACGTGTCGTCTTAGCATATCGATCCACACTTCATAACCTTTTTCGTTTATGTGTATTCCATCATCAGAAGAACAAAATTCAATTTTTAAATATCCGTTTTCATCTTTCATTTGTGACGTGGAGTCGAGAAAATATAAATCTCTTGAATATGCTAACACCAAAAGCAAAAGATTTGAACGGTTCACAAGGGTGTTTGTAAGTTTCTTTAGGGTACAAGTAGTTGCAAGAGGAGTAATGCTTTGAATTATTATTTTACAATCAGGCGTCGTTTCTTCAATTGCGTCAATGAGTTTAATATAGTATTTTAAAAACGTTTCTTCACTCATTACACTTATAGCATTTGAGCCAAAGGTTAAAACTGCGCGTTTTGCTCCTGTGAGTTTAAGAGCATCGGGAAAATTAACCATTGTTTTGTCGGGCAATTCGATTAATTTTTTGTCAACTGCGTCCATAGGGTTTATTGAACCTTTTGCAATGACCATTTCAGATGGATGATTTTTAAAAAAAGAGAGTCCCAAAGTTACAGAATCTCCTAAATATGCAGTCTCATTTTGGTAGTCATCTCCGCCATCTTCTGAAAGTTTTGGTTGTGCATCTTCTAGAATTTTTTCAAGAGAAAACGCAGTCATAGATGTGTCAACTTTAAGCTCGTTTGCAAACTCTATAATTTCTTCAACAGTCTCAGGCTTCTTCTTTATAGAATTCTGCTCATGATTTATTACTTCATCATTTTTTGTTTCAATATTCTCTGTAACGTCTTGTGGTTTTTTTGAAAATTCATCTTTTATAGTGTTTTCGTTTGATTTGCATGAAACAAGTTGGAATGCAAACAAAATCACAGATAGAACTATCATTTTTTTAATCATATTTATTTATCCTCCTTGAAACGAAAAATAAAAACGGGTTTGTAATAATAACCCGTTTCATATTTTAAACTCTTTTGATTGAATGTATTCTGATGTTTGAAACGCTTGTTCCAAGTTCTTCTGCAACTACCGCAGAAACTGCCGCAATGAGCGCCCCTTTGTCCTGAATAGGTGCAGCAGGGGAAACGGGATTAGGTGATGAGTTGATTTTGGACTGTATGGGTTCTTGAGGTGCACGTTCTGTCACCTTAACGAAAAAGCTCATAAGTTTGCAAAGTAAAATTATAATGATAAGTCCCACAAAAACTGTGCTAATACCTAAAATGACAACAAAAGCGGTTGATCCCACAAAAAGATACCTCCATAAGAATTATTTCTTGAAATATTATAATATAATTTGTATAAAAATAGGGTTTAAAGTTTTATCACTGTGTTAGTAATGTGTAAAAACGCTCGTAATTTTCAATAACACGTTTAAAACACAATAGCAAATAAATGTTTCTATCACAAAAAACCAATCGTGTTATAAAATTGTAAAGAATTACGTTAAAAATATAGCACATTTTTAACGTTGTGCGGATTTTGTAAATCCTAAATTTATATATTGTGTTGTATAATATAATCAAATATTATAAAATGTCAAAGATTGGCTTTTTCTTGAGATAATAATTTATTTATCGGTAAATCTGTATCCGACACCTATTTCCGTAAATATGTATTTTGGTTCGCTTCCGATGTCGTTTATTTTCTTTCTTAAACTTGCCATACACACTCTGATGCTTTTAGCTTCTCCTTTTTCTCTGTAACCCCAAACGTCTTTTGAAATTTGCTGATGTGTTATCACTTTTCCTGGGTTTGAAGCAAGAAGAACAAGGAATTTATATTCCAAAGGTGTCAGATGCACGTCATTGTTATCTACGTATATTCTGCGCCTTTCGGTGTCTATAGTCAGGTCGCCGAATTGCATAATTGAATTAGGTTTTGTTATATTTTCTTTTGTTATATAACGTTCCATAACTCTGACTCTGGCAAGTAATTCTCCCATACCGAACGGTTTTGTCATATAGTCGTTTGCACCTGCATCGAGTGCTGAAATTATGTCGGACTCAATCTTTCTACCTGAAACGACCATTATCGGAATGTTTGACACTTTTCTTACTTCTTCTATTATTTTCATTCCATCCATATCGGGAAGGCCTAAATCCAAAAGGATAATGTCAGGATTGTTTGTACAGAAACTTAAAATTCCAGCTTGTCCTGTTTGTGCGCTTGTTACTTTATAGTCTTTTGCGCGTAAAGCCATTGACATAAAGTTAACAGTTTTGATTTCGTCTTCGATAATCAGAACGTGTGATTTTTCAAACATTTTAAACTCCTTAATTTTTTTGCCTAAAAAAATAATGTGAACATTACAAAAATTTTACCACATTTCTTTTAATAAAGCAATAGAGTATGAAATTTTTATTTCATAAAATTAACTTGTCATTAAAATAAAAAATATATATGAGGTGTAATTATGAAAAAATATCGTGTATTAGTAAACGGTGTATCTTACGAGGTTGAACTTGAAGCAATGGACTCTGAAACAGCGGCAAAAACTGCTCCAGCTCCCGTACAGGCTCCCGCAGTAGCTCCTGCACCCGTATCAAATGGCACTCAGGCTATTAATGCTCCTATGCCCGGTACAATACTTGACGTAAGAGTACAGGCAGGTCAAGCTGTTAAGAACGGTGATGTTCTCTTCATTCTTGAAGCTATGAAAATGGAGAATGAAATTTTGGCTCCTGCTGACGGAACTGTTCAATCAGTTAACGTTACTAAAGGACAGGCCGTTGAATCGGGCGCTCCTCTTTGCACAATAGCATAACTTGTTGGAGGACTTTTCTCAATGGATGCTTATCTTGATTCTATACTGAGTTTCTTAAAGCAAACTGGCTTTTATATGACTGGCGACAATTTGTTGTCACTTGTAATGATTGCGATTTCTTTCTTTTTGGCATTCCTTGCTATTGTTAAGAAATTCGAGCCCATGCTTTTGTTACCCATTGCCTTCGGAATGTTCTTAACTAACTTGCCTGGCGCAGAAATGTTTCACGAGATTCTTTTTGCAGGCGGTCACGTTCACTGGGAACTTTTTGGTGGCGGTGTAGTAACAGAGGAATTCATTAACGAACTTATAAATAGTGGTGTAAGTGCGGATATAGCAACAAAAGAACTTATCGGCACTACAGTTTCAGCAGGGCTTCTGGATTATCTCTATCTTGGTGTAAAACTCGGAATTTATCCTTGTCTGATTTTTATGGGCGTTGGTGCTATGACGGATTTCGGTCCACTTATCGCAAACCCTAAGAGTCTTTTGCTTGGCGCTGCAGCGCAACTTGGCATTTTTGCTACATATTTAGGTGCAAGTTTGCTTGGCTTTGTTCCTGCTGAAGCCGCATCAATAGGTATAATTGGAGGCGCAGACGGACCTACTGCGATTTTTGTAACGTCCAAACTGGCTCCTCATCTTCTTGGACCTATAGCGGTGGCGGCATATTCTTATATGGCGTTAGTGCCTGTTATTCAACCGCCTATTATGAAGGCGCTCACAACAAAAGCAGAACGCTCTATCGTAATGACAGAACTCCGCACCGTTTCTAAAAAGGAAAAGATTATTTTTCCATTTCTTGTAACGCTCGTTGTTGCAATGATTGTTCCTTCGGCAGCACCCCTTGTGGGCTCTCTTATGTTAGGTAACATTTTCCGTGAATGCGGTGTAGTTGAACGTTTAAACAAAACAGCACAGAATGAACTTATGAATATCGTGACTATTTTCCTCGGTGTTACGGTTGGTGCAACTGCAACTGCTACTACTTTCCTTAGTGTTAGAACTCTTATGATTATAGCCCTTGGTATCGTAGCATTCGGACTTGGTACCGCGGGTGGAGTACTTCTTGCTAAATTTATGAACCTCTTTACGAAAAATAAAATAAATCCCCTTATCGGTTCTGCAGGCGTATCCGCAGTTCCGATGGCTGCACGTGTATCACAGGTAGTTGGTCAAAAGGAAAATCCTTCGAACTTCTTGCTTATGCACGCTATGGGTCCCAACGTTGCGGGTGTAATAGGTTCAGCAATTGCCGCAGGTGTGCTAATCGCTTTATTCGGTTAATTTAAAGGAGATTAAATTATGGAAAAGAAACTATATATAACTGATACAATTCTCCGTGATGCTCATCAGTCTCAGGCTGCAACTCGTATGAAAACGGAAGATATGCTACCTGCCTGCGAAGCGCTTGACAAAATCGGGTATTGGTCTCTTGAATGTTGGGGAGGCGCAACCTTTGACTCTTGTATGCGTTTCTTGAACGAAGACCCTTGGGAACGTCTTCGCGCTCTTAAAAAAGCAATGCCAAACACTAAACTTCAAATGCTTTTCAGAGGACAGAATATTCTCGGATATAAGCATTATGCCGACGACGTAGTTGACGCATTTTGTCGCAAGTCTATTGAAAACGGAATTGACGTTGTAAGAGTGTTTGACGCTCTCAACGATACACGAAATCTTGAAAGGGCGATTAAGTCCATTAAGGCGTATGGCGGTCATTGTGAAGCGGCTCTCAGTTATACCACAAGCCCTGTTCATAACGAAGACTATTTCGTTACACTTGCAATGAAACTTGAAGAAATGGGCGCCGATAGTATCTGTATAAAGGATATGGCAAACCTTCTTCTTCCTATGGATGCATATAGCCTTGTAAAGAAACTTAAAGAAAAAGTTTCAGCACCTATTCACTTGCACACACATAACACCTCAGGAACAGGTGATATGACAAACCTTATGGCAATCTGGGCAGGTGTAGATATCGTCGACTGTGCACTCTCTCCTCTGAGTAACGGAACCTCTCAGCCTACAACTGAATCACTTGTAGCTACGCTTAAAGGCACAGACAGAGATACGGGACTCGACCTTAAACTTCTTAGTGATGCTGCAGTTCATTTCCGTTCTATTGCATCAAAACTTAAAGAACAGGGAAGTCTTGACCCTAAGGTGCTTAACGTAGATACCAATACACTTCTTTATCAGGTTCCCGGTGGAATGCTTTCTAATCTTATTTCACAACTTAAACAGGCTAATGCTTCCGACAAGTATTATGAAGTGTTAGAAGAAATCCCCAGAGTAAGAAAAGATTTTGGTTATCCTCCTCTTGTTACTCCTACAAGCCAGATTGTTGGTACACAGGCTGTTCTCAACGTTCTTCAAGGCGAAAGATACAAGATGATAACAAAAGAGTCCAAGGGTCTTCTTAGAGGTGAATACGGTCAACTTCCTGCCCCTGTAAACGAAGAGGTAAGAAAGAAGGCGATTGGTGAAGCAGAAGTTATCACAGTAAGACCCGCAGACCTTATTGAGCCTGAACTCGAAAAATATCGTGAAGAAGCGAAGGACATTGTAAAATGCGAAGAAGATGTGCTCAGTTATGCACTGTTCCCACAGGTTTACACTAAATTTGTAGAAAATCGCGAAAAGGCAAAATTAGAATCCGACCCCAATGCAGTAAGAACAATTATAGTTGAAGATTTAACTTAAAATGCTCGACAGGCTTATTAAAAGCCTGTCGAAATTTTTAGGAATTTGTTGATTATTTTCTTTTATTGTGATACACTTAAGTAAATAAATACTATAAAGGTTTTGTAATCAATGAAAAACTTTTTTACTTCTTTATTTAAGAAAAGACAAATAGTGTTTTTTGATATCCTTGATGAATATGAGATAAACGTCAGAGGGGCTGACATTTCAAATAGAAACACTCTTTTAGGATCGGTTAAGTCGCGTCAGCAATACGACGTTAACGTAAATCACAGATTTTATCATGTACCTGAATATAAAGTTGCATCACCCGACAAAGTAGAATACGTAGCCCTTTATCGCTCTAAAAATAACTTTATGTCTGACTCTCCGGGAGTAATTCATTACGGAAAAGTCATTTCTTACGTTAGAATAAAAAGGCGTGACATAAAAGAATTGAATGCTTCCTATTCGCCCGACGACTATTATTACAGATTTGAAATTGACAGATGGGAAACACTGCCACATCCGTTAAAAGCGCGTGAACTTGCACCCAAAGCCTGTGAAATGACAAGTCACTTTTTGCTTAAAAATTGCAAATTCGTAAATGAACTTTATATAAGAAACAACGACGAATTTAAACTATATCTTGGCATTATGGACGTGCTCTCAGGCGCTATTGACGGTATTGAAATAAAAGATTGTAAGGTGTTTATAAATCGTTCTGCGATTTTGATTTGTTCTGAACACGGAAAGAGAAAATTCAAAATAGAAGATTACAAAAAGAACACAATTGAAACGCTTCACAAAATTTACGATTTTATTTTTAATTAACCCATTGTTGTTGCATTTTATATGTTTTTGTGATAAAATAAATCAAATTAACATTGGAAGGAATTTTAAAATGAAAGCAATTATCACTGTAATTGGAAAAGACAAGTCTGGAATTATTGCAAAAGTAAGTACCAAACTTGCAGAAAATGACGTTAACATTGAAGATATTTCGCAAACTATAATGCAGGAGTATTTTACAATGGTAATGCTTGTAGACATTTCTAACACCAAACTTGACTTTACAAAATTTGTTTCAGAGTTAAAAGAACTTGGTAACAGTATTGGTGTTGATATATACGTTCAGCACGAAGACATTTTTAATTCAATGCACAAAATTTAAGAGGATATTATGATTAACAGTAACGAGATTCTTGAAACTATAAATATGGTAAAACAAGAGCATTTCGATGTTCGTACAATAACCATGGGCATTTCTCTTTTGGGTTGCATAAAAGAAACTTCTCAAAAGACGGCAGACGCCGTATATGACATCATTTGTAAAAGAGCGGAAAACATAGTTAAAGTTGGAGAAGAACTCTCTCAGATGTATGGAGTTCCCATTGTAAATAAAAGGATTTCCATAACACCCGCAAGTATGTTAACTTCCAATTTTATAGGTGAAGAAATTGTCCTTGCACGTGCACTGGATAAAGCCGCAAAAACCGTTGGCGTCGACTTCCTTGGCGGTTATTCTGCACTTGTACATAAATCCATGACAGAGTCAGAAAAGTCATTTATAAATAGCATCCCCGAAGTTCTTGCAACCACTGACAAACTTTGCTCTTCCGTAAACGTAGGTTCAACCCGTTCAGGTATTAACCTTGACGCTATTAAACTCCTTGGAGAGATTATTAAGAAAACCGCAGAACTTACCTCTGATAGAGACGGTTTTGGATGTGCAAAATTCGTAGCGTTCTGTAATGCAGTTGAAGATAATCCCTTTATGGCTGGAGCCTTCCACGGAGTAGGGGAAGGGGACACAGTAATCAACGTTGGTGTTTCGGGACCCGGTGTGGTACATAGAGCGCTAAAAAACGTTCCGTCAGCAGATATTACCGAAGTTGCCGAAATTATAAAGAAAACCGCTTTCAAGATTACAAGAGTAGGACAACTTATTGCAACCGAAGCCGCAAAGCGTCTTAACGCAGAATTTGGTATCGTCGACCTTTCTCTTGCGCCTACACCTGTTGTTGGTGACAGTGTAGGACACGTTTTGGAAGAAATGGGAATTGAAACCGTAGGAGGACACGGAACTACCGCAGCACTTGCTATTTTGAACGACGCTGTTAAAAAAGGTGGTACAATGGCAAGTTCAAGAGTCGGTGGTCTCTCGGGTGCTTTCATTCCTGTTAGCGAAGATATAGGAATGATAGAAAGTGCCGAAAAGGGAATACTTACACTTTCAAAACTCGAAGCAATGACAGCAGTTTGTAGTGTAGGTATTGATATGGTTGCAGTGCCTGGTAACACAGATGCTTCTACAATATCTGCTATGATAGCGGACGAGATGGCGATTGGTATGGTCAACAGTAAAACTACCGCCGTGAGAGTCATTCCTGTTCCTGGTAAGGACGTAGGGGACTCGGTTGAGTTTGGCGGCCTTCTTGGTACAGCACCAATTATGCCTGTAATAAACTCTTCTGCCCAAAAGTTTATTAGTCGTGGCGGAAAAATACCGGCACCTATACACGGAAATAAGAACTAAAAAAATGAACCGCTCTTGCGGTTCATTTTTTGTTAAGTAAAAGCATAATGTTGTCTCTTGCGTTCATTATGTGAAGTTCTGTAAGTTCTTTTGCTTTTTTTGGGTTTCTTGAAGCTATTGCCTCGAATATAGCGCGGTGTTCTTTTACTGCAGATATTGTCCTTCCCGTTGTTAAAAGGGAAGACTCGCGGGCTCTTTTTAATTGATTATGGAAAGAGGCGAGTGTATGCTTTAAAATTCTGCTACCAGAAATATCATAAATTATTTCATGAAACTTGGTGTCGAGTTGTAAAATTTGAAGAATGTCAGACTTTGACGAGTAAAATTCTTGTAGTTCAACTATGTTTTCAAGTTCTTTAATCTGCTCTTCGGAAATTCTTTCCGCCGCCCATTGAGAACTTATTCCTTCCACCGCAACGCGTATCGTGTAAATATCGTGAATATCCTCTGTAGAAATTCCTACAACAAAAGTCCCCTTGTTTGGAATTGTCATTACCAGTCCTTCAAGTTCAAGTTGCTTCAGAGCCTCTCTTACAGGAGTTCTGCTAACACCAAATTCAAGGGAAATTTTAGATTCTACAAGTTGGTCTCCGGCAGAATAAGCACCGGACAAAATGGCCTGTTCTATTTCGGAAAAGACTCTCATCGTAAGAGAATGTGAAGTGTTTTCAATAATAGATTTCATAAGTTTCCTTTCTCAATCCTCTTTGTTATTTTCATTTGCCGACAGAGGATTTAAGTCCATGGCTCGTTTCATTTGCGAGTCGCTTACGTGAGTATAAATCTGAGTTGTGTTTAACTGTTCGTGTCCTAGAATATCTTTAAGTACTCGTATATCCACTTTGCCTGTACCATACATCAAAGTGGCTGCCGTGTGTCTGAGCTTATGAGTTGATAGCCCTTTTCCCGAAAGACCGGCGAGATTTAAATACTTTTGTACAGTCCATTGAACTGTTTTGTTGCTTAATCTGTTACTGTTTCTGCTTACAAATAATGCGTTTGCATCTTTACAGGTAAGAGCTCTTCTTTTTGTCATATACTGACTTAGAGCGTCCATACACATCGCATTTAAATAAATTGTTCTTTGTTTATTTCCTTTGCCAGTAACTGTAAGTTTATTTTCTGTATAGTTTATATCGTGAAGGTTTATTCCTACAAGTTCTGAAAGTCGCATACCGCAGTTCAAAAATAAAACTACAATAGCGTAGTCTCTTTCTTTATTGAGATTAGCAGTATCGTTTTTGATTACTTCAAGAAGCCTTTGCGATTCTTCAAGGGAAAGATATTTTGGCAAAGCCTGTTTAACTGCAGGTGAAGATATGTCTGAGGCAGGATTTTCTTTTATAAGTTTCTCTTTCTTTAGATGTGCAAAAAAACTTCTGATTGAAACAAGTTTTCTCGCACGTGCTGCCGCTTGGTTCGCTTTGTTGAGAGCTACGTGCAACATATAATCGTAAATGTCTGCGCTTGAAACGTTTGTAACAAAGGACATACCTATGTTTTCAAGATCTACGTCTTCTTCGGACATTTTGTTCTTTTTGGC
>SVQQ01000039.1 GCA_015065265.1 Oscillospiraceae bacterium | reverse complement strand
ATTTGTTTTGTCACTTATGGTAAGTTTACCATCTTTTGCTGTGCAGGTGAGTTCTATTTCTTTAGAAAATGCAAAAATATTACTGTCATCATCAGAAAAATCATATCCAGTTTTATGTGCTACTACATAAAACGGCTCTGCTTTTTGTGCCATTGATAACACCCAAGTGTGTGTTTCAATAGTTGGCTTTGCAAAAACAGCATAAAGAATTATACATAATACAACTAATATTGGAATAAAAAAATATTTTTTAATTTTCAAGAGATTTCACCGCCTTGGGTTAATTATAACATAAAAGCGGCGAAGCCGCAATAATTATTCATTATTCATTAGCCGTGCGACTTCAATATTCATTATTCATTTGAAAATCCGTTCTCATTTAATGAATAATGAATGATGAATATTGAAAAATGAATAATACAAACAAAAATACGTCCTCTTTCGTGAACGGATTTTCGTTTGTCATTCGTGTCCGAAAAAGAACCAGGTGAAACCGAAGATTTATTTAAAACAATTTACTATAATTTTAAATGCGGCAACAATTGTCGTAACAACAATCAACGACCACTTAGTTCCCCAAATAAAGCCTTCCGCGTACTCATCATTTCTATGCTTAATATATGAGGAAATAAAAATTGGTGCATACAACGGAATAAATAACAAACAATTTTTAATTTCCGAAAAATCAGGATTATAAATCAATATAATTATGAGTAAAAAAACAAGATAAATATATGAAATCGTTGTACAAATATTAGATTTGTTAAATTTCAAAACATCACCGCCTTGAGTGTATTATAGCATAAAAGCGGTGGAGAGGCAAGATTAAATGATGCATCGCCTTTGGCGATATGATGCATTTGCTTCGCAAATATGATGTTGCTCGTTGCTCTCGCAATGATGCGATGTTTGCCAAAAACATTAGCAAAGCGACATCATTAGGCAAAGCCGTCATCATAAGCGATAGCGACATCATTTGCCGCAAGGCAAACATCATTGAAAAAACTCCTTGAGAAATCTCAAGGAGTTTTTTCTGGCACCCGCAACAGGAATCGAACCTGTAACTAACCCTTAGGAGGGGTTTATTATATCCATTTAACTATGCAGGCAAATTATTAAACTATGCTTTTATATTTTACTTGTTATCTTGTTCTTTGTCAAGGTTTCAGGGAAGAAAAAGCGTTCTTTTTCTTCCCTGTTCTTATTTGTTTATTCATTAAACTATTTATCGTTGTCGATATTACCGCGAAATACTACAAATCTGTCGTACAGGTATTCAGTGACAAAGTTTGTAATCATAGTGAGAACTAAAACAACATACTCGTTCCACAAAAAGTTCTCGCCTGTTAAAACCGCTGTCCACCAAGTTGAAACCGGAGTAAACACTATGTAAAACAGTGCAACCTTGAGCATAGCAACAGGAACGTTAGATGCCGAATGGAAGGTAAATTTGCGGTTTAAAGTAAAGTTCCATAGGACTGACAAAATAAGTGAAAAAAGGTATGACACCCAATACCACAGGTGGCATATTTCGTTAAGCAAAGTGAAACTTACAATTTGAATCACTCCTGCACTAACGGAAAACATTAAAAATTTAAGTGAACGTATAATTTCTTTTTTCTTTTCTGACATAAGCACCTACAAAATAATTATTAAACGTTAAAGGGTCTACCGAATATTCCGACCATAAGAGCATACATTAGCGGAATAGATATAACGCAAAGAGTATGAGAAATCATCGCCATACTTGCGCCGGTCTCAGGATTTCCACCGTATGCTTCGGGGAAGACAATGGTATTAAGACCGAGAGGTGTTGCAGTGGCAAAGAAGCAAAGAAAAAGGACTTCGTTGCCGATTGTTATATTTAGAAGTGATAAAAGAAGTGTTTTTACAGCAAAAAGTGATGCAACGAGTATTGTGGGGATTATGACTAGTCTGAGGCCTGTTGCGATATATACTTTTTTGTTTTTGAGCATATCAAGGAAGTTATATCGGGCAATAGTAACACCTGCAAGGAGCATAGCAACGGGGCCCATACAGCCCTTCAAAGAATCGAGTGCCGAAACACAGAAGGTAGGCAAATAATTTCCTAATCCTGATAACCCCACAACTATCCCTGCAAACAAAGCGATTGTGGGCGGGTTAAGTATTCGTTTCAGGGGACTTGCGTTATTTGCATTTCTTGGTGTCAAAACGCTAATTCCCCACGTGTAGATGAGAATGGTTAGAGGCAAACAAAAGAATTTATAGTATGCAAGTGCCTCTTCGCCAAATAAAGCGAGAATGATAGGGTCGCCTACGTATCCGCTGTTAGCAAAGGCAAGAGCGTA
This sequence comes from Oscillospiraceae bacterium, assembly GCA_015065265.1. Taxonomy (GTDB): domain Bacteria; phylum Bacillota; class Clostridia; order Oscillospirales; family SIG627; genus RGIG6353. The sequence goes on along the minus strand of SVQQ01000039.1, from coordinate 4,892 downwards.
GTTATAAATACCTCGCTCCGAGGTTTTTTTCTTGACAAAGAATCTTGAAAGTATGATAGAAAGCGTTAGAGAAATTGTCAAGGAAATACAAGCCATAAATATGTTTATAGCGTGAGTGGTCAAGGATGCGAAGTTACAATATCGAATCATTGTCATAAAGTTGAGGGCGGGACAAAAAATCCAGGTCTCCATCTTCGCCATAGTTTTACTAGCGTTATCGGGAAGGGCCTTTGTTTTACTTATTATAAAGCCAAGGGCGATACAGAAAAAGAGTGTCGCCATCGGTGTCAGGGTTGATAAAAAGACTGTCATTTTCCACCTCTCGTAGTTATTTCCATAGAATTATACAACAAATATTAACGTTTTTCAAGTATTACAGCGAAAATATTACAACGAATAAGAAAACCCCCAAAGAAAATTTCTTTGGGGGTCTAAAGATAAATAACTATAGTGTATTTATTACTTCTTTATATGACGCAAGAGTTTTGAAATCTCAATTACGAATAGAGGTGTAATTGTCAGTCCCAATGCTATCAGATAGAGTTCTATAGAAAGAATTTCAAGTCCGAATGCAAATCTTAAAGGTGTGAACAAAACAAGTGCTACAAGAAGAGTTGATATAAGTGCTGCGCCGTTGAGTTTCTTGTTTGTGAAGGGCCCAATTTTAAACAAAGAATGTTCGGTTCTCATATTGAAGCTTTGCACAACCTGAGAAAGTGCGAGGATGATAAACGCCATTGTCTGACCACCTTCTAAGGTGCCTGTCATATTTTCACCAAGTTTAAAGCCGATAAGGGTCAGGGCTGCGAACATCATACCCTGTAATACTACTCGAATACCAAGTCCGTGAGCAAAAATACCTTCGTTTTTAGGTTTAGGCTTCTTGTCCATAATATCGCCTTCAACTGCTTCCATACCGAGAGCGATTGCGGGCATTGAGTCTGTAACGAGGTTTATCCATAAAAGTTGCATAGAAAGAAGAGGGGTTTTGTGCCACAAGAGCATTGCCATGAACACTGTGATTACTTCTCCGATATTTGTACCGAGTAAGAAGCCAACAACTTTTTTGATATTGTCGTAAATTCCTCTACCTTCACGCACTGCGTCAACGATAGTTGCGAAGTTGTCGTCTGTGAGGGTCATATCTGCAGCGCCCTTTGCAACGTCGGTACCTGTGATACCCATTGCACAACCGATGTCGGCTGCCTTAAGGGCGGGAGCATCGTTAACTCCGTCACCTGTCATTGAAACAACCTGACCTCGTCTTTGCCATGCTTTGACGATTCTGATTTTATTTTCTGGAGAAACTCGGGCGTATACTGAAATGTTTTCTACCTGCGCGTCAAGTTCTCTGTCGGTCATTGCATCAAGTTCTTTACCGGTAATTGCGCGGTCACCGTCGAGAAGAATACCAAGTTCTTTTGCAATAGCGGATGCGGTAACAACGTGGTCACCTGTAATCATAATGGGCTTGATACCTGCTCTTCTGCATATTGCAACCGCTTCTTTTGCCTCTGGTCTTGGCGGGTCAATCATACCAACAAGTCCCATAAAGGTTAATTCGTTTTCTACTTCTTCGGACGTGAGAGTTTCGGGGATTTCGTCAATTTCTTTGTAACCGATAGCAAGAACACGAAGGGCATCTTCGCTCATTGATTCGGTAAATTTCTTTGCCGACTCCAAGTCTCCTGCGATACAACGTGACGCCATCATATCGAAGGCACCTTTTACAATTACTATATTTTTACCGTTTATTTTATTTACGGTTGTCATAAGTTTTCTGTCTGAATCAAAAGGAATTTCAGCAAGTCTTGGATACTGATTATTGAGTTCGTCCTTAACCATTCCGTTTTTGTGAGCGGCCAAAACGATAGCGGTTTCGGTAGGGTCACCGATATGTTGTTCTTCACTTCCGTGGAAAACTACTGTTCCGTCACAACAAAGAGTTCCGTACATAAGAAGTTTTTTAATGGCTTCTGTGTTGTTGTTTGAAATGTTTTCGGTGTCAAGCGCACCGTCAACGTATGCTTTTGTAAGGGTCATTCTGTTTTGGGTAAGGGTTCCTGTTTTGTCTGAACAAATTACAGAAGCACCGCCCAACGTTTCAACGGCAGGAAGTTTGCGGATAAGCGCATTCTTCTTAACCATTCTTTGAACACCGATTGAAAGAACGATAGTAACAATTGCGGGTAATCCTTCAGGAATTGCCGATACTGCGAGAGATACGGCGGTCATAAAGATTTCAAGGACGGGGATACCGTTTGAAAGACCTACAACAAATATGATACCACAGGCAACAAGTGCCATAATACCGAGGTATTTACCAAGTTGCGCAAGTTTCTGCTGTAAGGGGGTCTGTCCTTCATCTTCGTTATCTAAGAGGTTTGCAATTTTACCCATTTCGGTATCCATACCTGTTGCGGTAACAACTGCGGTTGCAGTACCGTAGGTGATGCTACAGCCTGAATAAACCATATTTACACGGTCACCGATGGGGGCATCATCTTTTACGGTTGCAAGGTAATCTTTTTCAGAGGGGACTGATTCACCTGTAAGTGCTGCTTCTTCCGACTTCAATCCTGCACTGTGAATAAGTCTTGCATCTGCGGGAACGAAGTCTCCTGCTTCCAAGCGAATAATATCACCGGGAACAAGTTCTGCAGCATCAATGACCTTTTCTTCACCATCTCGAATAACTCTCGCGTGAGGTGCTGACATATTTTTCAGGGCATCAAGGGCTTTTTCTGCCTTGCCTTCTTGATATACGCCCATAACTGCATTTAACACAACGATGAGTACGATAAGACCGGGTTCAAACAGTTCTCCCCAGTTTTTCTCTGCGCAAATTACGACAAGAGAAACGATTGCGGCTGCAATAAGAATAAGAATCATTGCATCCTTGAACTGATCAAGAAAACGCTGTAACGTCGTTTTCTTTTTCTTTTCGTTTAACTTGTTGAGTCCGTATTTTGCTTTACGCTGTTCTACTTCGTTTTTCGTTAAACCTTGTTTTTCATCGGTGTTTAAGATTTCTAAAACCGATTCTTTTGCCTGTGAAAAAAACTGCAAATAAAAAACCACCTTTCAAAATTATAGTTTCCTTAAAGTTGCATATTATTAGTTACAAAACCTTTTAAGAGTAATAAAAAAAGACGAAACTTACCTGTTGTCAGATAAGTCTCGTCATTTAATGTGAAACCAGAAAATAATTCTTAACACAACAAATTTTCATGGTGTTGGCATCACCGCACGTGTGTGCTGACTACTCCCTTATTTGTTTTATTTTACCATATTAGAATTTGAATGTCAATAAAAATTTTCAGAAAGTTCAATGTAAATCATGTAACGAACCTAAAAATAAAAATCGGATTTCTTGACTCAGAGCTTCATATATGATAAAATATTATTACATCAGTTGCGAGGTGAAATGATATGATAAATTCCGAGTTACTTGAAATAATGCAAAAAATAACGTCGGCGACGGGACACTACGACTCCCCTTTTGGAAGAATAAGTGCTCAGTGGGAAAATATTAATGATATTTTTATTTATAAACTTCAAGTGCCGACAGACATTGAGTGTGAATTTGATTTTTCTGATATGCAGGTGCTCGAAAGCAACAAATACGGTAACACTTATTCATTTAGACTTAAATAATCATAAAAAAAACACAACAAATTTTTATAAAATTTGTTGTGTTTTTTATCTTTTGAGACGAGTTGAGAAAAAAGATGCCACCCTCAAAAAGTCAGTAAAATCAAGAGTTTTTAGTATTTTGGGGCTCTTTCAAGTGTTGACAATGTAGATGCACTCTGCTAATGCTATAACATTACTTGTCATTAGATGTCATTTGCTTTATTCTCTATACCATTCCCATGTATATTGCTTTAAATAATCGGCAAAAAAGCATGGACTTTCGATCCATTTACCATAGATTTTCGACTCGCCACACCGCCAATCGTGAGATCCCGAAATATAAGCATCATATAAACTGCTACAACCGAAAAAAGCATTTTCCCCAATTTTCTCAACACCGTCACCGAACCTTATAGTCGAAAGATTAGAGCAATATTGGAAAGCATATTGCGGTATTTCCTTTATTCGATCACCAATTGTCACCGACATTAGATTAAAGCATAACCCAAACGAACCCATTCTTTCAACGCAATCGCCTATAACGATGGAAGTTAAACTGTCGCAATGATGAAAATTCACTCTCGTTACGCTTAAGTTATTGTATACGCCAATAACAACATCGCCGCCGGCGAAATTTCTGCCGGGCGCAGCATAATAGCTTTTCCCATCTGAATTCAAGGCAAAATACAGTCCGGTAGTACTCTGGGGCAAACCACATACTTGGCAGGCACTGTTTGCCATGCTATGCTTTTCGGGAATATCCTGATATCCGCTTGAAATCATTTCACCGCAAACTTCACAGCTTACAGAAACAAAGCAACTGCCTTCATCACCGCAAAACGATCCGCTCGGCATTTCAACATTGTTTTTCAATGCTGTATGTGTCATTGACTTTTCAATTTTTTCGCTTTCAAGCACTATTTTGCACACGGTACATTCCTTGTGCTTTTCTCCTTCTGATTTGCAGGTTGCTTCGACATCAATAATCCAATTTGACGATGAATGATCTTCGGTTTTAGGTACAACCGTCTGTGCTACAAGAATCTTATTACATACAGAACAGTGACTACCCTCAGTAAGACCTGTGCTCTTGCAGGTCGCGGGAATTGCCGCATCGGTAACAGGGGTATGGTCTTCGGTTTTAGGCACACCCGTCTGTGCTACAAGAACCTTATTACATACAGAGCAATGGCTGCCTTCGGTCAATCCCGTATTCTTGCAGGTCGCGGGAATTGCCGCATCGGTAACAGGGGTAT
>SVQQ01000013.1 GCA_015065265.1 Oscillospiraceae bacterium | reverse complement strand
AGTATTGATACGGTCATTGTATGTATGGCAAGTAACCTTGAAGCGAGCGTGATGGCAGTCACGCTTTGCAAGGAGGCAGGCGTGAAAAACGTTATCGCAAAATGCGCCAACGAGATGCATCAAAAGATATTGCTTCGCGTGGGCGCGGATCAAGTGGTTTTCCCTGAAAACGAGTCGGGCATCCGCCTTGCCAAGAATTTACTTAGCTCTGGTTTTATTGATATGATCTCTCTGTCAAAGGATGTATCCATGGTTGAGATCGACGTAAAAGAAGAATGGTGCGGTAAAAATCTGATTGAGCTGAATCTCCGAAAAAAATACGGATTCAACATAGTTGCCATTAAGAAAGGTGACCAAGTCAACGTAAATATCAATCCGGAGCAAGTGCTTGATAAAGAAGCCACGCTGATCGTTATCGCAAATACGGCAAAATTGGGTAAATTTAAGCAATAATTCTATTCAAGACGTTTTTATCCAAGGGCTGACCGTGCGGTCAGCCCTTTCGTTGTATAAATAAATATCCCCCCGTTAAACGGGGGGATATTTATTATATGTTTTGTGAATAATACTTTTCTATAAAGGACTCGCACTCTTCCAAGGGAAGCGCCTTTGAATAGTACCATCCTTGGACAAAGTCACATTGGGATTCACTTACAAAGACGTTTTGCGCTTTAGTTTCAACGCCTTCGCAAATAACTTTAATATTCAAACTGTGGGCAAGGGCTATAATTCCTGTGAACAGGGATTTTCCCTTTTCGTTTTCTGTTTTAAGGAAAATATCTCGGTCTATTTTTACCACGTCGATGGGGTAATCGCAGAGGTTCGCAAGAGAGGTATATCCGCTTCCCAAGTCGTCAAGATAGACTCTGAAACCAAGTTCTTTACACTTCATTACGTTCTTTGTTACGTTTTCTCTATCCTTTTCGATAGCGTCTTCGGTTATTTCGATAGCAAGTTTTGACTTATCGAAATTAAAACTGTTTGCTATCATTTCAAATTTACTTACGAAGTTTTCCTCTGAAAGTGTAATTCGTGTGAAGTTGCAGGAAATGGAAATATCACTGTATTCGGTGTTTTTCCATTTTTCAAGTTGTCGACAAGCAAGTTCCAACATATAAAAGTCGTGTCTTGTGATAAGTCCTGCCGATTCCATACTGGCAATATATTTTGCCGGACCTACAAGTCCTTTCTGAGAACTGTCCCATCTTGAAAGTGCTTCTGCCGACACAATCTTTTTAGTTTTATTGTCCACGATAAACTGCAAGTACATCTTAAACTCGTTACGTTCAAAACCGTTCAAGATACTTTCAGTCATTTTCTTTTCTTCCTGAATAACGTTCATAGAATGAACGTCGCAGACAATTATCTGGTTATCGGTATCGAAAATTCGGCTACAATTCTTTCTCAAATTGAAGAGCAGTATTTCGCAGTTTTTATCATTAGATGCAAGGTGGTAGACTACACTATGGAAAACGAGTTTGTTATTCTTTCCCTTAACTCCCTCAAAGGAGTTAAGTTTTGACATAACTTCTTTAAGTCTCGTCGTTGCATCCTCGTCGTTAGTAGACTGAAAAGCAAAGGCGAAGCCATTTTCGGTTATTCTGGCAGAAATTTCTCTGTCCCCCGTATATTCCGATAATACAGATGCGGTATATTTCAAGACTTCGTCAAAAGAACTGTCTCCGTGATAGGAGCGAAGATAACTACTGTCCAGAACTATATATGCGATATAGTAAAGGTTTCTTGAAACATCGCTTATGGTATATCTGAAATGGTACTTAAAGAACTGCAGGTTTCCCATTCCCGTTTCGATATCAAGAAGTTTTGCAATTCTGTTTTCATTTCTCATACGCTTTATGCGAACAAGGAGTAAAGTTACTAACACAATAAGCAGTAAAAACAGAAAAATCGACACTATAATCCATACGTAATTAAGTTTTGACTCTTCTGATGCGTATGACAGATATATACCGTTTTTCTCGTCTTTTGTAATTTCAAGGGCTGACAATTTAATCTTTTCAATTACATTGTCGTCTGCAACAGACGTGAAAATAAGACCACTTTTTCTCGTCTCCTCTTCACTCTTATACGAAATGAGTTCAAGGTAGTCTTTACCGCCTGAAAGGTTACTGTTGGACGACGAAATAGCATCGACCTGAAGATTATCTGCTAAAAGATTTTTGTCGGTTTTATCGCCGTTTATGTAGACGAAATTAACGCCGGATTTAGTGGATATTATTTCAAGTAGGTCGGGAATGACACCTTTATAAGACTTTGTATCTTTGTCGTAATATTCGATAGGATAATTATCATAATCTCCTGCAAGGTAGACGTAATCCGAGTATCCCTGTGTATTTTCGGTAGTTATAACATCGGCAAAAACAGGAGTTATACAAAATGCAAGGGTAAGGGTCAGGGCTACAATCAGCCTTTTCATCAATTCACCTCTTTTCGTACTAAATATTCATTGCCTTTCTTTCAATTCGTCCCCAGTCAAGTTTTTTCTTTTTATAGCCTTTGAATGCGGTGAGTCGCACGAATGCCATAATGAATCTTAACGTGGTAACTTCAAAAAAGCATAAAAGAATTGCCTTTAAAAAATCTCTGAATTTAACAGTCAAGTCAATAGTCTGAATTCTCGAAAAGAATGCGGTTAAAGTAAGTATAGAATTATACAATGCGTAAGTGAGCATAAAGATGATCATAAACTTTAAATTGAGCAGATTAAAGAAGTAGGCGGCTACCATTGTAAATACGCCGAAAACTTCGATAAATGGGGAAAGTAATTCGTACAACAAAAAATACATATACGAAACAACTCCCACTGCTCCGTATTTAACGTTTGCCATCATTTTCTTATGCTTCCACATAGTCTGGAAAAGTCCAAGGTGCCAACGTTTTCTCTGTTTTTTAAGGTCGCCGAGTTTTTCGGGGACCTGCGTCCAACAGACTGCATCGGTTGCATATTTTATAGAATACGGAATTTTGTTTGCTAGGCAGTAGGAGTGAAGTTTTACTACAAGTTCCATATCTTCACCCATAGTACCGTGGTCGTAGCCTCCTGCGGCGATTACCGTTTCTTTTTTGAACATTCCAAATGCTCCTGATATGATGAGAGAACCATTGAATTTGTCGAAGAGAATTCGTGATGCCAAGAAGGAACGGTCGTATTCCAAAAGTTGCATACAGGCTAAAATATTTGTTGGAAGTCGGTACTTTTTTACCTTGCCTTCAAAAAGTTCAACGTCGTTAGAGGGGCGTACTGTTCCGCCAACTGCAACTACGTTTTCCTCTTCTAAAACAGGGACAACGAGTTTTTTAAGTGAGTCGTACTGCAAAACGGAGTCGGCGTCCATACAAATGAAGTATGGATACTGAGCGGCATTGATTCCCATATTGAGAGCGTCTGCCTTACCGCCGTTTTTCTTACGGATTAAGGTAAGGGGCACTTTCTGCTCGTGGGACTCGTAGATAAACTCCTCGGGCTGACACTCGATACTTCTGTGAAGGGGACGTCTTACCTGATGCATATTGTAGGCGTCGATAAGTTTCTGTGAGGTTGTGTCCTTGGAACCGTCGTCTACTACTACGATTTCATAGAGTTTATAGTCAAGGGTGAGAAGTGATTTTACGGTCTGTACAACGGTTACCTCTTCGTTATAGGCAGGGACAACTATAGTAATTGGCACAAAATAGTTGTCTGTAAACTTATTCATAAGTCTGTTCTGCATCTTTTTATGGTAGAGGGTTGTAGCGCCGATTACCACAGATAAGAACAAAAAGGTGGAATAACCGATTAGATATACTATAAAGCAAGAGCCGATGATATCATAAATAAGTTTGACAGTTTCCATTACACCTTCACCGCCTCTTTTTCTGCATTTCTTCTGTCAAGTCGGTATCTCATCATTTCACGGGCGTATCTGTCGTTTCCGTCAAAAACGTTTATAAGGTCGTGATAGGTATAGCCGAGTTTTTCGCAGGAAATTGCACTGTTTTGTCTTACGTGCCAATTTGAACTTGAAAGGTTTTTCACTAAAATTCTAAAAGTGTCGTCCCCAGGGTAAGATTTTAGGGCGGAAGTGGAAATTGCCTGATACTCCCAGTCTCTTCCCTCTTCGTTTTCGGCAAGGTTTAAAATTACGGGTCTTGCCTTATCGGTGGGGAATTTTTCAAAATAACGAATAACAGAAAAACGTATTTCTCGGTTCTCCTTTTCGTCTTTTAAGATGTCAAGCATTTCGTCGTCAAGGCGAAGGTTTGCAAATCTAAAATAGTTTAAGATATTAACCTTCATCTGTACGGAAAAGTGCTTGAAGTTATCTAAAAGTTTGTACTTTAAAACGTCCTTGTCGCCCTTATAGAACATAAGTCCGTCGCAGATAAGTTTCGGATGATGAAATGATAAATTCGTGTCAATTATCTTCAAGGCGCTTACTACCACGTCAGGCTTTTGCATACTGTAAATGGCTTTCAGTGTGTTTTCTCTGCAATAGACGTTTACAGACCTCAACAGGTCAAGGAGTGCATCTACAAGCCTTTCGCTTTCGTGGTGCTTTAAGATGTCGTACTTATAGAGTATATAAGGAAAATATGCGATTTTTAGGGTATCTTTCGTTATGTATCTGTGAGTGAGATATTCAAAGACAGAAAAGGTATTTACAAGATAAGTTGACGTCATTTCGGGTTCTGTCTCGAAGGTCTTTTCCAAAGCCTTATCGAAGGCGGTAATTCCTGAGGTCTTATCAAGTTTTTTGCGAAGAAATTTTTTATGTTTTTCGTTTATCTCTTCTCCGTTTTTCAGTTTTTCTAACTCTTGGTATATTATTTTTTCAAATTTTTGAGAATTTGAGGAAAGGGATTTTTCTCGGTGTCTTAAAATGAAAACGTAAACGACGTTATATAAAATCATACTGACGCAGATTGCTATATACAAATAAATCATTATTTCTATCTTCATTTTCAGTCACCCTCCTTCCATAAATCCTGCATTATATAATATGAACTTTTAAGTCTCTCGTGATAGGTTACTTTATTGCCCCAACCTTTAAGTTTCATTTCAGAAAGGGGGATTCTCTTATCACCTGTTCCTACTCCTAAATACATCTTCTTGATGGTGATATGCTTGATTCCGTAGTTTCCGTCGTAATAATCGTCGTGAATCTGCATTTTAGAGGGGTCGGCAAAGTTCATAATCTGCCAGGGTAATTTAATTTCGATATAGTCGCCATTTGTAATGAAGTCTGCAAGTGAATTGAAGTTTTCGCTTTTGGGGTTAGCGTTTCCGTATAGCAGTGTGCCTGTTTCGTAACTTTCCGCAACGGTTTCCTTAGTTTCGGGGGAAAGGGCGATAGCGGTACGAAGAATCAATTCAACAGTTACAAATTTGGGAGAATTTTTATCGGGGATATTATATTTTAGGTAGGTGTCGAATTTGTAAATGTCCTTGGAATAGGTTGAACGAAGGGCATCGTAGCGTTCCTGTACCAATATGCGACTGTTATCTTTTCCGTCGATGACAATTACAAAATCTGCATCTCTGTCAAATTTTATGCCGAAGTTTTCGCAGTAGTTGCTTCCGCTTTTTTGGGTGGTGTCAATAGGGATATAGAGTGTTTCGTTTTCAAAATCGAGGTCTTCTTTCTTTACAAGGAAGTACATAAACTTTTCGTCGTACTTAACGGAAAGTTCCACGTCCCCTGTGACTACCTTGTCCTCTTTTGTCCATTCCGACACGTCACCGTCGACGTAGCAAACAGACTCTTCTTCGCCAGGGTCAAAGGATAAAAGTCCGAAATACTGCTCGTTTGTCTGATAGTCGGACCAATAGGCAGTTCTATCAAGTCTGATTGAGTGCATAGTGTTCCAGGTTCTCTTAAACCACTCATCCTGCCAGGTGAAGACACATCCGCCGTTGCAACCTGTTATTTTAATGTCTTCCCAACAAGCCACAAGCGCCTGTCCCTGAGCCTGTTCCGAGGTGTTACCCTGGTTTCTGCCTGTGTCCTTGTCTACCTGTGCCATACCTCTGCCTGTGGAAACTCCGAATTCAGAAATTACAACGGGCATTGAATGGTGATTGTTAAGCATCTGAAGGTAGGCGCGGTAGGCGTTTATTCTTCCAAGTTCGTCTCGGAAGGCTTCCTTTGATTCAAGTCCAAACACAGACCAATCTTCTGCAAAGCTTAAATAATAAGGGTAATAGGGATAAACGTGATATGATGCAAACTGACCTGTCAAAAATTTATCGGTTGTCTTTATGTGTTCGGTGTCTACCCGTGCGCACTTCATAAAGAAATTCTTAATTAGTTCGGGGTATTCGAAGGGGTCGGTTGTAGGCCAGTTAGAAAAGGCTACGAGTCTTTGGGTACCGTAACGTGTGGTTTCATATTCGATGACCTTATCCCCTACCATAGTCAGCATTGTCTCAAAGGGGGTGGCGTCCTCTGAAGTGTACATATACTTACCCTGATAAGAATTATAGCCCTCTTTACCTCGGTACAAATCGTCGGTATATGCCACTGTCATATCGTCCCATTCGATACCTAAAATATAGCCGATCACCCACTGGGAAATATCTTTTTTATAAGTACCGCTTCCTGCACTGTTGACTTTTCCGGGATTGAGTTTTCTGTTTCCGTGGATTACGTCCACCATAATTTTACTGTCGGTTAAAAAGGTGTCGTAAAAGTCTTCGCTAAAAGCGTCTCTGTGTGAGTTTTGCACGTAGTCGTTTACCCAAACGCCGTGAATTATATAAAGTGGGTCGGGATTATTGACGTTATAGTCGTAAAAGGCATTATAGAAGGTATCGTTTTGTATAGTATATACGCGGATTGTGTTGGCTCCCATTTCCTGAATATATGTAAACCATCTTAAATAGGTTTCCTTATCAATAGCAAATGAAGTTGCCCATTCGCCAGGAAGACCTGAACCTAAATTCACGCCTTTAATTCCAAAAGGCTCAAAGGTGTCCCCTTTTTTCATATATATTTCTTCCCCGTCAACCTTCATAAAGTATTCTACGGGCTTTTCTTTGCCAAAACTGAAATATACGCCTTCATAAAAGTAGAGCCAGTCTAACGTGAGAAGTACAAGGAGAATGACGGATATTATAATAATAAATTTTTTCAAAGCCTGTACCTCCCTTTCTTTTATTCTGAGCCTTCGTTATATTTTTTCGTTTTTGATTCGGCGCTGTTCTGACGAAGCGACTCTATATTTTCGTCCATAAACGCAATTCTCTTTGTGAGGAAATTTTTAAGTTGTGTAATTGATTCTTCGTACGTTCTGGGGTTTCTCGCACTTGGATGAAGAAGGTCGTATTCTTTATCGAAGGTGTAACCCCATTTTTCAAAGTTGCGGTCAATGGCTGTATCAAGGTATTCTACCGTACCGTCGATAAAGTCAAATAAATACTCTTCACTGAATACTGTTTTTCTGAGTTCGTAGTATCTTTCAATTACTCTATCGGTAAAGTCGGGGTCCTTGAAAAACATTTGGTACCACAAGGCAGAAACGAGTCTGAAATCGTCTGTTGGCACTGCGCTTTCCTGATAGAAGTCACAGGCTGAGTTAAAATCCCAGACACACATTTTATATTTTCCGTCTACGTCTTTATACATATAGGTGGAAAGTGAACCTGCGTCATAGTTACAGGTGAGTTCATTTATTAAGAAGTAATCAACAAAGGAGTCTACGTCAATATAATTTTCGTATCCGTATTTGTCGCTTTTATAATCGTAGGAATAAAGAGTTTTTTCAAATAAAGAGAACTCGTTTTTTATGGCTTCTTTGAGTTCGGGTGTCATATTTTTTGCGCCTGGATAAACAAGTTCGTGTTGAGTTTTTGCCCTTGTGGTATAGTTTGTGAAGGGATAAAATTTGTTTTCTTCTTCTGTGTCCCCCCAGTCAAGCCGAAGGGCGTAGCCTGAAAAGGTATTGTCTTTTTTATTAACTTGAAGATTGAGTCTTGCTCCTTCTTTTCCTGCGGTTATCATTTCAAGAGCAAGATACAGTCCTCTGTATTCGCCGTTTACTATTAACTCGCAAAATCTCACGTTGGGGCTATATTCCATTATCTCCCCTGCGATGTTATACCACATATAGTTTCTGATTAGAGTTTTATCAAGGAATGGACCGTGAAGTGCCCATTCGTGATGGGCGTCCATTCCGAGAAATTCTTGTGCGTTATTTGTTCCGTCGGAATTTACAAATCGCAAAAAATAGTTAGGTTTTTCAAATCTCCTTGAAGAGTGGCCTCTGACTCTTATCATAATTTCGCCCATACTCTCTGCGGTATCCGAAATATGATTATAAGTACTTTCGTTATCAACTACGTCGAGGGTTGCCTTTATAGTTGTTGTTCCGTCCTGTGCTGTGGTGTAGCCGATGACATAATCGTCTTCGTCGTATATGGGTTTTCCCGGGATTTCCACTCCCTTTGTATTGATACTTACAATGGGAAGATGTGTACAAAGAGTCCCTTCAACGTGTAGGTTGCAAGGAGTTTTTTCCTCGGCGGTCACGTGTTCTATGTATCTTTTTCCGTTGTCTTCGGGCATTAAAAAACTTATAAGTATTACCGCCCATAGCACTAAGGCGACTGCGGATAAACCTATTATTTTGTATTTCAATCCTGTCGCCTCCTAAAAAATCAGTTGGAAATCTCGTCGTTTTGCATTACGGTATTTACGTATTCAACGTTACCGATTTTATAAATCTCGTCGCAGATTGTGATATTGTTTTTTCTCTCGGCAAAAGAGAGCATCTTTGCTGTAATTTCATAGATAAATTCGATGGAAGTTTCCGTTGAGTTTTTAACTCTGAGGTTGGCTTTTGCACCGAAGAATTTGAACATAAGTCCTTGAATTGCCGCTTCTTTTGTTCGATTTGCGCGGATAATTACAAGCATACGGTTATTGTTTTTGATTGCGCCGAAGATAAGAAGAATGATAAATACAACTCCGCTTCCGATTGCCGCAACCACGTAGTCACCGACACCGCAACAGATACCTACGATAATTGTCCAGAATATATAGACTGTATCTCTTGAATCCTTAATTGCCGTTCTGAAACGAACGATAGAAAGTGCACCTACCATACCAAGTGATAGTGCTACGTTGTTTCCGATAACTGTCATTACCATTGAGGTAAGTACGGTGAGCACTACAAGGGACACGTTGAACTTTTTACTGTAAATTGTGCCACGGTGGGAAATCATATAGGATATGAAAATTAAAAATCCGACAATTCCCGAAACAATGATATTTGCTAAAATCTGTTCCCAGGTAAGAGTAGTCTGGTCTTTGATTAAATTGAAAATCTGACTTTTCATTTTTATTTCTCCTGTCCGTTTGTATTGATAAGCCAGTTACGAAGAACCATAGTCATTTCGGCTCTTGTAACCTTTCCAGACGGATTAAAAGTTCCGTCGGCATTGCCATTAAAAATTCTGTTTGCTACAGCCCAACTTACTGCTTCTTTATAGTCTCTTGAAATCTTTTCGGCATCGCTGAATCTGTCAAGGTCTGCTGTCTTTGACATATCAAACTTCAAGTAACTTCCACAGTTATACATTGCTTTGGCAAGTTCTTCTCGGCTAATTGTATCGTTGGGATTGAATTTACCAAAGTCAGAGGATAGTATTCCGTTTTCCTCTGCCCATACCGCAGATTGATACCACCACTCTGAACCTTTTGCATCACTGAAGTTTATATCTATCGTTGTAGAAGGGGTCCCTGCAAGTCTATGTAAAAGGGTGGCAGCCATTGCTCTATTTATGTTGGATTTTGGAGCAAATTCGGTGTAAGAAACACCACGCATCAAGCCGTTAAGATAAGAATAGTACACGCTACCTGCAAACCAATCGTCACTTTTCACGTCACCAAACATCTGGTAATCGGTGGCAATTTCATCGGTGTCTTCTACATACAGGGGATTTTCATTTACGTTTACGCCGTTTTTCGAATCCTTTTCTTCAATTCTTTTAAGGTAAACGCCGATAGGTGTTCCTTCCATTCTACAAGGTCTGCTCATAAGTGTTATGTGATTTGAAAAATCGCAACCTTTTACAAAATAGTTTCCAGCAGTACCTCTTGCGCCTTCGCCTGCCATAAGTATTTTATATCCTGTGTTTTCCAAAACCAATTTGTCACTTTCCGTACTTCTTTTGGAATACGGGTATGCGACTGTTTCGGGTTTCTTTCCTATCCAGCCTTCGATACAACTGACAGCAAGTCTGTAATCTTTTTCAACTACTTCTGCGAAATCCTGTGGCAATTCGTTTTCCATCATACTCATACCTACACGCTTATTTTTGTTGTAAACGTGTAATCCGTAGGTGTGAGAGCAGACGTTTATTTCTCCGCTTTCGGACATTTCCACAAGTTCTTCCCAGGTGCAATACGGTGCTGATTCACCGTCTCTTGAACCACCATTATGTAAATTTTCCCAGGTGTCGTCAATCTGCCTTCCAATAACGTTAAAATCCGCTTTCATATTGTACTTTTTAAGGATTTGCCAAGCATTTTTATATACACCAAAGGAGCCATCGTCGATTGACAGAATGACTGCTTTATGAGGAAGGCTTTTTTCACCTTTCAGGTGCTTGATTAAATCGTCTGAAGTAATTGTGACGTATCCGTTATTTTTAAGCCACAGTAAATCTTCTTCAAAATCTTGCGGTTTAATTGAATATTCGTCAAAATCAACGCCATTTTCGACGTCCTCGTCGGTGACAAAGTTATGATACATTATAACGCTCACCGACGTTACCCGACTTGCATCTACCACTGCTTTTATAGGTTCTGAAATGTAGTCACCTTTTTTGATTTTATAGTAATAGGTGTCGGGGTATTTCACGCTATCGTCTCTAAAAGAAGTGTTAGATGAAGTTCCAATAAGAGAATATTCTCCGTCAAATTCATCACTTCGGAGTATATCGTAGGGGTGTGACGTTTCATTTTGCCAAAGTAGTACTATATTAGATGGGTCTTGCCATACTGCAGTTACTGACAACTCACCATTCGCATATACACACGTACACGTCATTATCAAAACAACGAGCAAACATAAATACTTTTTCATATTTTCTCCTACGATTCTTCATAGCTCTGCCCTCTGGCAAGGGCATATTTACTTACCGATAATTCGCTTTTGTCAATACTGTTTATAAATTCTCTGATGTATCCCAGTAAAAATCCGTTAAACTTAACTTCAAGCACCACGTTGAATTTATCAAGGACAGGGTACATTACAAGGTTTTCATCAAACAAGTCGAAGTTTGATTCGGTTGCAACAATATTATTATCAAAAGTAATTCTTATTTTATTTTCCTTTGCTATATATGCTTTGCGGTTGTACTGCACGATAGTTTTCGGGCGGTAGCATTTATAGTGCATCAGTGTGTAGCATTCTCTTGCAAAGTCCTCTTTATACTTTAACAAAACCTCATAATTTCCTGCGATAAGTGACTGGGCATCCGACTTTGTCATACGAAGTGAGCGCTTTTTCTGGGCAGCGCCCTGTTTTTGCTTCATTTCAAGCATGGCGAAGTCGTGCTTGGGGTCATAAATTCTCAGTCGTATTTTACGCCTTGTTTCGACGCCTTCAAGTTTTTCAAAAAAGTCGTCGTCATATACGGTGTCAAAATACAATGACCTTATGATATATCCGTCGGTACCGTTGTGCTCGTCCTGAATCATAAGGTTGTCGAGAAAATGAGATTTTGTTCGAAATTCATAGAGACTTATTAAGAATTTCTTTTCTTCTCTTGTTACAACGTTCATAACATTCTCCTACAAAAAAAGGCTGCAATAACAGAAAGCCTATAAAGACCTTATATCATTGCAGCTGGACTGGCATAGTTTAAAACCTTAGCCTCTTTGCTTTGCGTCATCGGCTTTCGCCGATTTTGCTAAATATTCAGTTCCCATTAATTTTAACACAATGAAATGTCTTTGTCAAACATATTTTTAATCTTTTGCAAATACCCAAAGAGTTTCACCAAAATCTCTGTCCGAGTCGTTCAATTTATAAACGGAAAGAATAACTGTTTCGGCATTTGTCTTTTTATAGGTAATTTTTGGGGTTTTCCCTTCAAGAAATTGTCGCTTTAAGGCATCGTAATTGAGGAAACTCATAAGTGCTCTGTGGAAATCAGGGTCAACGATGTCCTCAATGTACTTTGAAAGAAGGCGTGAAAAATGTTCTTCCTCTTCGTTATATCCCAAATATGCGGGCATTAAAATTCTATGCGCTTTGTCGCTGTCAAGAGAAACGCGGTAGATACCGTTGTAGTGTTCTTTCAGAATGGAAAGCATAGTGTCGATTTCTCGAATGCCTGTTTTCGTCTGAACGTATCCTACGTCTTCCGACTTTGAAACACTTTGTTCTTCCTTGTTCTGATAGTACTGAGCCTTTGCTTCGTACATACGCACTTCCGCTTCTCTTACCATTTCCTCGGTGTTAAAATTCTGAGTTCTGTAAGATACGCCGATGGCTACGTGGTAATCCACCTCTTTTAACTGACCCGTTAACATTTCAATTTTTTCAGATACCTTTTCCTGTTCGGTATCCTGAACGAATACCAAAAATTCGTCTCCACCCATTCTGTAAACGCGGCTGCCAAAGAACACTTCTTTTAAAGTGTTGGCGATATACAGAAGCATTTCGTCACCTGCGGCGTGACCGTATTTGTTATTTCTAAGGTGAAGTTCATTGACGTCGATGTAAATACACGAGAACTTTTCGGGTTTCACTTCATCGAACACCAAAAGGTCTTTTTTATAAGTAACACGGTTTGAAACACCTGTAAGTGAGTCGGTGGTAGCGGCAATTTCCGTTTTATTCAAGTGCTTTTTGTTGTAAATTGCAATAGAGAAACAAACTGCTACTTCTTCTAAAAGGAGTCTTCCAACTTTACTCTTTTTAGGGTTTACAACGCCAAGTACCGTTATATGATTGTTTTTATTTGTTACTGTGGAAAATGTAACGTTCTTTATATCGTGGGTTTTCAAAAATTCATAGAAACCGTGGTTGGTTTTCAACAAGTGGTCGTTTGGTTTGATACACATAACGCCCACTGTTGATTTATTGATTTTATGAAGTTCGGCAGAGTAATGGAAAATTTCGGATATGAAATACTTTCTGTCTTCTCCTAACAGAATAACGTTTTCATATTCAGGAAGAGAACAGTTAAAATCTTCATTGTCTGTGTCAAAAAATATTGCCGATCTTGATTTTGCAAACTGACAGATTTTTCTTAAAGACTTTGAAACACTGTCCTGTTGCTGATTGATTTCCAAAAGTGTTTTTCTGATACTGGATGCGCAAGACATGGCTTGATTACGACGCTTCTCACTTGCCATAATAAGAAGTGTATACAGTGACATAATTACGACCATTATAAAAAATGACGTAAATAAAATCCGAAAGATTATATGAGCTTTTGCAAACACCTGAGATTCATATCTTCCAAGGCTAATTCTCCAAGGAATGTCTTCAAGTGTGGAATAGTGCATATAAAGGTCTTCGTCTATGTATGCCGACTTAAAGGAAGTAAATCCATTCTCTTCCGACATCATTTTTTCGTACGAGTAATCTTTATTATATCTGCGGTCCTTCAAGAAGGAGATGTTGCCAAGTTGTGTATGAACGGTGTCTATTACGAGATTTCCGCTTTCCGTTTCATAAACGAAAAGTTGGGCATCAAGTTCTTCTGCCATTGTGTTATACTTTTCGCCTATGACGTCAAGTTTGATAACTCCGTATAAAACTCCCACAACTTCGTTTGAAACCTTGACGGGAACTGCACTTCTTATAATTTCGTAATTGTCTCTTGTAAGGTCTTTTACTCTGCCTGTTATGTATTCTCCCTTTAACTTTTCTTCTTCAAAAGAGATTTTTCCGTTAAGGTCGATAGTTCCCGCCTTTGTTACAAAGGTGTTATCGGGATTTAATATACCTATGTTTTCAATAAGTCCGATAGGATTAAAAGACTCAAACATCAAGTTATAACTTTCACCGTCTGAATACAGTTTTGCAGCGAAATTTGCCATAGTCAGAAGATTTTCACGGTCAGACATAAGTTGAAGGTGCATATCGTCCTTAATCTGCTTGGTCTGTACGTGAAGATTTTCGTATGCTTCATCTTCCGCACTCTTATAGAAAAAGGTGACCATCGCCAGAAAAACGATGCATAGCAAAAGTACTGTGACAACCGTATTTATAATATTTGAGTGTTTATGTTTTCTTTTTCTGTAGGTTATTGGCATTTTTATTTCTTCTTTCACTGGTGATAAAAAACTACATCTATTTATAATTATTATAATACTGTTATATCAATATTTCAAGTACATTTTTATATTTATTGTTTGTTAAATATTTTTTATTGTCGTTGACAGGAAATTTTTGGGGGTGTATAATTATTTTAGAATAGTTTCACATAATATATAGTAAAACAAACAAAGGGAATTTATTATGAAAAAGACTGTACGGAATATACTTATCGGCAGTGGCGCTTTCGCTTTGACAGTTGCTGCAGTGTCGGCGCTTTCTTATAACATTACAAAGAAGCTTGTGAAGGTCGCCCTTGACAGAGAAGAGCCAAAGGCTACGAAAAAATCCCAGGAAAAGTTAGTAGGGTCGGAGACCTTCTTCAAGAACATTGAAGAAATGGGACCCAGTGTTGAAAAACTCAAGAACTCCTCTCTTGAAGTAATAGAGATTGAGGCAAGTGACGGAGAAAGGCTTGTTGGGCATTTTTACAGGTGCGAAAACGCCAAGCGTACAATAGTTGCTATGCACGGATGGCGCTCGTCCTGGGCAGGTGATTTTGGGGCAATTTCAGATTTCTGGCACAACAACGGATGCAACGTACTCTATGCCGAGCAGAGAGGTCAGGGTGACAGTGGCGGAAAATATATGGGCTTTGGGCTTATAGAAAGATTCGACTGTCTTGACTGGGTGAATTTTTTAAATAAAATGGGACTTGACACACTTCCCATATACCTTTGCGGTGTATCTATGGGGGCTTCCACGGTACTAATGGCGGCAAGTCTGAATTTAAGTGAAAACGTTAAGGGAATTATTGCTGACTGCGGGTTTACTTCCGCTCACGATATATGGAAGCACGTATCTGAAAATAATCTTGGAATACCTTACACTACTGTGATATCCTCCATTGTGGACGATATGTTCAAAAAGAAAATTCAGATGGGGGCAAAGGACTATTCTTCCGTCGATGCTATGAAAGAAAGCCGTGTGCCAGTTATGTTCGTTCACGGAACCGATGACCATTTTGTACCCATTGAGATGACTTATGAAAACTACAAGGCTTGTACTTCGCCAAAACGTCTTTTTGTGGTGCCCGGAGCCGAGCACGGAATGAGTTACCTTGAAGACAAAGAGGGGTACGAGGCGGAAGTCTTAAAATTCTTTGAAGACTATGACAAATAAAAAAAGAGAAGGAATTTTTCCTTCTCTTTCTTTTTATTCGCAAATGATTGTAGTCTCTGCACTGTAAAGACCCGAAGAATTTGCTTTGACTATTACTCTTCCCTTTTTGCCGTGAAGTCTTACAAGCACCGAGCACTGACCTTGGAAGAGGTGTTTCATATTTGAACTATAAGGCTCTTCATTTTTAAAGTCGGCGTTGTCGGTAGCAATAACTTCGGCATCGCCCTCCACAGTAAATTCCACAAGGGAGGTATCTCTGAAGACGGGGTGTCCGTCTTTATCTACTGCTCTGACTGTAATGAGTTTTTCGTATCCCTCTTCTGCGGGGCAGTGATATACTTCTTTATCAAAGCGTAAAGATGAGGCAAAGTCAGGGGTATGTGTTTCATATGAGCAAACTTCTTTTCCGTCTATAAGACCTACCACCTTAACGACGCCAGGAAGGTAAGGGAGAAATCCGTTTATTATACGGTTTTCACAATCTTTGGGACGAGGTAAAAGGTACTTGCTTCCGTTTAGATAGATTTCAACTTCGTCACAGTTTGACACAACGATATAGGGAATCATCACCTTATGAACCTGTGGGAAGTGCCAATGGTCTGCATATGGGGGAATACTCCAATGCCACTTTGAGCCTTCGTCTTGAAGGGAGTAGTCCATAACTGAAAAATGCACCATAGGTTCTTCACGCCAATAACTTTGGAGAATATAGAACATCGGGCGTTTTTCCATATTGGTTCTGAGTGGTGAATTGCTTCTTCCTCTGAACGGATAACCTGCAGATTCGCCAAGGTAGTCGATACCCGTCCATATCATACTTCCAATACAATAATCGAGTCTTTCGGGGACAAGGGAAGGCACTTTGACGTCAAAGTTTTGCATATTGTCGGGTGCCCCTGCAAAATACTGATAAACTTCTGTGCCTATAATGAGTTTTTTGGGTAGAAGTTTGTGCAATTTTTCATACCACTGGTCCATATAGTTACAACAGACAATATCTACAATTTCTCCGATTTTTGCGGCATATTCTATTCTTTCGTCATACTTTTCCACCACTATCGAGCCATTCTTTTCAACGTCATAATTGAAATGGGGCTTCATAGCGTAGGTAACGGGACGGGTGTTGTCGATAGTTTTAACGTAATCACAAAGCATTTTAAGGATATTGAGCATTGAAGTCTGTCCTTGGTTGGTCTCTTCGTTTCCAACGCCCCAAATAACTACTGACGGGTGGTTGCGGTCACGTTTTACCATGGCATCAACGTCTTTTTGCCAATATGTATTAAAGTATCTTTCGTAAGCACCGAATACCCATTTATCAAAGCATTCGTCATACACGTAAAAGCCAAGTTCGTCACAAAGGTCGAGAAATTCCGAAGAGAAAACGTGATGGGCAGTGCGAACACAGTTGCAACCCATTTCTTTTAAGGTTAAAAGTCTGTCTCGCCAAACTTCCTTTTTGGCGGCAATTCCTCTGCAACCTACGTCCTGATGAACGCAAACTCCTTTGAGAGTTTCTCTCTTTTTGTTTACGTACATTCCCGCTCTCTTGTCTCTTCCCTCTCCGACAAACTCAATTTCTCTGATGCCGACTTTGAAGTTTATAGTGTCACACATTCTGTCTTTATCGTACATATTAAGTTCAAGGTCGTAGAGGTTTGGGGTGTCAGATGTCCAAAGAAGAGGACTTGCTACGGTCAACGTGATATTTCCGTCTGCATTTTTCTCACCTGTTACAACTATCTGTGAGTCAAATTTCAGTTTTGCCTCAACTCTTTGTTTATAAGGCAAATTAACTGTGACTGTTGCCCCTTTATTTTCGAGAAGTTTTGTTACAACCGATATATCCCATTTTTCAAAATGTTTTTCCTCGGTTTCGATAAAGGTTACTGTGCGGTAAATTCCGCATCCGCTATACCAACGGTCTGCAGGGCTTGTGGTGTTATCTACTTTAATTAAAATTTTGTTGTCCCCTTCTTTTACGTAGGGGGTAACGTCGATTTTAAAGGAAGAATATCCGTAAAAACTCTCACCTGCAAGGGTGTCGTTTACCCAGATTGTACTCTTTTCAAAGATACCTCCGAAGTCAAGATAGTAAAGATATCCCGCTTTTTTCTCGGTTAAATTCAGAGTCTTTTTATACCAACCGATACTCCATCTGTCGTAAAAGCCTTGTGGCTCACACTCCTTCATTTCTCGGCTTATGGGCATATCGATTGCCCAGTCGTGAGGGAGAGTTACAGGTAAAAATTTTTCCGCTTTAGGCTCAGTTTCCCCTAATGCAAAGGTCCAATCTGTCATAATTTTCGTTTCAGTTCTCGGCATATAATTTACCTCTTTTTTTAATTAACAAGAAAGCGTAACTTGAAGAAGTTACGCCTCTGTTTTTTTATTCTTCGCTGAATTCGTCTTTTCCAACTCCACAAAGAGGGCACAGAAAATCGTCGGGAAGGTCTTCGAATTTAGTTCCTGGTTCAATTCCGTTATCAGGGTCTCCTGCTTCTTCGTCGTATACCCATCCGCATACGTCACATACATACTTTTTCATAACTGTTTCTCCTTATTTATTTTTATTTAATTAGTTCGTTTGCAAGTGTTTCAAGGGCTTTGAGACTATCTTCATTAAGAACGGATAATATTTTAGGTGTAGTAATACACAAGTCAATATTTTTAAATTCTGAGAGCATTCCTTTCATTACTTTACCTGCAAGGGGTGACCAACTTCCGTTTTCTATAAGAGCAACGGTGCGGTTTGTAAAATTACGCTCCTTTAAGTTCTCAATAAACTCCCTCATAAATGGGAAAATATCTCCGTTGTAGGTAGTGGTGGCAAGTACTGTCTTACTATATTTGAAACTGTCTCCCACTGCCTTTGCCATATCGCATCTGGCAAGGTCGTTTACAGTGACTTTTTCATAGCCTCGGTTTTTCAGCATCTGTACAAGTTCAAAGACTGCCCTTTTAGTATTGCCATATACTGAAGTATAATTTATAACAATTCCTTCTTCTTCGGGGGTATAACTTGACCAGAGGTCATACAAGTTTATATAGTAGTCAAGGTTTTCTTCAAGTATGGGGCCGTGAAGAGAGCATATTTTCTCAATTTCAAGTCCTTTTGCTTTTTCTAAAAGTGCTTGTACCTGAACACCGAATTTTCCGACAATTCCTATATAATAGCGTCTTGCCTCATCTGTCCAGTCTTCCTCTGTGTCAAGAGAACCGAATTTTCCAAAGGCATCGGCTGAGAAAAGAACTTTGTCATAAGAGTCATAGGTCATTATAACCTCAGGCCAATGGACCATAGGCGCTATGATAAACTTCAGGGTGTGACGGCCCAAATTTAAGGTGTCCCCTTCTGACACGACTATTCTCTTTTCGGTAAAGTCGGTAGAAAAATAGTTTTTCATAATTCTGAATGCGAGAGAGGATGCAACGATTTTCGCATCAGGGTAGGCTTTTGTAAAACTTAAAATGCTTGATGAGTGGTCGGGCTCCATATGTTGAACTACAAGGTAATCGGGACTTTTATCACCTAAAACCTTTTTTATGTTTTCAAGCCACTCTTTATCAAAGCCTATATCAACGCTGTCCATAACTGCGATTTTTTCGTCTAAAATCACGTATGAATTATATGACATTCCCTTGGGAACAATGTACTGACCTTCAAATAAATCTATTTTTTTATCGTTTACACCAACGTATTTTATATCCTGTGTAATCTTCATTTTTTGCCTTTCAAAATCTTTTTTTCTTATTCTAACACGAAACAAAAAATTTTACAACTGTTTTGATTGTTATTTAATAATTCTTTTAAACTTTTATAAAAACTAAAAGAATAAGGCTTTAAAGAATAAAAGCCTTATTTTTGTTTTTTTATTTGATTTTAATTTTTTCGCCGTGGCTCTCATAGGCCGAAAGCACTATACGTAACGCCTTTGTTCCCTCTTTTCCGTCAATTTCAAAGGGAATATCCTTTTCAACACAGTTATAGAAATCTGAAATGAGTGCCTTGTGTCCGTTTCCGTAACATTCTTTTAAAAAATATTTTTCGCAGTTTTCGAAGGTAACAAGTTCCTTATCTATTACCGCGAAATTGGGGGTCACCTTTATCCATTTCCCATCTGCTCTCAAAGATATTTCCACGGGAAAACTCTTTGGACTTGCTATTGTTGCAAAAAAGTTAAAGTCCACGTCTCCGTAGCAGAAAAGGTTTGCGGTGTCCTCTACCTCGATTACGTCTTTAAGTGACATATTGGTGATATTTGCCATAACACTTTCGGGCATTGAACAAAACCACTGTAAAAGGTCAAGGGTGTGTATTGCCTGATTTATGAGCACCCCTCCCCCTTCAAATGCCTTTTTGCCTCGCCATTCTTCCGAGTCGTAGTACGCCTTGTCTCTATACCAGTTAACGCTACCGCAACCGCCTGTGACTTTTTTGTCTTTCAGGTACTCTTTTATATAGCGGTTGACACTATTGTATCTGTTTTGAAGGCATACTCCGAGTTTTGCCTTTGACTTCTTTTCGGCATCAAGAATTCTGTCTATGTCCTCGTATTTTATGCACACGGGTTTTTCACACAGAACGTTCACGTCACGCCCAAGTGCCTCTATTATCATTTCGGCATGAAGGTGGTGCGGGGTACAGATATGTACGATATCGGGCTTTACTTCGTCAAGCATTAACTTGTAGTCGGTGTAGCACGTGGCGTCGGGACATTCGGGAATTGTCTTGGTATCGGGGTCGAATTTCACGTCGCAAATTGCTACAATAGAGCCAATTTCTTTAATAATCTGTGCGTGGGTTCTGGCAATTGAGCCATATCCGATTATTGCTGATTTCATTAGTAAGTACCTGTTGTGTCTGCTACAACTGAAACTGTGGCAGTTTTCTGTTTTGAATTTGCACAGTGTTCATTTAATTCTTTAAGATATCTGTCTTCGTCCACGGGAATTGAAATAGTTTCACCGTTGTTCCAGCCTGACAGTTCAATGGCATTCATAAGTTCAACTCCAGAAATGCCCTCTTCACCGCTGACAAAGAGAGGTTCACGTCCTAAAATTGCATTGGTGAAGTTGTTGATAATACCTTTGTGCTGAGGGTTTTCACCGTCGGTCTCTACCTGAACTACGTTACAGTTTACTTTCTTAAATCCGTTGTCGGCAGTCTTGGAAAACTCCTGTGAGTCTATGTCGTTCTGATGCCAGAAGAGGTCCTTGCCTTCTGAGACAAGTTTGCCTTTTGTTCCTGATATTTCAAGGCGGTTAGTACCCGGGCATTCGCCTGTGGTGGTGATAAATACTCCTGTTGCTCCGTTTTTATAGCGTAAATAGGCTGTTACTTCGTCTTCTACTTCGATATCGTGCCATTTTCCATACTGACAAAATCCGTTTACTTCGGCGGGAAGTTCTCCTACTATCCACTGTATGAGGTCAAGTTGGTGGGGACACTGATTTATGAGTACTCCCCCGCCCTCTCCTGTCCAGGTTGCACGCCATGAGCCACTGTCGTAATAGAACTGTGTTCTGAACCAGTTTGTGATAATCCAGTTTACACGTTGAAGTTCACCTATACCGCCTTCTCTGATAATTTCTCTCATTTTGCGATATACACAGTTTGTTCTCTGATTGAACATCATAGTGAACAAAGACTTGCTTTTTTTCGCCGCTTCGTTCATCTCTTTTACCTGCTTTGTGTAAACGCCTGCGGGTTTGTCGCAGATAACGTGGATATTTCTCTTAAAACATTCCTCGGCAATTTCGGGGTGAAGGTAGTGAGGAACTTCAATAAGCACCGCGTCACAAAGTCCGCTGTCAAGCATTTCTTTGTAGTCTGTAAAGTATTTTGCCTCTGTGTTTGTAGTTCTTTCTTTAAGTGCTTCAATCTTACTTTCGTCTATGTCGCACAGGGCTGTAACAACTGCATCTGGTGCTTTATCTTTATCAAAAATACTTGTAACGTAGGTTGTACCCTGATTTCCAAGTCCTATAATACCGTATCTTACCTTTTCCATAACTGTTCCTCCGAATTAAAAGTTTTTATGAATGTAGCGGACACTTCTTTCAACAAGTTCCATAGTGTTTGGAAGTTTTGCGGCGTTGTCCTGTTCTACAAGGAAGTATTCTACTCCCGATTTCTTCATAGCGTCGATAATCTTTCCAAAGTCAAGAACTCCATCTCCCACAGGGGCAAATTGAGGTTTATAGATTAGTTTATCTTCCTTTTCTTCAACTATAGTATTGTAGTCCTTTAAGTGAACACATTCTATTTTGCCTTTAAGTTTTTCAACTACCGAAACCACGTCTCCGCCACCGTACTGAACCCAATAGGTGTCAAGGGTAAAGTGAACGTGAGGTGCTCTTTCCAAAATTATATCAAGAACGGTTTTACCGTCATATTTCAAAAATTCGTAGTTGTGGTTGTGATAGAAGAATTTATAGCCCCTCTCTTCCATATATGATGCGGCTTTTTCAAGGGCATCTATAGTTTCAAGGCACTTTTCTTTATCTGCAATAATCTTACCTGGCATAGCGCCAAGTCCTATGTAACGACAGTTTAATAGTTCGTGGTCTTTCATAAGGGCATCGGTATCGTTTATTATTCTCTCCAGCGGTGAATGGGTGAGAACTATGGGAAGCGCCGACTTTTCGCTAACTCTTTTTACTGCATCAAAGGGAAGGGCTGAGCCTGACAGTTGCATAAATTCGTAGCCCATATCTTTTAACTTATTTGCCGCGTTAAGAAAGCGTTCTTCTGTGTCAAGGAAGTTACAAATAGAGTATAAATTAAGTCCTACTTTCATTTTTTATTCTCCTTTTATATAAGTGTTATATCCTTTTTCTGTGTACCCGCATTTATTAAGTACTTCTTTTAGGGACTTTGCTGCAAAGTCAAAGGATTCTTCGTTGGTCTCGAACTCGAACATATGTTCCATCGGTTCACCGTCGATTTTATTATATCCGCCGAAAACTTTAAGGTGGGGTTCAAGGGTGAGGACCTTGTCGTCATCTATCATATCTATAAGGCGGGGAATATCGGCATCTCCGTAACCTGCAGGAACGAGCACTTCCCCGTTGTTCTTCGCGTCCTTTATATGAAAATAGTCGCTATCTGAATGAAGGGCGGAAAGTGTATCTTCGGGATTTTCTCCAACTTGAAGAAAGTTTGCAGGGTCATAGACAAGGCGAAGTCCTTTTACACTCTTCTTTAAATCCAAGACTCTTTCAAGGGTTTCACCATATACCTTCTTCTCGTTTTCGTGGCATAAATAAAGACCGTATTCGTCTGCAATTTCTACCATTCTTGAAAGGTATTCGATAACCTCGTTTCTTTCATTAGCACTATCAAAGAAACTGAACATTCTGATTCTTTTAGTTTCGAGAATGCCCGCACATTCGCATATGTGTTTTATATCTTCTGTGTATTTATCAAAATCCACTGTGATACTTGTCTTTCCAAGCATTGAGCCGATTGCCCAGACGTCAATTCCTCTGGAAGAAAGTTTTTTCTTTATTTCCTTTACTTCGGGCAGAGTTATTTCTTTTATGTTCTTTCCGTCGACGGAGCGAAGTTCCATAAGAGAAATTCTGTTTCTTTCAAGTGCCATAATCTGTGTATCAAGGCTCTCTCCCGCTTCGTCGGAAAATGCACTGAGTCTTATCATTTCTTCACCTCTTTTTTTAGTTCAAGCATATTATACACGTACCAAAATTGAAAATAAATAGCAAAAAATGCATAATATATTGCAAATTTGGCACATATGTGTTATACTTTTTAAAAATGTTAAGGGGAAACAAAAATGGATGGTGAAAAGTACGTATATTCGGTGAGTCACGCGGTGGACACTCCTTTGCCCGAGAGGTTTCATAGGCATATGCACAATGAATATGAAATTCTGTACTTTCTTGACGGGGACGCGGAATATATTATCGAGGGTTCGGTTTATAAACTAAAGCCAGGTGACCTAATTTTTATCCGCCCCAAAGCCTTTCATTATTTGCTTCCCATTTCGGAAAAGACCTATGACCGCATTGTAATGCACTTTTCCCTTTCCAGTATTCCTTTGGAACTTCACTCCTTTGTAAACGAGGCAAAGGAGATATACCGAATACCAAAAGGGCATATGATTGAGAGATTATTTGAAAATCTTTTGTATATTGAGGGAATTCTCTCAACAAAGGAAAGAAGGATTTTTCAAAAGGGGTACGTTGAACAGATTTTACTCTCTCTTAAACATCTGACGACCTACGACAGTGTTCAGCCCATAAGGGAAACGAAGACTCTTGATAAAATTCTGCGTTACATTGAAGAGCACCCCCACGAAAAGATAGACGTTAAGAGTTTGTCTTCAACTTTTTACGTGAGTACTTCCTGGATTGTGCACACTTTCAAGAAGACTTTGGGGATAAGTCTTATGCAGTACGTAAACAAGAAAAGAATACTGTATGCCGAGACAATGATACGCTCGGGAATGTCTCCAACAGAGGTTGCGAAGGCTTGTAATTTTGACAGTTATACCACTTTTTACAGGCAATACACCAAAGTTCTGGGGCACTCACCTAAAATTGACAGTACAGGAGCATAAAAAAAAGAAGAAAAATCTTAAACGATTTTTCTTCTTTTTGTTCTTTTTCTACAATTCTTCCTCGGCTTCAATTAAAAATGAGACGGGGCGAAAGCCGTCGTTACAGGAAATCATCGCAGAGTTTTTATTTTTCATCCAACCGTCGTAAAAGTTACCGTGACCATTGGCGAGTTCTTTTACAAAATACGCCATAGACTCCCAGGCACTGTTGCAGAAGTTTTCGGGCTTTTCGCCGTTTTCGGAAAGGAAGGTGTGACCTAACTTCATATCGCAGGTATGTTCTATTGGGTTTTCGTACTTTTCAATCAGGTCTTGGTATTCTGCCATTTTCATTACTGTTATTCTGACTTTTTTCATAATCTTTTAAAATAGCCGAAAAGAGTTTTTCTTTTCGGCTATCCCCTATTTCTTAAATATGTTTTTGATTTTTTCTTTGAAGGTTGCTTTTGCAGATAAATTTCTGTCGTCGCAACTCATATCAAATTCACGAAGAAGTTTCTTTTGTGTCTCGCTGAGGTTTCTTGGTACTTCAACTATAACTGTGAAAATAAGGTCACCTTTGGCGCGGGAGTTAAGGTACTGGATACCCTTTCCTCTCAGAGTCACACTTGTGCCTGTCTGTGTGCCTTCGGGAAGTTTATATAAGTAATCTCCTTCAAGGGTAGGTACTTTTATTTCTGCACCGAGAGTCGCTTCGGCAAAAGTGACGGGAACTTCACAATAAATGTTATATCCGTCTCTTTCAAATATGGGATGGGGTCTGATGCCTACCTCGACGATAAGGTCACCTGCGCCTCCTCCGTTTTTGCCCACGTTACCCTGTCCGCGAAGTATGACTCTTTGCATATTGTCAATACCTGCGGGAATGCTGACTTCAAGTTTCTTATTCTTACGCTGAACACCTGTTCCTGCACATTTTGAACAGGGGTCTTTTATAACTGTACCCTTGCCCTGACACTTGTCACAGGTACGGGTAGTTTGCATTATACCAAGAGGTGTTCTCTGTTGTACTCTCACCTGACCGCTACCGCCACACTGGGAACAGGTTTCGGGGTGGGTACCGTGTTTTGCACCGCTTCCGTCACAGTCGGGACATTTATCAATTCGGGTGAAAGAAACGTCTTTCTTACAACCGAAAGCCGCCTCTTCAAAGGACACCATTACTCTTACACCGATATCACTTCCGCGACTTGGACCTTTTCTTCTTGAAGAAGAAGTAGAACCGCCAAAGAATGAAGAGAATATATCTCCCATATCAAAGTCCATTCCGCCAAATCCGCCGAAACCGCCACCAAAGCCACCTGCACCGAAGTTGGGGTCGAGTCCGTCGTGACCGTACTGGTCGTACAGTTTCTTCTTTTCGGGGTCGGAGAGAACTTCATAGGCTTCGTTTACTTCCTTGAATTTCTCTTCGGCACTTTTATTGTCGGGGTTGATGTCGGGGTGATATTTTTTTGCAAGTTTCCTATATGCTTTTTTTATTGAGTCGGCATCGGCACTCTTATCTAAACCGAGAACCTCATAATAGTCTTTCTTTTGTGCCATTGTATTAAGATATGACCTTTCAAAAAATTAAAAGTAAACCATTGGGGCTGTCGAGGTGACAGTCCCAATAAGTCTTTGTTACATTCTATTACTGTTCGCTTTTATCGGTGAAATCTGCATTGTAAACGCCGTCGTCACCTGTAAAGCCACCCTGTGCCCCTGCATCCTGACCGGGTGTTGCACCTGGATTCTGCTGATAGAGTTTTTCTGCAATCTTGTAGAAGGACTGGGTGAGTGCATCGGTGTCCGCTTTGATTGCATCTGTATTATCTGTCTTAACTGTTTCGCGAAGTTTTTCTATTGCCTGAAGTACTGGTGCTTTATCTTCTTCGCTAATCTTATCTCCCGCTTCGTTAAGTGTCTTTTCACTCTGGAAAATAAGGTTTTCAGCGTTGTTCTTAACTTCTATTGCTTCTTTTGCCTTCTTGTCTTCTTCTGCATGAAGTTCTGCTTCACGTACTGCGGCTTCAATATCTTCCTTGGACATATTTGAAGATGCGGTAATAGAGATGTGCTGTTCCTTGCCTGTGCCCTTGTCGAGTGCAGACACGTTAACGATACCGTTGGCGTCGATGTCGAAGGTTACTTCAATCTGAGGAACACCTCTCATTGCGGGCATAATTCCGTCAAGGACAAATCTGCCAAGAGTCTTATTGTCTCTTGCCATTTCACGTTCGCCCTGAAGTACGTGGATTTCAACTGAAGTCTGATTGTCTGCAGCAGTTGAATATACCTGACTCTTCTTTACGGGGATAGTGGTGTTTCTTTCGATAAGTCTGTTGAATACACCGCCAAGAGTTTCGATACCCAGAGAAAGAGGAGTAACGTCGAGAAGGACTACGTCCTTTACGTCTCCGCCAAGTACACCGCCCTGAATTGCGGCGCCGATTGCAACACATTCGTCGGGGTTGATGCCCTTGAAGGGTTCTTTGCCTGTGAAGGCTTTAACTGCTTCCTGAACTGCGGGAATTCTTGAAGAACCGCCTACAAGAAGAACCTTATCAATCTGTGAAGGTGTAAGTCCTGCGTCGGACAACGCCTGTTTTGTGGGAACCATAGTCTTTTCAACAAGGTCTGAAGTGAGTTCGTTGAATTTTGCTCTTGTGAGAGTTGCTTCAAAGTTCTTAGCGCCTGTAGCGTCTGCCGCGATGAAAGGAAGGCTGATGTCTGTGGTCATCATACCTGAAAGTTCAATTTTAGCCTTTTCTGCCGCTTCTTTAAGTCTCTGATGTGCGGTCTTGTCAAGTCTTAAATCAATTCCGTGTTCTGCCTTGAAAGAATCTGCCATCCAGTTGATTATTCTTTCATCGAAGTCGTCGCCGCCGAGTTTGTTGTTACCTGCAGTAGCAAGTACTTCAAATACGCCGTCTGAAATTTCAAGAATTGAAACGTCGAAGGTTCCGCCTCCAAGGTCGTAAACCATTATCTTCTGTTCACTGTCTTTGTCAAGGCCGTATGCAAGGGCTGCGGCGGTAGGTTCGTTTATAATACGAAGAACTTCAAGTCCTGCGATTTTACCTGCGTCTTTTGTTGCCTGACGCTGTGAGTCGGTAAAGTATGCGGGAACTGTGATAACTGCCTGAGATACTGTTGTACCAAGGAAACTTTCGGCGTCTGCTTTAAGTTTCTGCAGAATCATTGCGGAAATTTCCTGAGGTGTGTACTGCTTTGAGTCAATTGTTACCTTGCGGTCGGTACCCATATCACGCTTGATTGAACTGATAGTTCTGTCAGGGTTTGTTATTGCCTGTCTCTTTGCTATCTGTCCTACAAGTCTTTCGCCTGTCTTTGAAAATGCTACAACGGAAGGTGTTGTTCTCGCTCCTTCGGGGTTGGGGATAACGCTGGGTTCACCGCCCTCGAAAACTGCAACGCATGAGTTTGTTGTACCAAGGTCTATACCTATAATTTTTGCCATAATAATTACCTCTATCTTTCTATTGTTAGTGTTGTTTTTTATTTAATTTGCAACTTTTACCATTGCATATCTTATTACTTTGTCACCGAGTTTGTATCCCTTTTGCAAAACTTCAACTATGGTGTTTTCGGGAAGGTCGTCTCTGTCCTCGTGAAGTACTGCATTATGGAAATTGGGGTCGAAGGGCTTATTTTCGGCGTCAATTTCTTCAATGCCTATTTTCTTTAAGAATTCGGTGAACTGCTTCTTTATAAGGGCAATTCCTTCTTCTACGTTTTTATCCGACGCAAACTTTTCCGCTCTGTCGAAGTTGTCGATTACGGGAAGTAAGTTCATTACAACGTCGGTCTTTGCAACCAAATAAATTTCTTCTTTTTCCTTTTGGGTGCGCTTTTTGAAGTTGTCAAATTCGGCAGCGAGTCTTAAATACTTGTCGTAAAGGGCGGCATACTCCACTTTAAGTTTTTCTTCTTCGGAAACTTCTTTTTCCTCGGTGGGTGTTTCTGGAATTTCTTCCTTTACTTCTTCTGTTACCTCTTCTGTCACTTCTTCGTTAGTTGTCTTTTCGTTTTCAGCCATTTTGCTTCCTTTCAAGTGCTTTATTCTTTTTTACCGTCTTCGATAAGGTTATTTACAACGTATTCGAGTCTTGCTATAACTCCTGAATAGTCCATACGCTTTGGACCTATAAGTCCGAGGACGCCTGTGACCGAGTCTCCTATCATAAACTTATGATATACGAAACTTGTCTTATCAAGTCCGTCACTGCGACTGTCGTCACCAATTAGCACGTTGAGTCCGTCGTGAAGACCGTCTGAGTCTGTGAGCATACGTATTAAGTCTTCCTTGTCTTCAAGTAGAGACAGGATACTCTGAGTTTTGGTAATGTCTGCAAAGTCGGGGTGCTTTAACAGATTTGACATTCCGTCAAGGTAAACCTGTTTTTCATTTTCTCCCTTAACCGTATCCACTACCATTCGAAGAATGTCCGAAAGGACTCCTCTGTATACTCCAAACTTATCTTCAAGGGCATATATGTCTTCAAGGCTCATATGCTCTATATTTATGCCTGTGAGATTATCATTTAAAAGTTTAATGATACTCATAAGCACCTGTGTTGTGAGGGTTATATCTGTTTTTATCTGACGGGTCTTAACGTTATCTTCAGAAGTTATCATAACAAGGAGAAAATTTCTTGGTGAAAGGTAAACTCCTTCAAATCTCACTATTGTACTCACCTTTGGCTTTGCGGTATATGCAAAGGCGGTGTAATCGGTCATATCGGATAGCACTCTCGTCAGGTCACTGACAACATCCGACAGGTGATGAAGTCTTGAATTCATAACGTCGTTGAGTACGTTTATCTCTTCAAGGGATAGAGAATACTGGTTCATAAGATTCTCTACGTACATTCTGTAACCGAGGCTGGAAGGTACTCTTCCCGCAGACGTATGAGGCTGTTCTAACAGTCCTAAATGCTCAAGTTCACTCATTTCGTTACGTATTGTCGCAGAAGATATATCAAGTCCCATTGCCCCCGAAAGATACTTGGAACCTACAGGCTCTCCCGACGAAATATACGTATCTACAATAGATTTAAGAATCCGTTTTTTTCTCTCGTTTAAATCCATCGCATCGCCGTCTTTCTTTTTAATTTTTAGCACTCTCTTGGGTTAAGTGCTAACTTACGTTATAAATTTATCATTTATTGGAAGAATTGTCAAGAGTATTTCACCATATTTTTAAAAAATACTTGTAAACATATTATGAATGAAAAAACAAGGGTTATGTGCAAAAAAATAAAAGGTGTAACGTCCATTAAAGGAAGTACACCTTTTTTGTTTTATCCTATTCTGTTTCGCATTTTAAGGCGAAGGTTATCGGCAATCATTGCGATGAACTCGGAGTTTGTGGGTTTGCCTTTGGAGTTCTGTACTGTGTAGCCGAAATATGAGTTGAGCATATCCACGTCTCCCCTATCCCATGCTACTTCTATTGCATGGCGGATTGCACGTTCAACTCGTGAGGAAGTGGTAGAGAACTTTGTGGCAACTGTGGGGTAAAGGGTTTTTGTTACTTCATTTATTATTCTGTTATTGTTTACCACCATCATTATTGCGGTTCTCAAATACTGATAGCCTTTAATGTGGGCGGGAATTCCTACCTGATGAATTATCTGTGTGACTTGACTTTCAAGTTCAAAGTCGTCGTCCTCGCTTTTAAAAAAGGCGTCACGGCGGGATTTGTCCATTACCTGATTTATCTTGAAGACAAGGCTTGTATATTCAAAGGGCTTAATGATACAGCCTGATGCCCCCATATTAAGTGTCTCTTCAATAAGTTTACGATTATTTATTCCTGTTACAAGTATAAATTGAGGAAGATAGTTGTCGTCAATCTTTTTTGCCTCATTCATAAGGCAGATTATGTCAAGTCCAGGTATCCATAAGTCCATAAGTACAACGTCGGGTCTGAAACGGTTTATGGCGGAAAGTGCTTCCGAACCGTCTCCGCTTTCTCCCACTACGTCAATTCCCTGTTTCCTTAAATTGTCGGCGCATACGTAACGGTAGTCGCTGTTTGTATCAACTATATACACCTTAATCCTTTTGCTATTATTCATCTTTTCTTCTCTCCTGTCTTTATTTTCATTTACGTTACGCCAAGATTTTACCATATATTTCCAGTTTAATCAAGTCCTTTTGGTAATTATTTCCATTTCGTTTGTAATTTCGGCTATTTAGACAGATAAAAGTAGAAAAAATATGTGGAAATGATTAAAACGATGGTAGTACTTTGTCGAAAAAAGCAGAAACCGCTTTACATATAAAAATAGGTGACACTTAAGAGTTGTTCTTGAACTTCAACAGAATATGCTACCTTACAACAAAAAAAGGACGAAGACTTTTTAAAAAATCTTCGTCCTTTTTTTAATTCTGTGTTCACAGAAGTTCTTTTTAGCGGTACATTTTTAGTCAAAACGTTTTGCATAAGAGCATTTTTTACAGAGTTTTTCTATTGGTTTTCTCTGGGAAAAGCCTTGATAGATTTTCTTTGCTCTTTTTGATGATATGATATCCGAAAGGTTTTCTTTATAGACGTTGCCAAGGGGGATATCTCCTTCACAGTCGAGGCAACAAGGGACTACCGTCCCGTCTGAAAGTATGGCAATCTGGTCTCTTAGTCCCATACAGAAAAGGGTTTCGTTTACGTCGGGCATATTCCTGTCAGGCCACACAAAAGAGTCGGCAAAATCAAGAAAAACGTTCTTGTCAAGGGTAAAGTTATCTCCTCGTCCCCTTTTCCAAGGGGTAGAAAACTCTTTTTCAAGTTTGCTTATAAAGAGACTGTTATCCTGTGATTTATTCCAAAGTCTTAAAGTTATTAAAATACCTTTTTGCGATGCTTTTTTTGTAAATGAAATTACGTTGTCAAGGTATTTTTCAAGTTCTTCGACTTTTTCTTTTTCTTCAAAACTGTGTAACGAAATCTGAACTTTATATAGGGGAGAATTTATTAGTGACTCCCCTTTTTCGTGAAGTAAACTTCCGTTTGTGGTAACGGTTACGTGAAAGCCCTCCGACGCTCCTTTTTCGATAAAGGACGTGAGGTGCGGGTGGCAGAGGGGTTCTCCCATAACGTGAAAATAGAGGTAGTCGGAAAAGGGTTTCACTTCATTTAAAACTCTCTCGAATTCCTCTTTGGACATATGGTGTTTTTCACGGCGTGTACCGTGGCAAAAGGAACAGTTTTTGTTACAGATATTGGTTACTTCAACGTATATTTTTCTAAATCTTTTCATTGACACCTGCCAAATCTGTATTCGGTAGCGTACTTGTAAACTTCACCTTTCTTCAACACGGTTGAGGGGAATTGAGGGAAGTTGACACTTGCGGGATAGTGTTGTGTTTCAAGGCAAAAGCCACTGTAATCACTGTATTTTACTCCGTTTTTACCCTGTGGGGCTGTGTCTTTTGATATTCCGTTACCTGTATAGAATTGAAGGGCAATCTGATTTGTAAAGACTGTCAAAGTTATCCCTGATTCAAGGCTTTTGACGTTAGCGACTTTTTTCATCTTGTAACTTGCGTCTTCAAAAATAAGGTTGTGGTCAACGCCCGAACAAAGTTTAATTTGTTCGTGGCAGTCTTCTAAAGACTCTCTTAAAACCTTGGGAACTCGGAAATCAAAGGGGGTAGCGTCAACTGACAAGACTTCACCTGTGGGAATGAGGTCCTCTTTTACAGGGGTATAGCGGTTTGCAAAAATCTCGAATATATGATTTTTTATATCCCCTTTTCCCTCTCCGTTTAAGTTAAAGCAACTGTGATTCGTAAGATTTAGAACTGTGTCCTCATCGGAGAGCGCACTATATTCTATCTTCACTCCGCCCTGACTTGTCAAAGAGTACTTCACCTCTATTTCAAGGGTTCCGGGATACCCTTCTTCATCGGGGGTACTGACACAGGACATTATAACAGAGTCCTTTTCAATGCGAGAGTTCAAAACTCTTTTTGAAAAGGTGCCGTGAAGGTGATTATTATTTTCATTTGGGGTCAGGGTGTAGTGCTTATTATTCAGGAAGAATTCTGAATCCTTTATTCTGTTGGCATATCTTCCTACAAAGGCACCGAAAAAGGAGTTTCCACTCTCGTAGCCCAGGGGGGTGTCGTAGCCGAGAACTACGTCTCTTGGGTTGCCGTTTTTATCTTTTACCTTTATATTCTTTATACAGCCACCGTAGTTTATTACAGACATTTCCACATCTGAATTTGAAAGGATATATTCCTTTACCTTTTCACCAAGTTTGGTAGTCCCAAAAACTCTTTCTTCTATCATTTTACACCTGACACAAAAATTTATTTCTTAAATTTTGTCGCAATATCTGAACACTTCTTCAAGGTTGCGAAGCTCGCTTTCTTTATTTCCTTTAAGCCAGTTTTCTCTGTATTTTTTGAGCCAAGCTTCAGTATCTATTGTGCGTGTCACGTCTTGTCCCATCATCCTTGCCGCAAATTCCCCAAGTAAGCAAAGTCCTTCGGCAGAAATGAGCATAGCCTGTCTGTATTCGTCATTTTTCCATTTCTCTTTTGAGAGTTTTTCGGTGAAGGATTCGTAGGCTTCTTTTAAGAGATTTATGTCTCCGTTAAGTGCGGGGGCAAATTCTGTAATTTTGCCGTAGCGATATTCAAAGTAGTTGGTTACAAAGGACTTCCAGCCTATAAACTTATGGATATCGCAAAGTTCTTTAAGATACTTTACTCCGTTTTCGTTTTCATAAATAATGAAGTTTACGCGGTCATAAAAATGGGGAGCATCTTTTGCTTCAACTGTCCAAGATTTTTCCGCACCAAGCGCCAAGCCGAACATAGAAAGTTCAAGGAAGCAAGGGTTTCCCCAATCTCCCCAGTTTGTATTAAGTACACCGATAGCGCCGTGTTCGTAGCCATATTTTGAAAGAAGGGTTATGTTGCCCTCGCTTGTATCGATATTTTCACAATATCTGTTCCAGGTAGAAATTCCGGGGCATACGATCTGCTGTCTGTTAATCTTTTCAAAGTGAGCAACGTTTTCTTCAACAGGCTGTGCTTTGTAGTCCCAGTTCAAGAAGCAAATGTCTTCGGGAAGGCTTTCAATGGTTTCGGGGTGCTTTAAGAGAATGTCTGCCCACATCATAACCTTTTTACCGCGGCTCTTAACGTAGTCGGCAATCTTGTTGACAAATTCTACGTAAATTTTTCCCGAATCCATACCCATTTCGTCAAAAAGTTTAAGGTCGAATGTTTCATCGCAACAGATATTAAAGGTGTCACTCTTGAAGCAGGGCATATACTGGTCAATAATGCTCTTTATAACTTCAAAGCTCTCGTCAATTAGAGGATTTATGGTATGGTGACGCATTCTGTTAAGCCAGAAGTTCGGGCCGAGTTCTTCTTTTAAAACTCTTAAATGCTTATACTTTTCCTGATTGAGAAGTTCGTAGAGATGTCCGAAGGTTGACACAGAAGGAATGAACTCGATGAAATTTTCTTCACAGTATTCGTCAATTTCCTTTATTTCTTCGGGGGTGAGGTAGCCTGTCTTTTCGTTTATATCCGCATATTCCTTGAAGTTGAAAACGTGCTCTACGTAAAGCTGGAAGGAATTGAGCTTGAGGTATGCCATTTTGTCAATGATGTCCTTCAAGGTTTCAACTGTGGAAATTTTACCTCTTGTAACGTCGTGATAAAAGCCTCTGTACTTAAAGTCGGGCTTATCGTTTATGTAAAGGAAAGGAACTTGGTCGTGTGCGAAAATCTGTCTTAAGGTCTGTACTGCCCAGAAGGCTGCAACATCGCTTTCCGCCTTTATTTTGATTTTGTTGTTCTGTATTGAAAGTTCGTAACCTTCCCCGTCTTCACCTAAAACTTCTATTTCAAGTTTTGCACCCTTTTCATCATAGGGAAGTTTTGACAGGGCTGAAATTACTCTTTTATCAACCGAAAGGGAACTATAGAAAATGCCTTTTGTTTCTAATTTTCCTTCTTTAAGTTCAAGTTTTTTAACTGCAGGTATGAGTTTTAACATTTTACTCCTCCAAATGTTTTTATATTTGTCTTATTTTATCATAGTAAATAATAATTTGCAAGATAAAAATACTGCCCGCTATTGAAAGTGGGCAGTTATTTTTAAGTGGGATACAAGAGGTCAAGGCGGTGAGATGGTGTTTAATTTTTGTTCTTGCAAATAAAAAAGTTTTTATCTATATAAAAGCATTTATATAAAACGGCAGATTTTAATTATGTGGAAAAATAACATCTGTTAATTTTGGACCTTTGATTTTCTCATGGCAGCCGGGGTTATTCCGTATCTTTGCTTGAATATGTCTGTAAAATATCCGTAGCAACGGTATCCACATTCGTAAGAAATAGACTCAAGAGGTATGTTGGTCTCGGTGACAAGCCTTAGCGACATCTCGAGCCGAAGTTCCTTTAGATATTTGTGAGGAGTCGTATCATAATATTTTTTCATAAGTCTGGTCAACTGAGAAATGCTGAAGCCTGCTATCCTTATCATAGCATTAACACCTTCTTTTTGAAGGGATATATCCAATCTCATTTTTTGCATCATCATAGTAAGCGAACGGGGTGCGTCGATTTTTTCTTCTTTATTATCGAAAATATCGTAATATTCAGAGAACAATACCGAGCAAATTGCTCGGATATTATGGTCGGTGTAATTTTCCTCCTCCTTAAGTAAGGTTTTTACTGTCTGATTTATCCGTGTTGATAAATGTGCGATATGAGGCTGTGCGCTTTTTTTCGGCATTGGGATTCTTCCGTATAGGATTTCATATTTTTGGTATTCCTCTTTTAAAAGAGATATGCAGAGTATGTCACTTCCAACGTCGGCAGATAAAATAGCGTGATTATCAAAAGGACGAATAACTATAAAATCTCCACTTTGCATTTCAAGTGGCTTTCCGCATACACTATGCACACATTTTCCAGTTAAAACAAATACTATTTCGTAAAACGTGTGAGTGTGATTTTTAGAAAAAAGAAGCCTGTTTTTAATGGTTTGTATTATATACCTGCTATTTTCATTGGAAAAAGACTTTACTTGGTCAACGGTTGAGGTGTATGTCATAATTACCTATCCTTGTTTTTTTAAGATGATATAATTGTAGCACTATTAGTTATAATATTCAAGCCAATGCACAAAAATTATAAAAAAATGCTTAAGAATTCAATTGTTTTGTTACAGGCATAATGATACAATAAAATAAAAAAACAAGGAGACAAGTATGATAAACAAGGAAGAAATCAGAAATTATGCCAAGCAGATTGGCGCCGATTTGTGCGGTTTTTCATCTATGGATCGTTTTGAAGGGGCGCCCAAGCAGATGGATCCCCGATATATTTTTCCCGGCGCAAAAACCTGTATAGTATTAGCCTTTCGTATCCCTCGCGGATATTTTCGAGGAATCGAAGAGGGAACGTATTTCTGTAATTATACAGCCATGGGCTATGCAGGTATAAACGAGGTTTACGGCCCGATTGTTTTAAGAGAGCTGTGTTGCTTTATTGAGGATATGGGATATGAAGCGGTTCCCGTTCCAAACATCAGTTTTCATAACAATGCCCCCTCTCGTGGCTATGACTTGAGAAAGGAACAGCCACCCCTTAATGCTATTCCCGTTTCCGAAGGGAAACCTGCACCCGACGTGCTTATTGATATGCGTGCTGCTGCATTTGCTGCAGGGCTTGGTGAGTATGGTTGGAGCAAAGTATTTTTGACTCCCGAATTTGGACCTATGCAACGATTTGTCGCTTTGCTTACGGACCTTGAGCTCGAACCCGACCCACTGTTCGAAGGTAAAATTTGTGACAGATGTATGAGTTGTGCACGTGCTTGCTCGGGAAAAGCGATTTCCACAACCGAAACCGATTACATAGATATTGCAGGTAGACATATTGAATTTGGCAAGCTTGACAATTATGCCTGTTTCAATGCATATCGTGGCGGTGTTCCCGAATATAACCCCTTTGATATTGATTCAAAAGGACTTGATACCAAGGCTCCCGACAGAGAGATGCAGAGGAACTTCGGTCTGGTAAGATATATGAGACACAACCATGCCCTTGAGGGTGCTCGCGGTTGTATGAGAGAGTGTTATATTCATCTTGAAAAGAAGGGTGTTCTTACTCATAAGTTCAAAAATCCCTTCCGAACCGAAAAGCCTTGGAAGATAGATCGTTCAAAGCGTCCGTCGGATAACGTTTTAGATGAAAAAGACGCGGATACGACTCTTTACTGATGAAATATTCAATTGGTTATCGTTTGCCTTGTGAAACGGATAGCATGGTAAAAATCTGTCGTGATTATGGCAAGGCTATCTCAAACGTTTACTTTTCTTTTGCAAGTGAACAAAGCGGCAGACTTCCGCTTTGCTCACCCGATGACTCCTCTATTGTAGAAGAAATACAGATATCAGAATTGCGAGAAATCAAAAAAATGGGGAAAACCCTGACACTCCTTTTTAATGCCGCATGCTATGGCGAAAGCGCCGTATCTGAGAAATTGAAAGAGCGCGTATTTGCCCTTTGCGACAAAATGAAAGAAGAAGTCGATTTAGACGGAGTTACGACGACCTCCCCGTTTATTGCCGAAATAATAAAAGAACGTTTCGGTAACTCAATAAAAGTTATGGCTTCTGTAAATATGCGTATAGCCACTGTTCGCGCTATGGAACAGTTATCCGAAATGTTTGACGGTTATTACGTGGCAAAGGAATGCAACAGAAATTTTGAAATGCTGAAAGAACTTCATGCTTGGTGCAAAAACCACGGAAAACGAATTTCTATTCTTGCAAATAGCGGTTGTTTGCCTTTTTGCGCCTACCAAAGTTTCCATGACAATCTTGTTGCCCATGAAACTCTTTCATCGGTAAAAGACATTGATTGG
Organism: Oscillospiraceae bacterium; assembly: GCA_015065265.1. Lineage (GTDB taxonomy): Bacteria > Bacillota > Clostridia > Oscillospirales > SIG627 > RGIG6353. The sequence goes on along the minus strand of SVQQ01000013.1, from coordinate 6,259 downwards.
TCAGGACTTCCCTCTCCTTGCCATCGTTTTATTTCATCCAAAGCGCAAGACGAAGCTTTGGGATATTTTCTTAGCGGAACGTGGATAAGACCCGAGGATGTCGGTTTTTACGAACCGCTATTTGGTGAAATGAAGTTGGCAACACGTATGCATATGCGCGCCAGAAGTGTCATAGCCGCTTATGTTCGAGGACGATATCCCGGAAATCTTCTTGATTTGACAGAGCCCTCTTTTTCTTCAGATCTGCGCGGTGCGGTAATAGACAATACACTTATGCCACACAATTTTTTTGAACACGTCACCTCTTGCAACAAAAAATGTGATGAATGTGGTTATTGTACACAGACCGCAAGAAATGCAAGTATCAAAATATATTAGTATCGCACTATCATTCTTTTATCACCCAATTGGTAATTTTTAAAAAAGCACTTGTCTGTAATTACAGACAAGTGCTTTTTTACTTAATTTTTCTCTGCCTCCGAGAGCATATTCCCGATAAATATTCGTATCCTTGGGTTTGGTCTCGCATAAGGATGTGAGTGACTGCTCCCACAAGGCGTCCGTTCTGGACTATGGGGCTACCTGACAAGAGTGTTGTCAATAGGGGGGACAACAAATTTTTATCCAATAAAATCGCAGGCGAAAAGATTGATTTTTTCTGCACCCCACGTGTCGTTAAATTTTACAGATATTTTTTTGATATCTTTATCAATTTTTACTTTTACCAGCGAATGATAGTTGTTGCTGTCTTTATAGATTAATTCACCGTCAGCATATACTTCAAAATCTCTTACAATTGTGTTTGCAACCTTCATTGGTACAAAGTCGAGACCTTGATGAAGTTTTTGTGCGAACCATTGCATTTTCCTATTGGGAGAAACAGACTCCCTTTTGTAGTCAAGATCAAATTGAATTCGTAAGGTGTCAATATGCTCTTGTGTGTCATATACAAATTCAATGCTGTCACCTTTGTTAAGCTGAATTTTGTTTCCCTCATCATTTTTGAATCTTGGCCTTTCAATACCGTTGAATAGCACTTCTTTATCAGTCTCTGAAAGGTTAATGCTTGCTTTTGTTGTAATACTGCTTATAGGTCTTGTTATAAACGGAATAAACACACCGTCATCCATAAGCTTCTTTTGAAGTAATGCGATGTATTCATCCTTTAATTCTTCGGGAGTTAAGTTGTTTTTGCAGCATATCGATGCCGCAGTGCCTACTGCCTGCCCCAAAAGTGAGCAGGTTGCCATAACTCTTGTTGAACTAATTGCCGCATGAGTTGCGCTGATGTTTCTGCCGGCAAACATGAGATTTTTTATATTTGCAGAATAAAGGCATCTGTAAGGTATTCCGTAAGGTGACGGTGCAGGCCACATAATTGACGGACTGTCTTTGGGCGAATTTGCTAACATTCCCTTTGGGTTGTGATCATCCATAGGCCATCCGCCATAGGCGACTACGTCATCGAATTTTCCTTCGCTTTCAATGTCATGCTGTGTAAGAACGTGTTCACCTACGTATCTTACAGATTCTCTTTTGCCCGGCAAAAAGCCCACCCATTCAAGTTCCCAGTTTTCATAGCCATGGTCACCTCTGTTTTTAAGGTGATCCCATATACCAAAGGCTACTTTTAAAAGCTCGTCTCTTGTTTCTTCGGTAACCTCTATAGGTTCGCCTGAGTCACCGCCAAGCTCCATCCACCACAAATTGCAGCCACTGGTTCCGATTTTATGGTCACGCATTGTAATATGTTGTCCTTCAATATACGGAATATAGGCAAAATCATCGTCTGTCGGATAAACGTTTGCCCATTCAGGCGGAATAAACTTAACAGGCTTGTCTGTTTCTCTTGCCTGGATAAGACAACTCATTCCCATTGTTTTTCTGTCCGCTATATCAGGACCAAACTTCTCATTATACTCATTTTTTGCTTCTCTTCCCAGTCTGTATTTTGCTCCTGTCAAAGGTGCAAGCACACTGTCACCGGAACAATCCGCAAAAATCTCAGCGTAAACTTTATGATATGTATATGTAGTAAGTTGCCAGGCAGTAATGTTTTTTATTTCGTTGTTTTCACATTCTGCATCAAGGCAGGAGGTATTTAACAGAAGAGTTATATTCTTATTTTCCTTAACCTTTCCAAAAAGCACACTGTCCCAAACCGTAGGAGCAAGCAAAGGGTTACGGTATATATTTTCTTCTTCAAATTCTGCAAGTATTCCTGTTTCTCTGTTCCAATACCCCTTTGCACCGCGTACCCACATACGAATTTCTGATGAACAGTTTCCACCTAATACAGGACGGTCCTGTATAAGTACGACCTTTATCCCGTGACGAGCTGCCGAAAGAGCGGCTATAGTTCCGGAAAGTCCACCGCCAACTATACATAAATCACATTTATGCTCAATAGTTTTGAATGTTGATTTCATATTTTTCTCCGTTATTTGTTTAATATTATACTTGCTGTTTTATAAATATGCTCCATATTCCTTCAGTGTACTGCGAATTAAATCGGTATCGCAGTTTCTGACTGTACATTTATTTTGAATTGACAGCGCTGCCGCTATTCCTGCTGCTTGTCCCATCGCCATGCAGGGAGGCATGACACGAACTGCTCCTGCCGCTGTGGAATCAGCACTTATGCACCGTCCGGCCATCAACAGCTGGTCAATTTTAACCGGAACAAGAGATCGATATGGCACACCGTAATAATCGCCTTTTATAGTAATGTATTCATTGCTTTTAGGACCAAATCTACCATGCACGTCCACCGAGTTTGCAGCAAGGAAAATACTGTCTCCCGGCACCTTTGATTCGAGTAAATCTTCTGCTGTAAGTCGGTATTCACCCTTTATATGTCTGCTTTCCCTAATTCCTATATGTGAGGCAGTGGACTTAAGCTTGGCATTTTCACAGCCGGGAACGTATTTTCTGAAAAACCTCATAATTTCATCTGCTTGTTTTCTGCCTTCTATTTCTGCCATAGTGAGACTTTTATTATCGGTACTATCAACACCCATAATTCTTGAGGTATTAACACACCATTCATCCTTCTGTGGCATTCTGAAAATGCCTATACTCACCCTGTCTAATGTCCAGTCGCCATTTTCACGAGCCTCCGAAACTCTCCAATGAAGCGAACGGTAATTCACTCCGTCCTTGCGGTAGAAGTTATCCTTATTTCTCTGTATGTCTGCCTCAACTGCGTCTGTATCCACATTGCAAATATGGAAAAACATCGTTGCAGGCTGGATCTGTCCCAGTTCTTCATTTCCTTTTTCATAAGGAACACCGCATCGTGCGGCAACGTCACCGTCACCTGTACAGTCAATCACAACATCCGCATATATTGTCTCAATACCTGCTTTGGAAGAAACCGAAACACCCACAATAGTATTTTCTTTTAATATGGGTTCAATAAAGCTTGTGTGATACAATATTTCCACACCCGCCTCTTCAAGCATACTATCAAGAACAAGCTTCAGTCCCTCCGCTTCAAAGGGAGTCACATGGTCATGTCCGATTTTGATCCAGGATGTGAATGCTGTTCCACCCATAACTTCCGAAGGATGTATGGCATAACCTTTCTCCACCATCCGATTGACTATTTCTTCAAAGATGCCACGAATTATCATTTTTTCGCCTTTTGCATCATAACAGGTCATAAAAGGTCCCACAAGCCCCATTGTTGCCATTCCACCGCAAAATCCGCCCTGTTCTATAAGCATAGTTTTTATGCCCATACGCGCGGCAGATATTGCCGCACATACACCGGCAGGACCTCCGCCAATAACACAAATTTCTGTTTTTTTGAATTGTTCACTCATATTATCTGTTTCCTCTTTTTACATTATTTCATCCAAAATTCCCAAGTCCCAGCAAAGCCTTGGTAAAACATACTTATCTCTTATATCCTTTGCCGCTTTAAATGTCAGAGGCACGATTTTTTCATCAATTCCAATATCTTTTACTGTCTTTGGCATACCTATTTTTTGGAACAATTCCAAAAGCGTGTCCGATGACGGCAATTCGTCGTTTATTATTTTAATGATTTCATCCCATTGGGAAGTGATTATATCTAATCGTTTCTTATGACTTTTTAAATTATATTTTTGTTCTTTTTCTTCAAGTGCTATCATGCTTTCAGCACCTTTTCCAAGAAACTTCCTTAATTCACCGCTCCACTCAACATAGTTAAAGCTTTTGGCATAGTCTAAAGCCTTTTCTTTATCAGGAGATATATTCTTGATTTTTTCATATAGCTTCAACGCAATCAATGTACCCACTGCACATTGAATACCGTGTAACTCTACTGCTGTATTAAATTCCGCTCCACGCATATCCCATATATGTGATAAATAGTGTTCAACACCGGAAGCCGGGCGCGAAATTCCGGCAAATTTCATTGCAGCTCCGCAGATAACCAAGCCTTCAAAAACAGCATTAACTGCATTTTCATCATGTTTTAAAAGTCCGTCTACGTTATCAATGCATTTCTTTAAAGAGCTTCTTACAAGCTCTGCTACTTCTTCGCAATAATACTCTCCTGTTATCAGGTTAGAAATTCTCCACTCACAAATTGAAACGTATTTTGCTATCATATCTCCCAATCCTGATAGCATCATTTTCGTAGGTGCATTGCACAGAATATCCGTATCACCGATAATAACATCAGCGCACTTGCTTTTAAGCGATATTTTTAAGCCCTCCATAGTCATTGATGATGTCGCTGAGGCATATCCGTCCATCGAAGGTGCCGTCGCCACGATTATGTATTTTTTACACGATATATTGGAAACTATCTTGCTTATATCATTTATGACTCCCGACCCCACACCAATTACAACATCGAATGTCGGGTCAAAATTCATAACAGCAAGACCTACATTTGTTTCGTCGGGTTCTAAAACTTCTTTTGTAAAGACGTATTTTTGGGTTTTTATGCCTGTGCTTTTTAAAATTTCCAATACCCTTTGTCCTGCTGCCTGATATGTGTTTTTATCAGCAATTATAAATGCACTTTTTAGATTCATTTCATCAAGTATTGCAGGAAGCTTATTAACTGCACCTTTTTCTGCCACTACTTTTGATGTAAAATTATGTTCCTTGCCACATAAACAATTTTTTTCACTTATTTTCTCTAACATATAGTGTCCATCCTGTTTAAAGATATCATTTATATTTATATTATAAACTATTCCGGATAATAATCAATATTTAAAAAACATATTGACAATTTAATCACAAATTGGTTATAATTGTGATTATAACGACCACAATTTGATTGTAAGAGGAGAAAAAAATGTCTATCTATAACCGCGAAAATCAATATATAAATCTTTTAGCACAAAAGCCGCATTCTGTAAAAGAGCTTTCTCAAAAACTTTTTATAAGCGAACCAACTGTAAGAAGAGATATTATACTTCTTCTGGAAAAAAATCTGGTAACCAGAAAAAGAGGTATCATTACACTTAAAACAAATCCTCCCGACCAACGTATTCCTCTGTTTATACGTCATTTTGAACAAAATCAATCAAAGCAGATAATAGCTCAAAAAGCATCTTTACATATCAAAGACGGGTATGTAATAATGCTTGATGCTTCTACTACCGCATTTCATCTTTTGCCTCACCTTACTCAGTTTAAAAATATTTTAGTGATTACAAACGGAGGAAAAACTGCACTTGAATCTGCATCTTTAGGTATTAAAACTATTTGTACAGGTGGTGAAATGACACTTGAATCATTTTCTTACGTTGGTTCTGATGCCGAAAAAACATTAATGAGATATAATGCAGATGTCGCATTCTTTTCTTGTCGAGGAGTATCTGATGATGGTATTGTTTCTGATAATTCAATCCTTGAAAATTCTATGAGAAGAATAATGATTAAAAATTCCAAAAAGAGTTATCTCCTTTGCGACACAAGTAAATTTGGAAAAATATATTTAAATACTCTTTGTCACAGCGATGAAATTGAAAAAATTATTAGTAATAAATAAAAGCGGCGTTGTCTCGAAAGTTCTTCACATATCGAGCCAACGCCTGTTTTGGTATACTATTTATCTTTTTCTGTTTCAGGCAACATATTCTCAATAAATATTCCATACCCCGAGGTCTGATCCTTCATAAGCACATAAGTAAATTGATGATACCTACACCTCAAAGTCCTCAACACTCAGCTAAATATAGCGGAAAAAGCCCATATTTCGGTAGATTTGAGAGCGAATTGACCTGTTCAGTTCGCTCTCTTTCTATTT
>SVQQ01000038.1 GCA_015065265.1 Oscillospiraceae bacterium | reverse complement strand
CGCCAAAATGCCGTATAGATATGTAGAGCTGGGTAACTTTACGTGAGATAAAAGGCTGAAAGGGTATGTAATATGTAGGCATTTGTAGAACTGCAAAGAGCTATGTTAATTCAGAGCCAGAGGTCCCCACGATGAGACCTTTGGACTAATAAGAAGTGATAAGAACTTATAAGAAGATATAAGAACTTATCCATTTCTTCTTACCACAGTTTAACCAAAATTTAACGGACTATGGAATTTCCATAGTCCGTTTATTTATATGTAACAAATATTATTTTTTTGTTGACGCGATATAAAATTGGTTATAACAGTTTTTACAAATATCTAATGTCCTTACTCCAATTTCTGTTTGAATTTTGCTTTGTTTTAGATTAACGTTAGAACTTTTGCAAATAACACACATACCATGACTTTCATTACCGGTTGATGTGATACTAATGCAGTTGTATTTTAAATTTGAACTTGATTGAGATACAGGGACAATTTCTTTTTTATTAATATCAACCGCTATATTAGTGGGTAAAGAGTTGACAATTTTATTTGTATCATTATTATTGTTAGTACGTGTGTTTTTTTCGATTTCGCACACTTTGTCAATCAATTCCCCAAAGCCATATAACAGAAAAGACGATACCCAAGCAACTATGGGCCCTCCAATTAGATAAATTAAGCCAATCCAAACAAATGCCTCATCAATCGCTAAAAGAACAATACCGGCAACAACCGATACAAGAGCCTCAATGACAAATATTATTGTGGCTAAACCTTTTATTTTACTCCCGATGTTTTTGTACATATAACCCCCTCCTTTTTGTATAATTATTTTACCACAATTTCACAAAGCTTTCAAAACAAATTTTGAAATTTCTAAGAAAATATAAGCAAATCGTGATTTTTGCCATTTTGTAATGGCAATTATAAGAAATTATAAAAGATTATCAAATTCATTTTGTGAGTCTCCCCACAAAAAGACCTTTGGACTAATAAAAATGACGTAAAAGCGGTATTGCAAATTTTTAAAACCTTGTTAAAAGAAATTAAGACAAATGATAAAATTAAGACACCCTATGACTTTTGTCATAGGGTGTCTCTCATATTCTTATTGAACTGACCGATAAGGCGGATCTTACTTCTTTAATACTTTTTTGCACCAAGTTCGTTTATTACATTTAGGGCATTTTAAATAGCGTGTTGTTCCCATATGCATGGCGTTAAGTGCTTGTGTGTAGGTAGGCACAATCTCGTGGCCGCAATTTTTACATTTATAAGCGCCAACACTTACTTCAAGTTTCAGGGCGTAGAAGCAAGGTATCAAAAATACCACACAGAGAGCGAGAATTGTGATGAGTTGCCACACTCCTTCGGGAATCAAGAATCTGGCAACGAAGATGCCTGAAAACAAGGCTGTCATACTTACAATCATAATCCCCCACATTGAAGTCCAGATAATTTTGTTTTTCTTTTCAAGTTCTTTTGCCATATCAAGTAAAAGTTGTTCGTTTTTCTGATTGTTGTTTTCCATATCAATTTTCTCCCCACTTAATAATTCGTTTACACTGATAGAAAGAATATCACAGAGTTCAAGCATAATAGAAGTGTCGGGCAAAGAGATACCGCGCTCCCACTTGGATATTGCTTTATCGGTGATACCAAGTTTTTCAGAAAGTTCGACTTGTGTTAAGTTTGCCTTTTTTCTGCACTCGGCAATAAATCTTCCGATTTTAATTTGGTTCATTGGTTTTCTCCTTTCACATACAGTGTAACAGATTTTTTGTATTAAGAACACCTACCGTTAGTTTAGTGAGGAGTAGTAAACCTACGGTAGAGTGAAAATAGAGAGTGAATATAATCAGTAGTTAAATTTTTTCTGCTTTGCGGTTATAAAGAATATTGTGACGATTACTGCCATAACTTCGGCGGCAACGATTGAAAACCATATTCCGTCGATATCCCAGATGAGAGGGAAAATTAAGACTGCGGCAATCTGAAAGACGAGGGTTCTCAAAAAGGAAATTAAGGCAGAGGTGAGCCCGTCGCTTAAAGCGGTAAAAAATGATGAGCCGAAGATGGCAATTCCTGCAAAGAGAAACGAGAAGGAGTAAATTATAAAGGCTTTTGTAGTCATATCAAAGAGTGTTTTATCATAGCCTACGAAAATCTCTGACAAGGGTTTTGCGAGGATTTCGGCAAGAAAGAACATAACAACCGACGTTACAAGGATTATAGTAAAACTTTTCTTTTTAAGGCTTTTGAGTTCACTGTGATTTCCTGCCCCGTAGTGAAAGCCGATAACGGGGGCAACGCCTGTGGAATAGCCTATAAAAATGGCAAGGAAAACGAAATTTATATACATAATCGTGCCATAGGCGGCGATACCGTTTTCACCTGCATATTTCATAAGTTGCACGTTATAGAGCATACCGACAAGGGACATTGAGATATTACTGACAAGTTCTGACGAGCCATTGGCACAGGCTCGGATTAAGGCTTTTAAATCGAATTCTGGAAGGGTTAGTTGCAAGGTACTGGTGTTTTTTCTTGAAAAATAGATGAGGGGAATAGTTCCTCCTATAATTTGACTGATAGCGGTGGCCCATGCGGCACCTTGAATTCCAAGGGAGAAGACTGCGGTAAGAAGTGCGTCAAGGACCATATTCGCAACCCCTGCAATTATGGTGGCGTAAAGTCCAAGTTGTGCCTTTTGGGCTACAATGAAGAAACTCTGGAATTCAAATTGGAGTATAAGAGTAGGAAGTGCTAAAAGGATAATTCTTCCATAAATCACACAGTCCTCAAGCATTTGTCCTTCTGCACCAAGACTTGATGCGATAGGTCTGATAAAGACGATACCAAGTATTGCTACAACAATGCCTATGATTATTGAAACGTATGTGAGAAGTGAAAAAAGTTTCTGTGCTCTTTCCCTTCTTCCCTCCCCCATAGTCTTAGCGATAAGTGCGCCTCCTCCTGAGCCGAACATAAAGCCGAGAGAACCTAAAATCATAAGGAAAGGCATTATGAAGTTAACGGCGGCAAAGGGTGTTTTGCCAACATAGTTTGAAACGAAGTACCCGTCCACAACTCCGTAAACAGAGGTAAAGACCATCATAATTACAGAGGGGAAAGTAAATTTAAAAAGAGTTTTATAATCGAAGTGTGAACCCAGAGAAATATTCATTACTGCTCCTGAAAAAATACTATACTGAACGTTGTTATGATAACAAAATAACGAGAAAAAGTCAATAGAGACGCCCTTACGTACTTTGTTATATTACATTAAAAAAAGAGCCTTACGGCTCTTTTTATTTTGCTTTTTTGAGTTTCTTTACAAGTTTTATGCTATATGAGAGGATAAGTCCTATGGCGATTGCGACAACCAGGTCGAATGCGACGGTGAGAACGAAGGTCAAAACCAGAACTACCGAGTCGGTGACGGGGTCATTTTTTATAATTGAAACAAATTCTCGCCATTCGCTCATATTATAAGCCACTATAAAGAGGATTGCCGCAATAGTGGGCATTGGAATCATTGAGGCGTAGGGCATAAATAAAACGAGGACAAAGAAGAGGACTATGGCGTGAATAATGCCCGAGATGGGTGTTCTGCCACCGTTTTTAATATTAGCGGCGGTTCTTGCGATAGCGCCTGTGGCGGGGATTCCTCCGAAAAGTGCCGAGGAAACGTTACCCAGTCCCTGTGCTACAAGTTCCATATTCGAGTTGTGTTTCTTCTGAATCATCTTATCTGCAACGACACAGGAGAGGAGTGACTCTACTGCCGCTAAAACTGCGATAGTTACTGCATCGGGGATAAGAGATACGATATCTACGTTATTAAAAGAGGGCAAATTGAATTTTGGGGGCGTATTGGGGATACTTGGATAAAGAGTACCAATGGTATTAACTTCTATATCAAATATTTTCACCACTGCCGCCATAACGATTACGGCAATAAGGGATGCGGGAATTTTGGGGGAAATTTTAGGCACTAAAATAAGGATTAAAAGTGAAAGAAGTCCTACTCCAAGTGCATAGAAGTTAATAGTTGAGAAAGTAGAAAAGACCTCTTTAATTTTTTCTGCTGTCTCAACGGGGGAATGGGTAAATGTCAGTCCGAAAAAGTCTTTAAGTTGACCTATAACAATAGTCATAGCAATTCCAGAGGTAAAGCCTGTTGTTATGGTATGAGGAATAAATCTGATAAGTCCGCCAAGTCTCAAAAGACCCATAATAACAAGAAGGGCACCTGCCATAAGGGTGGCAACGACGAGTCCGTCCATTCCCTTTGTGAGAACTATTCCTGCGACAGTTGTTGCAAAGGCGGCGGTAGGACCTGCAATCTGTACGTTACTTCCGCCAAGAAGTGATATTACAAATCCTGCCACGATTGCGGTATATAAGCCGACTTCGGGGCCAACACCTGAGGCGATAGCAAGGGCTATTGATAGAGGAAGTGCAATTATCGCAACGATAACACCTGCGACAAGGTCCTTTATAAACTGTGATTTCGAATAAGTGGTAAGGGTGTCAAACAATGCGGGTTTAAAGTTTTTCATAAAAGTCAACCTTTACTAAAAAGAATTGCAGTGCAAAAGACGGCTTCCACCGTCTCTTGCACTAATATTTTATATGAGTTTATTGATTTTTTCTTCTACTTTCTTTGCCTCGGTATCAGAAATAAAGCCTATTTCCATATAGAATTCAAGGCTCTCATAGGCGCCGAGTTCTTTAACGTAGCCCTTCGCCTTTGAGTCGTAGTAGCCAAGGTGTTCGGAAGTAGCGGGAAGTATCATTCCCATTGAGTCTTCGTCTTTAGTTCTTGAAATCCAACGTACTCCGACAGGAAGAGCGTCAACGGGGTGATTAACGTAGCACGCGCCTTCCCCTTCGATATACTGCATTGTATAACCTCTGTTATTTTCGTCGGGGTTATATTTTAATGCGAAACAAATTTCGGGAATATACATTTCGTCGCTATTGCCAACGTTATCCATAATAGCGGGGTTACTTTCAAGTTTATCCATATAAGATGAAAGTTTTGCTCTCATATCCCCTGTCATTGAGTCGGGGATAATCTTATGTACTTTGATGTGTTCCTTATCGCGAGGAACGTTATACACAAGTCTTGCACCGTTATAGGGACGGAAGTTGATATGGCAAAGGTACATATACTCCATAGGAGTCGCCTTTTTGTTTTCAATCTTCACGTTTACCTTGACAACGGATGCGCCTTTATAAAGTCGACATTCAGGTGAGAAGTGATATTTCTTAACAAAGGCGATATCGTAGTTAAGAGTACCGCCAACTGAAATGTATTCGCCTTTTTCGTCTTTATTTATCTCAATATAAGCGTTGTCGTATTCAATGTTGGGAATTTCACCGTGTTGCGGGTGGTCGGCATCGGGTACGCCGAAGGAACTTACGCCACAGTGGTAGAGAAATCCACCGTAGGTTTTAAGGTATTCGAGGGTGGGTTTAGGTTCCTTTACTGTGGTGAGCATTTTAAGGTCGCGTCCGCAGAAGTTAAAGTCCCAGAGTTGCTGACCTTTGAAAGGAAGAATTACGAAATAGCCTTTGGAGTTTTCAACTCTCAATGCTTCAATTCCTGTAGAAAAGCGAAAGGCTACGGCTTTGAATTCCCCTGATTCTGCAATAAGAAATTCTTTATCTGTGAAAAATTCTTTTCTTAAATTTATTCTCATAACAGTTTCTCCTGTTTTAAATTTGCAAAAAGACGGCGTAGCTGCCGTCTTTTTGCATTAACTATTAAACGATGGCTTTGTCGAGGTACTCGAGAGAAATTTCTACCATCTTGTTTCCAAGTTCAACGTTTGCTTCTGCTGAACTCTTTGTGAACCAGTGGTCGATATCTCCAAGTCTTTCGAGTTTAACGGCTTCGGGATAGAGTGCCATAAGGATAGAACATTCGTATTTACCTGCGTGGTCGTAACCTGTTGCGTGTTGTGCTTCAGGAGCCATTGCGGGTATAACTTTAATCCAACTGAATGGGTCGTCTCCTCCGCCGAGGTTTGCATAGTAGTCGGAATAGTTTTCGCTTCCCCACCAACCTTGTCCCATAGTTTTTTCAAGGTATCTCATAGTTGCACGTTTTGCCGCTTTCATATATGAAAGGGTCATGGGCATAAAGTTACCTTCTTCAAACTGATGGTGAATAACAACGTAAATGTTGCGAAGGCCTGCGGAAAGCATTGACATAAAGATGTTGAAGAGATATTCTTCAAACACAACTTCGTCAACGTGAACTGTACCTGTTGTATCTCCGCCTACTGCCCAACTTGAAGGGCTGTAACTGATAGAGGGAGCAATAATGATGTCTCTCTTTTCTGCGAGTTTTTCAACAAGTCCCTGTGCGATAAGTGTATCGCATCCGTAGGAACACTGGGGGCCGTGATATTCAACTGTACCGCCAACGATAACTACGGGTGTTCTGTTCTCTTTTGCATTAGCAATTTCCCTTGGGAAACACATATCAAGATGCATACTTTTCACCTCATTCCGAAAATGCCATTGTGGTGTAATAAGCAAGATTTGTCTGACGGTTGTCAAGTCTTCCGTACTGAACTACAATATTACAGTTTGAAACAAGTTTCATAGCATACTGTGTTTCAAGAGGAATCTTATAACCGCACATATCTTCAAGATTGTTCATTCTGAAGCATCTTACTCTGTCTTTGCCAACGTGCCATTCGATTTCATCGATTCCGTCACGGTCAGCAAAATAAATATGTACTTTAATTACGGCGTCAACGTCGCTGTCGTTAACAACGATTACGGATTCGTGTCCCTTGAGTACGCCCTCGCCTTCGGGTGGCAGTTCGCAGTCGGGAATAATCCAGAGTTTCTTGCCGATAGAATTAGAAGTCAAGTTCAACAAGTCCCTTCTCGAGAATGTTGGTCATGGACTTGCATCCGTCCTTGGTAATAACTACACCCTTCTCCCATCTTGTTCCGAAGGTGGGGCCCGAAATGAAGGTGTCTACCTGGAATGTCATATTTTCTTCGATAATCCAGTCAGATGAAGTTTCCATCCAAGGTGCTTCAACTTCGATCATACCTGTACCGTGGCAAGGACCGTAAACGTAGTTCTTTTCAAATCCTCTGTCCTTGAACATCTGAAGGAATTCGTTGGGAACCTTGTTTGCGGGGATTCCTGCTTTGAGGTTCTGAACTGTCCAGTTGTGCATTTCAAGACAGAAGTCGATATATTTTCTTCTATCTGCGTCAAGTTTGCCCATGATAACGGGAAGACCTGTTGCAGGTGAGTAACCGTCAATCTTTGCAGAGAGGTTAAGCTGAACCACGTCACCCTTTTCGATAACTCTGTAACTGGGACGAGAGATAGCGTGTGAAGTTGACTTTTCACTGAATACGTACATAGGAAGTCCTTCGTATTCTGCACCGTTTTCGTAGATAACTCTCTGTGCTACACCTACCATTGCAAGTTCGGTAACACCGGGACGAAGGTTCTTGATAACTTCTTCTGTAGCAAGGTCAACAATTCTGAAACCTTCCTGAATACAAGCAAGTTCGTTAACACTCTTGATTTTTCTGAGTTCAACCATAATGTCGTTGCAGTAAGAAATTTCAGCCTTGGGGAAGTTGTCACGAAGACCGTCGAGAATGGGAAGTGTACATTCTACGTAACTTCCAAGACCAATCTTGATGTTCTCGCCTGTTACGCCGATGCTCTTGAATGCTTCGGGGAATGTGTCGGGAACAAGTTCAGGATATGAGGGGTCTGCTGACTCACGGAATTCTTTGAGAACGAAAATCTTTTCAATCTTGCTGGAGTTTGCGCAAACGTCCTTTGCGAAGATGGGGGATTCAGGTCCTACGAGAAGACAAGCGTCTCCTGATGCTGAGATTGCAACACCTGCACGTTCAAAAAGCGGCCAGAAGCCACTGAAGTATCTTGCGTTTGCATAGTCAGACTCTGTGCTGACAACAAGCATAACGTCAAGTCCTCTGTCGCGAACCATTTTAGCCGCTTTCTGAATTCTTTCTTTGTACTCGTAA
>SVQQ01000037.1 GCA_015065265.1 Oscillospiraceae bacterium | reverse complement strand
TGCCGAAGTAAGCGAACTTCCTTTAGGAGAAGAGATAGAAGAAGAATACGTTCCCGAGTACGTCTTCCCTCCTGTACATCTCTTGAAAAAGGGCAGTGGCCCGAACGTTTCATTGAACCTTGAATATGAGCAGACCGCAAAGAAACTTGTAGAGACTCTCGCTTCCTTTGGTGTAAAGACAAAGATACTCAATATTGCAAAAGGCCCTACAGTTACAAGATATGAACTTCAGCCTGAAGTAGGGGTAAGAGTTCGTTCTATCAGAAACCTTGCAGACGATATTGCCCTCTCTCTTGCGGCAAAGGGTGTAAGAATTGAAGCACCTATCCCCGGAAAAGAGGCGGTAGGAATTGAAGTTCCAAACAAAAACACCTCGGTTGTGCCCATAAGAAATTTAATCGAGTCTCCCTCTTTTGAGAACGCTAAGAGTAAACTTACAACCTGTCTTGGTGTTGACGTTGCAGGAAACCCCGTTTACTGCGATATTTCAAAGATGCCTCATATGATGATAGCGGGTACTACAGGTTCAGGTAAATCGGTTTGTATTAACAGTATCCTTATGAGTATTCTTTATAAGGCTAAGCCCGATGAAGTAAAACTTATACTCATTGACCCCAAAAAAATAGAACTTGGTGTTTACAACGGAATTTCACATTTGCTTGTACCTGTTGTCAGTGACCCCAAAAATGCGGCGGGTGCTCTTGCCTGGTCGGTAAATGAAATGGAAAGACGTTTCTCACTCATTGAAGAAACGGGAGTTCGTGAAATCAAGGCTTATAATGAAGTTGCCCTTCGTCAAGGCGACAGAGAGGTACTTCCTCACATTGTCATTGTAATAGACGAACTTGCAGACCTTATGATGATGGCACGTGACAGCGTTGAGTCGTCTATCTGCCGTATTGCTCAAAAGGCAAGAGCTGCAGGTATGCACCTTATAATCGGTACTCAGCGTCCCTCTGTTGACGTTATAACAGGTCTTATCAAGGCTAACGTTCCTTCACGTATTGCATTTACAGTTGCATCACAAATTGACTCAAGAACTATAATTGACGCTAACGGTGCGGAAAAACTCGTGGGCAAGGGTGATATGCTTTATGCTCCCGTTGGTTCTACTACTCCTATGAGAGTACAAGGCTCTTTTGTAAGTGATACCGAAATTGAATCTGTAATTTCCTTCCTTAAAGGTAATTCGGGAGCAAGTTACAGTGAAGAAATTATGGATAGCATTGAAAAAGAGGCTGCTAAATGTGAAAAGAGCAAGTCGAGAGCCTCTGACGACGATATGGATTCAGGTGATGACGACGACCTCTCGCTTAACAGTGACCCTATGCTTAAACCTGCTATTGAAATTGCCATTGACAGCGGAACTATCTCCACGTCTATGTTACAAAGACGCTTGAAACTCGGTTATGCAAGAGCAGCAAGACTGATTGACAAGATGGAGGCTATGGGAGTTGTAAGTGAATTTGCAGGTTCTAAACCCAGAACGGTGCTCATTTCACACGAAAAGTATATGGAAATGGTGGCAAACTCTGAAAATTGAGAGGACTCTAAATGGATGATTTGATAAAGGCTTTTTCTAAAGCCTATAACGAAGACAGTTCACAAGAACTGATAAGAAAAGGTGAAAAGTTAAAAAAGCAGGACAGGGCAAATGATAAAAGGCTCAAAGTTATATCAGTCTCTTCCGTTATTGCCGTCACTCTTGTAGGTTTTATGGCTTTCGGGCTTATGGGAAGTATAATCTTCTTTATGATTGGTGTGATTTCCTCTTTCTTTCTCACTTTTTCATCAAAGAAAAATCTTCTCATAAATTATATTAACTTCTACCGCTATTTAGTTCCTAAAATTATTGGTGACTCACTTAATATCAAGGTAGAAAAGAAGGAAGTTCCCGACCCCTTTGTTATTTCCTCTTTGTTCAGTGACTGTAAACTTAACTGGCGCATATGCCACAAGTACGATGAGTTATATATGGGTTACGCCAAGTTTATGAAAAAGGGTGACGAGCCTGTAACTCACGGCGTGGTGTTTTATGCACCTGCAAACATTCCTGACATATGTGTTCAAAGCGGTGAAGAAACTGAAGTTCAAAGTCCGTATATAAGAGATTTTCTTGAAAAGATCAGTGAAGAATTTTCTTCATACACTTTAAAAGCAGAAAAGGGGAATGCGGTGCTTTACCTTCCTTTCAGGGACGATTATCTTCCTGGAAGAATTGAAATGACCGACGATTTATCCCTTCCCTCTCTTGTAAGGCAGTTCGACTATTATCTGTTATTGAAAGCCTTTTCTAAGATTGTTATGGGCGAAAAGGTTTTAATTAAGGAAATATGGCACGAAGTATAAGAATAGTTTTTCTGTGGCAGACTGTTGTCTGCCACATTTTTTGTGAACTTTTTGTATCCTCTATTGACTTGAAATAATGCTGGGTATATAATATGTTAGAAATCTAACAAAAGGAGGTGCGGTGTTGAGAGATAAACTCTCCTCCCCTGTACGTCTTATCACTTCAATATCGAGGAAACTCAAGCGCGGTGCTGACGAAAATCTTATTCGTGAAAAGATTACCGTTGAGCAAGTTATGGTAATGAGAATGATACATGAAAACGGTGGAAGTGTAGGTCAGAAGGACATAGAAAAGGCTTTTGAGGTACGGCGTTCTACTGTGACAAGCGCTATGCAGACTCTTGAAAAAAAGGGGTTTATCGTGCGCTCACCTCATCCTGACGATTCACGGGCAAAAATCGTTACTTTGACTGCATCAGGTATTGAAAAGAACAGGAAACTCATAAACTTTATAGAAGAAAGAGACGAAAAACTCCTTGTCGGACTGACAAGCGAAGAAAAGGATACTTTAACTTCCCTTCTTCTAAAAATCTCAGAGAACATAGATTAAGAAAGGAACAATATGTATAAAAAGATACTGTCACATCTTGGTGAGTACAAGAAATATGCAATTTTAACCCCTATTGTAATGATAGGCGAAGTGCTCATGGAGATACTCATCCCCTTCGTTATGACACAAATGATAAACATAGGAATCAAAGGTGACGGGGGAACGTCGTACACGGTTATAGCCGGACTTATAATGATAACTATGGCGCTTATATCTCTGTCTTTTGGTGCACTCGGTGGAAAACTTGCGGCAAAAGCGGGAATGGGATTCGGTAAAAACGTAAGAGGCGCACTTTTCGAAAAGGTGCAGGATTTCTCTTTTGCAAACGTTGATAAATTCTCTACCGCCTCTCTTGTAACAAGACTAACAACCGACGTTACCAACATTCAGAACACTCTTATGATGATGATAAGAATGGCTGTGCGCTCACCTTTTATGCTTATCGGTGCCACTATTATGGCGGTGACAATAAGCCCTAAACTCTCCACTGTATTTTTTGTGGTGACTCCTATTCTTGCCCTTATTTTAATATTCATTATGACTACTGCGCATCCAAGGTTTGCAAAGATGATGAAAAAGTACGATGCTATGAACTCATCGGTACAAGAAAACCTCATTGGCATAAGAGTAGTTAAGGCTTTTGTAAGAGAAGACTATGAAAAAAAGAAATTTGAGACTTCTGCCGAAGACGTAAGAAATGCTCAAATTATGGCGGAGAAACTCATCATCCTCAACTCCCCTGCTATGCAACTTTCCATGTACGCTTGTACTATTGCAATTTTATGGTTTGGCGGTAATATGGTTATAAAGGGCACTGGGCTTGACGTGGGTGACCTTTCGGGATTTATAAGTTACATTACTCAAATTCTCACCTCTCTTATGATGCTTTCTTTTATCTTTATAAGTATTGTTATTTCAAGGGCGTCTATTGGAAGAATCGTTGAAGTGCTTGACGAGGACATTGACATAAAGGACAACCCTTCAAGCACACTTACACTTGTTGACGGAAGTATCGAATTTAAAAACGCATCTTTCAGTTATTCAAGGAACCCTGAAAACTTAACTCTTACCGACGTGAACTTGAAAATCAAGTCGGGTGAAACTATCGGAATAGTTGGTGGCACGGGGTCGGCAAAAACTACCCTTGTACAACTTATCTCCCGACTTTACGACACTCTTTCGGGGGACGTTATTGTCGGTGGGCACAACGTAAAGGATTATGCCCTTCACACACTTCGAGACGACGTTGCAATGGTACTTCAAAAGAACGTACTCTTCTCTGGTACTATTCGAGACAACTTAAAGTGGGGTAACGAAAACGCAAGTGATGAAGAAATTATAAATGCTTGTAAAAATGCCGAGGCGCATGATTTTATCACCTCTTTCCCTGACGGATATGACACTGTTTTAGGTCAGGGCGGTGTAAACGTTTCGGGTGGACAAAAGCAACGCCTTTGTATTGCAAGGGCCCTTCTTAAAAAGCCGAAAATCATTATTCTTGACGACTCTACAAGTGCAGTAGACACTGCTACGGATTCAAAAATCCGTGAGGCTTTCAAGAGAGAACTAAAAGACACTACTGCTATCATAATCGCCCAGAGAATTTCCTCGGTTCAGGACGCTGACAGGACCATCGTCATTGACGACGGAAAGGTTGTGGCCTTTGACTCTCACGAAAATCTTATGAAAAACTGTGACATTTACAAAGAAGTATACGACTCCCAGCAGAAAGGAGTTGAATAAGATGCCTCCAAGAAGAATGGGGCCTCCTGCCAAGCCCAAGAACATCAAAAAGACCTTTGGCAGAATTTTCAAATATCTGGTTGGAACAAATAAGGCGGTACTCTTTTTAGTTTTTGCTCTTGTTATATTCAGTTCCTCAGCTCAGGTTATCGGCTCTTCTATGCTTAAACCTATTGTGGATAACTACATTGAGCCTCTCATTTCAGGGCCTGACGCCGAAAAACTCAGAGGTTTTATAACTACTCTTATTATGATGGGTTGTATCTACGTTTTCGGTGCTCTGTCAACCTACACCTATCAGAGAATAATGCTCTCTCTTTCTACAAAGGCTTTGCTTAATATAAGAAAAGACCTATTTTCTAAGATGGAAACTTTACCTCTCAAGTACTTTGACACCCACTCTCACGGAGAGATAATGAGCAGATATACAAACGATACTGACACCATAAGAGAACTGTTATCTAACAGTATTGTCAGCACTATTTCTTCTCTTATCACTGTTGTATCGGTATTTGTAATGATGCTCACTTACAGTTGGCATCTGACTATCCTTGTTGTAATGATGCTTTGTATAATGCTATTTTTGACTAAGAAAATAGGCGGAAACAGTGCTAAATACTTCATAAAGCAACAAAAGGATTTAGGTGCGGTAAACGGGTATATTGAAGAAATGATAGAAGGACAGAAGGTTGTAAAGGTGTTCTGTCACGAGGACAAGGCAAAAGAGGAGTTTTCATCCCTCAATAACGCCCTTTGCGCTTCTGCAACAAACGCTCACACTTTTGCAAACATTCTTATGCCCATTATGGGAAATCTCTCACGTATTCTCTATGCCATAACTGCTATGGTGGGAAGTATTCTCACTATAAACAACATTTTGACTCTTGGTGCGGTAGTTTCGTTTTTACAGTTTACAAACCAATTTTCGATGCCTGTTTCCCAGATGTCACAACAGTTAAACTCAATTCTCACCGCCCTTGCAGGTGCTGAAAGAATATTCGAT
This sequence comes from Oscillospiraceae bacterium, assembly GCA_015065265.1. Classification (GTDB taxonomy): domain Bacteria; phylum Bacillota; class Clostridia; order Oscillospirales; family SIG627; genus RGIG6353. The sequence continues at coordinate 2,837 of SVQQ01000037.1, read as the reverse complement.
ATTATTGACGAGGAAAGTGAAGTTGATAACGGTTACGTAACTCTTGTCAAGGCTAAAAAGGACGAGGACGGAAACTGGAATGAGACAAGTGACAAGAATGGTACTTGGGTATGGAAGCATCCTCATTCTGCCGACGGGTCTGTAAGTTACATTCCTGTTGAAGGAAGAGTAGAGTTTGACAACGTAGTCTTTGGATATGAAGAAAATAAAACTGTTCTTGGCGGAATTACCCTTTGGGCGAAGGCGGGGCAAAAAATTGCTTTCGTTGGCTCAACGGGTGCGGGAAAGACCACTATAACAAATCTTATCAACCGCTTTTACGACGTGCCTGACGGAAAAATCAGATATGACGGAATTAACATTAACAAAATAAAGAAGGCGGATTTAAGGCGTTCTCTTTCTATGGTGCTTCAGGACACTCACCTGTTTACAGGAAGTGTAATTGACAATATCCGTTACGGAAGGCTTGATGCCACAGATGAAGAATGTATAAATGCGGCAAAACTTGCCAATGCCCATTCTTTTATAAAGCATCTTCCTCAAGGCTATGATACACTGCTTGTATCAGACGGAGCAAATCTGTCGCAGGGTCAAAGGCAGTTAATTGCCATTGCAAGAGCCGCCGTTGCCGACCCTCCTGTTCTCATTCTCGACGAGGCGACCTCTTCCATTGACACGAGAACAGAAGCCCTCATTGAAAAGGGTATGGATTCTCTTATGGAAGGCAGAACCACATTCGTTATTGCTCACAGACTCTCTACCGTAAGAAATTCAGACGCCATTATGGTGCTTGAAAAGGGTGAGATTATCGAAAGGGGCAATCACGAGGAACTCATCGCGAAGAGGGGCAAATACTATCAACTTTACACAGGTATGTTTGAACTGTCATAAAAATAATAAAATTAACCGTGCCACATAAAAGTGGCACGGTTTTTTTAAGGAAAATAAGTATTTTTCTTAAAAAGTTTACAGATGACTTGACAGATGTAATAAATTAGTGTAAAATATCAAAAAACATTATATTTAAAAGGGTTTATACTATGGATAATATTACTCGTGAGATCAAGGTGTTAAAGGAAGAAAAGGGTGCAATTATACTTGCGCACTACTATGCGCCCGAAGACGTACAAAAACTTGCAGACTTCGTTGGCGACTCCTTTTATCTTGCAAAGGTGGCAAAGAACACGGATGCAAAAGTAGTTGTATTCTGCGGTGTTTCTTTTATGGGAGAAAGTGCGAAGATACTAAATCCCGAAAAGACCGTGCTTATGCCTGACATCAATGCCGACTGCGCTATGGCACATATGGCAGACGTTAAGAAAATTAAAAAAATGAGAGAAGAATACGACGACCTTGCGGTTGTGTGTTACATAAATTCTACTGCCGAACTTAAATGTCACAGTGACGTTTGCGTTACTTCCTCAAATGCTATAAAGATAGTTCGCTCACTTAAAAACAAGAATATATACTTTATACCCGACAATAATCTTGGACGTTTTGTGGCAAACAGAGTGCCTGAAAAGAACGTTATTTTAAATGACGGTTGTTGTCCTATACACGTGGGAATTTCAAAAGAGGCACTTTTAAAAGAAAAAGAAAAGCATCCTTCTGCTCTGGTGCTCTCACACCCTGAATGTACAGAGGACGTGCTCTCTCTTTCCGATTATATAGGAAGTACTGCGGAAATCATTGACTACGCAAAGGAAAGTGACAAGAAGGAGTTTATAATTTGTACCGAGTGCGGTGTAAAATATGAACTTGAAAAAGACAATCCCGAAAAGAAGTTCTATTTCCTTTCCTCTTGCGCTACCTGTCGTGATATGAAACTCAATACTCCCGAAAAGATACTTCACGTACTTAAAACGGGTGAAAATGAAATTACAGTTGACAAGGAAGTTGCAAAGAGTGCACTTGTCTGTCTTGACAGAATGCTTGAAATGGGAAAATAACGGAGTGAATATGAAAACAGATATAGTTATTGTAGGATGCGGTGTTGCGGGGCTTTTCGCGGCACTGAATCTGCCAAAAGATAAGAATGTAATAATTATCACTAAATCTTCTGCCGAGGAAAGTGACTCTTTCCTTGCTCAAGGCGGTATTTGTGTACTTCGTGACGACGAGGACTACGACGCGTATTTTGAGGACACAATGAGGGCAGGTCATTATGAAAACAACAAAACTTCAGTTGACATTATGCTAAAAAATTCAAGGGACGTAATAGACGACCTTGTTACTTTCGGCGTAGAATTTGAGAAGAAGAACGGAGAATTTGTATATACAAAAGAGGGTGCTCATTCGAGGGCGAGAATTCTCTATCACGAGGACCAGACAGGTAAGGAAATTACATCAAAACTTTTAACTGCGGTATGTAACCTTGAAAACGTGACTTTTCTTGAACGTCACACAATGGTTGACATAATTGAAAAAGACGGTGAGTGCCAAGGAATTGTGTGCGAAAATGAGATGGGTGAATATTTTGAAATTCTCGCAGACTACACAATTCTCGCCACAGGTGGTATCGGTGGACTTTTTGAACATTCCACAAACTATCCGCATCTGACAGGTGACGCTCTTGCAATATGTCTTAAACACGGAATTAAACTTCGTGATATAGATTACATACAGATACATCCTACCACCCTTTACACAGAGGAAAAGGGACGTGAATTTTTGATTTCCGAGTCCGTCAGAGGTGAAGGGGCGGTACTCCTTGACAAGAATATGCAAAGGTTCACAAATGAACTTATGCCAAGGGACGTGGTGGCTCATGCTATTCACGAGCAAATGAAAAAGGACAACACTCCTCACGTGTGGCTTTCCCTTCTGCCAATTGACAA
>SVQQ01000036.1 GCA_015065265.1 Oscillospiraceae bacterium | reverse complement strand
GCTATAACCATTCGTCTGACCATTAAGCCAAGCATTAAAGAATATGCGGTTTGATTTCGCTCTTGCATCGGCATATCCCAAACCATTTTGTACTTCGGTTAAAATACCACCTATAAAACTCTCAACAATAATTATTGCTTCATTTGTGGCATTGCAGGGTGACGACTCTTTCGGCACCTCTGCTGCATTTACAGAAAAAGAACTTATTAAAATTGATACGATTGATATGATGGATATGATTAATTTCTTCATTTATATGCCTCCGTTATAATCTAATCTTTGAGTATGGTGCTATTATCAGAAAACAAGCTATCGCACATCATCATAACACCAAGTCTGAATCCTATTTTGAAATTCTCAACACTGCTTGTAGCACTTATTTCATCGCTTGCATTTACAAGCTCATTAAAAAGTTTCAAGTTTTCTCCATTTAATTCCTTTGACAGTTTACTTTCAATATCAGAAAAGGTTCTTACAGCGTTTTCATAAGGAAGAGGTTTTCTGTTTCGATTTTCGTTAGGATTAATGTTTCCATAATATAATTCATCAAGAAAACTCATTTTCGCACCTCCATCGAATAGACAAAATCTCGCAATACAAATTCTTCTGCAGAATGTCTTATGTTGTTCATAGCGCCAAACCAAGCCATTTGGTCTTTTGCTTTGAGTTCCTCTGTGATGCCTTGTTTGACAGCCATATCTTTTATGAACTTATCAATCATTTCTTTTGCGGTTGTGTCAATTTCTTCAAGATAGGCAAGCCAAGTTCCATTAAGCATCTTCATTGAGTAAACAGTTGGGCGATTTTCTTTAATAAATATTGAGTGCAACCTGCCATACTTACCGATATTGTAAGTTCCTTCGGGTGCCTTTAGGTTTGGAATGTAGTAATCGCCGTTTCTTACATACTCAATTCCGTTTTCGATAAATTTTTCTTTCATAGCGCAAACGCCTCCTTTAATTTGGTATCTTCATTTTATCAGAAGGCGTTTACTTTGACGAATGTGCGGATAAAAAAGAAAAAGCCGAAAACCAATTTTACTGAGTTTTCAGCTCTATCTTTTGCCTTTGCTATGCCAATTCAGCTAAATTTTCATATTTTTCAAAATTACTTCCTTATCTGGTCTTGCCATTTAAGACGCACAATTTTTTTAATCTTCTTTAACTTCAACCGATTTACTCAATGCGAAAATTGAGAAGAAATAAAGTAGAGCACCGATTATCACGGGGCACATATCAACCGTTTCAAGAGGTACTGCATTTCCTAAATAAACGTTGCAAGACACAGTTTTAAAGACGGGTAAAATAAGTGACTCCGCAATAAAAATCAGTGACAGTTTCTTTAACTGCCTTGCTATATCGGAAAAATTCAGATTGGGTTCAAGTTTCAAGAACGTTTCTCTTAACGTTAAGAAAATAAGAAAAAGGAAAACGTGCTGTACTATACCTGTGGCAAGTTCATATCTTGAAAGGGCAGTGTTGTCAAGATTTGTCACAAAAGGTGCCCATATTCTGAACACGTTGAAAAACGACGTCAATTTATTTGGCATAAGAGATAGCCATAAAAATGAAATCGTCTCACACAAAAGTATTATTAAAGTGATTATATATAAGACTTTTGACGTTAAAGCAAGTCTTTGTATGTATTTTTTAAGCCTTTCTAAACTCATTTTTTATTCCTCTTTTCTTAATTTTCCTCATTTAAAACTTCCAGTGTTACCACTATAGCATCAAAGGCGGAAGATATAATACCACCTGCATATCCCGCACCCTCGCCCACAGGAAATAGCCCTCTTACCTTCGGACATTCACCCTTTGTGTCTCTTTTAATCCTGACAGGGGAGGTGGTACGTGTTTCAGGCCCTGTTATTATCGCGTCAGGGCAGTAATAACCCGCTTTGTATTCACACATATCTTTTAAGCCTTCCCTCAAACTTTCCACAACGTAATGTGGCAGATATTTGTCAGGGGAGACGAACTTGGTATTGGGTCTGTAGGTAGGGAGAACCTTCCCGAAAGCACAAGACTCTCTTTCTTCCATAAAGTCTTCAAGCCTTATTACAGGTGCCGAATAGTCACCCCCTGCAACCTCGAAAGCCTTTTTCTCAATTTCTCTTTGATAGTCAATTCCTGCAAGTGGATGAGAGGAAGGGAAGTCATCTGGCGTTACACTGACAAGAAGTGCAGTGTTGGCGTTTTCCCCGTCTCTTAAAAACTCACTCATTCCGTTTGTGCATATTCCGCCCTCTTCCGAGGCGGCAGGAACTACGTACCCTCCGGGACACATACAAAAGGTGTAAAGACTGCGGGAGTTTTTAAGGTGGGTCACCATTTTGTAGTCGGCGGCCCCCAAAATTTTGGCATATTCTTTGTCACCGAATTCTATTTCGTCAATTACTTCTTGCTTATGCTCAATTCTCACCCCGACACCAAAGCCCTTCGCTTCCATTTCAATTCCCTTTTCATAAAGGAGTCCATAGGTGTCTCTGGCACTGTGCCCTGTGGCAAGTATCACCCTGTCACAGTCTATCTTGAAATCTTTACCGTTTTTTTCATAAATAACACCGCAAACTTCACCGTTTTTGATGTCTATATCCTTAACTTTAGAGTCAAAATGCACCTCACCGCCAAGGGATATGATTTTCTGCCTTAAATTTACGATAACCTTGTGCAGAACGTCACTTCCAACGTGTGGCTTTTCAAGATAAAGGATAGTATCACTGGCTCCTGCATCTACAAAGTCTTGAAGTATTTTTCTCTTTATACCGTCCTTGTATCCCACTTTAAGTTTTCCGTCGGAGAATGCACCTGCACCCCCCTCGCCAAACTGAATGTTGCCCTCGGGATTAAGTTTTCCGCTTTCGGAAAACTCTCTTACAAGAGCCATTCTCTTTTCGGTTTCAGGACCTCTTTCAAGAATTATGGGACACGCCCCGCTTTCTGCAAGTACAAGGGCGGAAAATATTCCCGCAGGACCAAAGCCTATAACCACAGGACGCTTTTCGAGTCTGCTTTTCGGAACAGTAAAAGGCTTTTCTTCAAAAAGGGAGACCCCCTTTTTTCTCATTGTGAGCGCAAGTTTTTTCTCTTTTTCTTCATTAAGTTCTACAAGAAAAGTTTCCTTGAAGTAAAGAGGCGTCTCTTTTATGATTTCACGCTTATCGAGGATTACGTTCTTCACCTCATCATCACAAACTTTAAGACGCTCTGTGATAACTTTTTTTATATATTCTTTTGTGTAATCAAGAGGCAAGTTTATGTTTACAACTTTCAGCATATTTTTGTCCTTTTTTCGTTACTGCACTCTATTATACAACAAAACCTTCCCACTTTCAAGTAAGAGTTGAATATACACACAAAAAAACACCGACGGAAAATTCCGTCGGTGAAATCTTAGAACGTAGGCTTTGCTAAAAACTCCTGAAGTCTCAGACTCTTCGGGTTTTCAAATATTTCTTCGGGGCTACCTTCTTCTTCTATAACTCCGTCTGACATGAAAATTATCTTGTCTGCAACGTTTCTGGCAAAATCCATTTCGTGAGTAACGATTATCATTGTCCTGTCACTTGTTTTAAGTTCCTTTATAACCTTCAAAACTTCCCCTGTAAGTTCAGGGTCAAGGGCAGAAGTAGGCTCGTCAAAACAGAGAATATCGGGACTGAGCGCCAAGGCTCTGGCTATCGCCACACGTTGACACTGTCCGCCCGAGAGTTGACAAGGATAATTGTAATACTTGTCGGAAAGGCCAACGGTATCAAGCAGGTGTTTACCCTTTTCTTCAATCTTTAAAAGTTCTTCTTTCTTTTCGTGAGAAGAAAGTTTTTTACTTAGTTTCAGTTCAAGGGCAAGAGTTACGTTTTTAAGAGCGGTGTACTGAGGGAAAAGATTAAAAGACTGGAAAACCAGACCAAAACGTAAACGTCTTTCTCTTATTTCCTGGTCTTTGAGTTTGTGAGTATCGTCATCGAAGATTACGTCACCGTCAACGGTTATCTTTCCGCTGTCTGCAATTTCCAGGTAATTTAAGCATCGAAGAAGGGTAGTCTTACCGCTTCCCGATGACCCGATAATAGCAAGAACCTGACCTTTTTCAAGGTCGAAACTTATGTTTTTTAATACTTCGGTCTTATCAAAACTTTTTTTAATATTTTTAGCCTCTAATAATGGCATGATTAACTCCTGAAATAACTGAGCTTCTTTTCAACTCTGCTCAATATAATTGTTAAAATACCAACGAAAATAAGATAGAACACACCTGTATAGAAAAGCGGCCATACAAGAGCCTTTGTGGCTGCAAGTTCTTTTGCCTGTTTTATTATTTCACAAACCATAATACAGTTTGCAAGAGCAGTATCCTTAATAAGAGTGATAATTTCGTTGGACATAGGGGGCACTATTCTTTGAATTACCTGTTTTAAGACAATGTTCTTAAATATTTGCGGCTTTGTAAGACCAAGCACATATCCTGCCTCATACTGACCCTTTGAAATACTTTCAATTCCGCCTCTGTATATTTCAGAAAAATAACAAGCGTAATTTATAGTAAAGGCAATAAGAACAGCAACTATTCTTCCCGAATCCTGAATTCCGTAGTTCAAAAAGAAATACCTGTCAACGTAACTAAAAACAGGAGTATCGAACAAAAGACCAGGTATGTAGTAAATTATAAATATTTGAAGCATCAGCGGAACACCGCGTACTATCCATACAACGACCTTTGATATGGCTTTTATAGGCTTAAATTTACTCATTGAGCAAAATGCTATAGGCAAACCAAGCGGTGCACCGCAAAGCAGTGTCACCGCAAAGATAAGCAGAGATATCCAAAAGCCGTCTAACAGAAATGCTGTTACTTCTAAAAACGACATATTTTATTCTCCAATTAATTTTGATTTGAAATTACTTCTGGTCTGAAAAATCTGTGATTGCAGTATTTTCAACACCGTACTTTGTAGCAAGTGTCGCAATAGTTCCGTTAGCTGCAAGTTTTTCAAGTTCTGCATTTACCTTAGCTGTAAGTTCGCTACCCTTCTTGAAACCGATAGCATAGTATTCAACGTCGCTTGAAAGCTCGTCGATGATAACAAGGTTAGCATAGTCACCCTTACCTGCATAACTCTTTGCAAGTTGAGCGTCAAGAACTGCGAAGTCTGCGCTTCCTGCATTTACTTCAAGGAGACAGTCTGTCTGCTTGATGCAACCCTTTGTTGTAACGCCTTCAAAACCTGTAGCGTAACTTTCGCCTGCAGAACCGCTTTCAACTGCTGCAAGTTTACCTGCAAGGTCTTCGGCTGAGGTGATGTTTGAATCGTTCTTAACAACGATTACCTGACGGTTTTCCATGTAGTTGTATGAGAAGTCAACCTTTTCTGAGCGAAGAATTCCGTCTTTATCTGCTGAGTTGCAAGTAAATCCGTTCCATACACAGTCGATAGTGTTGGAGTTAAGGTCTGTGTATCTGCTATCCCAGTTGATTTCCTGGAAGATAACTTCATAGCCAAGGTTTGTGAAAACTGCTTCTGCAAGTTCTGTGTCAAAACCGATAAGCTTGTTGTTTTCGTCAAAGTAGTTCATAGGAGCATAGATTGTGTATCCTACAACAATTGTTTCTGCCTTTTCTTCTGTTGTTTTGCAAGATGCAAGACAGAAAATGCACATAATAAGTGCAAGTGAAAGTGCTATAATCTTTTTCATGATTTTGTCCTCATTTCTTTTTTGTGATGTCACAAGTATAGCACAGGGGTTTTTAAATTTCAATATCACTTTAGCAAATTAAAGTGATAATATGATAAATTTGTTAAAATTTCATAAACAAAAACAAAAACAGGCAAACTTATTTGTGCTTTTTCACACAATAAGTTTGCCTGAATTCTTAAAATGCCATATAAATTGAGTTCATTGCCTTTTCAAAATCTTCGTTTTTAACGCCGATTATAATGTTAAGTTCGCTTGAACCCTGGTCGATCATCTTGATGTTTACGCCACTGTCTGAAAGGGAAGAGAAAATTTTCGAAGCAGTACCTTTGGTACTTACCATTCCGCGTCCAACTACCGCAATAAGAGCATATCCGTCTTCAATTGTTATATGGTCGGGAGTAACACTCTTAAATAAGTCGTGAAGAAGTTGTTCCTTCTTATCCTCGATGGTGTTCTGCGCTACAACTACACTCATAGTGTCAATTCCTGAGGGCAGATGTTCAAAGGAAATGCCATTCTTTTCAAAAACTTCAAGAACTCTGCGTCCAAAGCCCAGTTCCTGATTCATCATATCCTTTTCAATTCTCACAACCGAGAAGTTCTTTTTACCTGCAATTCCCGTTATAACTGAACAGTTCGCTTCCTCGGGTGCTTCCGATACAATCATCGTACCCTTATCAAGAGGAGCGTTTGTGTTTTTAATGTTGATGGGAATACCCATCATTCTTACAGGGAATACAGCATCTTCGTGAAGAACTGTAGCACCCATATATGAAAGTTCACGAAGTTCTCGATACGTTATGTATTCAATAGTCTTGGGGTCTTTTATGATTCTGGGGTCTGCCATCTTAAATCCCGAAACGTCGGTCCAGTTTTCGTAAAGCGTTACGTGAGCTGCCCTTGCCACAATAGAACCTGTAATGTCAGAGCCACCTCTTGAGAAGGTCTTAATTGTGTCGTTAGGCATAGAACCGTAGAAACCGGGGATTACTGCATGGGTATGATTTTCAAGAACCTTTGAAAGAACTTCGTTTGTTTTTTCTGAATCAAAACTTCCGTCCATCTTAAAGAATATTACGTTTGCCGCATCTATGAAATCATATCCAAGGTACTTTGCCAAAACTTTACCGTTGAGATATTCACCGCGACTTGCCGCATAGTCTCTACCCGACTTGTGACGGAAAGCCGACTTAATAACGTCGAAATCCTCTTCAAGTGAAAAATCAAGTTCAAGTTCTTTTATAATAGTATTGTATCTTTCACGGATTTTATCAAAAAGACTGTCAATGTTTTCACCGCGACTTGCACATTCATAACATTGGTAAAGCATATCCGTAACTTTTGTGTCATCGGAAAATCTTTTACCGGGAGCAGAAGGCACAACGTATCTTCTTGATTCGTCTGCAGTTATAATTTCTTTAACCTTTTTAAATTGATTTGCGTCGGCAAGAGAAGAACCGCCGAACTTTACTACCTTCAATTCCATATTAAACCTCTGAAAAAATTTATTCATTGTATTATATTTCATTTAGCCCGATTTGTCAACTGTTTTTGTTTATCAAAACCTTTCAAGGTAAAATATACACCACATATAAAGTGGGTTTTTGAACAGATTATAATTGAGGGCAAAGTCAAGAAGTTTGAACCTATTTTGACTTAAGCCCTCTTAAAATAGCGAAAGTCTTATTTGGGAGAAACTATAATGCAAAGACATCTTAATATAATGAAAGGAAAGCGCCCTGTCCTTTCAGTCTTCTTTGTACTTCTGATTTTGACCTTTTCACTCATTACCGCCTCGGCAGAAGAAAATGAAAAAGAAGTTTATATCGGAGGTTTCCCCTTTGGCGTAAAAATTGAGACTCAAGGAGTTATAGTAAGTGATATAAGAGAAATTGACAGCAACGTGGGAAAAGTGTGTCCTGCAAAAGACGCAGGTTTTAAACCTGGTGATATAATAACCTCAGTGTCTGATAAAAAGGTTAATAGCGCAGGGGAAGTGGCGGATATAATCGCAAACTCAAAAGGTAAGATATTAAAAGTTCAGGTTGAACGTGGGGATAAAAAACTGAGTTTGAATCTTGTACCCGTACTCACCTCTGACAAGAAAAGTTATAAAACGGGTCTATATATAAAAGACTCTGCCGCAGGAATAGGAACCGTCACCTTTGTCCTTGAAGACAAAAGAACCTTCGGTGGACTGGGTCACGGAATTTCCGACAGAAACACACAGCGCGTTCTACCCCTTAAAACAGGAAGTGTACATCCTGTAATTATAAATAACGTCATAAAAGGAAGTAACACAGTTCCTGGAGAACTTAAAGGAAGTCTTGACGCACAGCCAAACGGAACACTCTTAAAGAATACCGAAATGGGAGTTTTCGGTACCTTTAATAAAAATTTGGAAAACCTTGAAAAGATTAAAGTAGGAAATAAAAACGAAGTAAAAGAGGGAAAATGCACAATCTACACTTGCCTTGACAAAACCACTCGCTCCAAAATCGAGGGCGAAATTGTAAGTATAGTAGATAAAAACTCGAAAACCAAAAACTTTATCATTTCCCTAACCGATAAAGAAACCCTGAAAAAAACAGGTGGTATAGTACAAGGAATGAGCGGATCACCCATAACGCAAAATGGCAAGCTCGTTGGTGCTGTCACCCATGTGTGTGTCAATCTATGATACCTACAGCTATGTAGGTAACCTGATGATACCTACATAGCCTTAAATTTTTGGAAGCCGAGGATAGAGGTCAATTTCTATCTGCCCGTTGGCTTCCTTTTTGTAT
>SVQQ01000012.1 GCA_015065265.1 Oscillospiraceae bacterium | reverse complement strand
GTGGGAAGTGATACCAAGATTTCAATATTAGCACTTTTGCTTGGCGTTTCCTCGGGTTTTGCATATGCTTTATACAGTATTTTTTCAAGGTTTGCTCTTGAAAAGGGATACAAGTCCATCACTATAACTACATATACTTTTATATTTGCTTGTCTTGGTCTGACACCTTTTATTGACATAAATGCGGTAACAGGTGGAATTTCTTCTTTGACAGGCGTCATTATAATGATACTATCGGGGCTTGTAACTGCAGTTCTTCCCTATCTCTTTTACACACAGGGACTTGAAAGAATAGAGGGGTCAAAGGCATCGGTGGTTGCCGCAATTGAGCCTGTAGTTGCCACAATTCTCGGTGGAATAATTTTCAAGGACAATCTTTCCTTTGTTCAATATTCGGGGATAGTTATTGTAATTTTTTCAATAGTTTTACTTAATATGAAGAAGAGGTAGAATTATGTTTGTATATAAAAGAGTAAGAGACTTAAGAGAAGACCACGATAAAACTCAAAAAGATATTGCACTTTTACTGAATATGCACGTTACTGTATATCAACGGTATGAGCGTGGGGAACGTGAACTTCCGTTATGGGCGGCAATAAAACTTGCAGACTATTATAACGTATCCCTTGATTATTTAGTTGGCAGAAATAAATAAAGAAAAGCGGTGGTTTTGCCACCGCTTTAAAATTTAAAAGAGCAGAGTAATCTCTGCTCTTTTTGTTTTAATTAAAGGTCTTTTACAAGGGCAACTGCTTCGGAAACGAGTTTTTTAATTCCGTCGAAGTCGCCTGAGTCAATCTTGTCGTTAGGTGTCATCCAACTTCCGCCACAACAGATAACAGATTTACAAGCAAGGTAACTTGCGATATTGTCAGGGGAAACGCCACCTGTAGGCATAATGCTTATCATTGTATAGGGTGCTGAAAGAGCCTTAATCATTTTAACTCCGCCTGCGGCTTCCGCGGGGAAGAATTTAAGGCAAGTAAGTCCTATGGAAAGGGCTGCTTCAATTTCGGTAGGTGTGCATACACCGGGAATCATAGGAACGCCTTTTGAAAAACAATGCTCAACAACTTCTTTATTGAAGCCTGGGGCAACGATGAACTTCGCACCTGCCGCAATCGCGCGGTCTGCCTGTTCTACTGTGAGGACTGTACCTGCACCAACGAACATATCGGGATATGCTTTGGTGATAGCGGCAATACACTCTGCGGCGCCTTCTGTTCTGAAGGTTACTTCTGCGCAGGGAAGTCCACCTTCAACAAGTGCTTTTGCAAGAGGAACTGCTTTATCAAGGCTTTTGATAGTTACAACGGGGATTACTTTAAATTCTTTAAGTTTGCTGATTACGTCCATAATTATCTCCTTATCTTACAACTCGTCCTGAACCGTCGCCACCTGCAAGTTGCATAACTTCGGGAACGGTAACCATATTGAAGTCACCTTCGATGCTATGTTTAAGACAACTTGCCGCAACTGCGAATTCGATGATTTCCTGAGGTTTCATATCTGAAAGAGTTGCATAGATGAGACCTGCGCCGAAACTGTCTCCGCCACCTACTCTGTCAACGATGTGCATAAGGTATGATTTTGAGAAGTAATATTCTCCGTTTTCATAGAGCATAGCGGCCCACTTATTATCGTTTGCACTGATAGAAGAACGAAGGGTGATAGCAACCTTCTTAAAGCCGAAACGGTCTGCAAGTTGCTTTGCAACGTCCTTATAGCCTTCTTCGTTAATCTTACCGCCTGTGATGTCGGTGTGAGCGGCTTTAATTCCGAAAACGTCACCTGCGTCTTCTTCGTTAGCGATACAAACGTCAACGAAGGGCATAAGTTTGCCCATTACTTCACCTGCTTTTTCACGTGACCACAATTTCTTGCGGTAGTTGAGGTCGCAGGAAATCTGAACGCCCTGTTTCTTCGCTTCTTTACATGCTTCAAGGCAAATTTCTGCAATATCGTCGCCAAGGGCTGGTGTAATTCCTGTGAAGTGGAACCAGTCAACGCCCTTGAATATTTCTGCCCAGTTAAAGTCTTCGGGTTTTGCTGTAGCAATAGCTGAACCTGCTCTGTCGTAGATTACCTTTGAGGGACGCTGACTTGCGCCTTTTTCAAGATAATATATACCTACTCTGTCTCCCCCTCTTGTAATCTTTGAGGTGTCAACGCCGTAGCGTCTAAGTGAGTTTACTGCTGCCTGACCGATGTCGTGTGTGGGAAGTTTTGTAACGAAGGCTGCATCCATTCCGTAGTTTGAAAGAGATACTGCAACGTTTGCTTCTCCGCCGCCAAAGGTAGCGCCGAAGGTGTCAGCCTGAAGAAATCTGTAATAGCCTTCGGGTGCAAGGCGAAGCATAATTTCGCCGAAAGTAACTATTTTTTTCATTGTTTTTTCTCCTTATGGAATTTTTTATTATTTCAAAAAGATTATATAACTAAAAAGAAAAATTGTCAACAAATTATCTTAATTTTGTAACCGTTTTCAAGTATAATCTTCTTTTACTTCATTCGTTTGTTTTATATACGATTCGATTTTGAAAATTGTGACAAAAAATATTGAATTTGTCTTTATTTGTGATATACTATACTAAATTGTTTATTGACGAGGTAAAAATGAAAAACTTTAAGGGAAGTATAATTCTTCTGGTGACCGCTCTGATTTGGGGTACGGCTTTTGTGGCTCAATCGGTGGGTATGGACCACATAGGGCCTTTCACCTTTAATTCTATAAGAAATTTTATCGGTGCTTTGACTCTTTTGCCTTTTATTCTGATTTTCGACTTCTTTAAAAAGAAAAAAGGTACAATAGCACCAAAAGAGGACAAGAAGACTCTTTGGGTGGGCGGTATTCTTTGCGGTATCGTTCTGGCAGTTGCCTCTTCCCTGCAACAGATAGGTCTCATTTACACAAAGCCCGGAAAGGCAGGATTTATTACTGCTCTTTACATAGTCTTTGTCCCTCTCGTAAAGTTATTCACTAAAAATAAGCCAAAGCCGAGAATTTGGGTTTCTGTTCTTCTTGCAGTAATTGGTATGTACTTACTATGTATGAAAGAAAGTTTGACCCTTGAAATCGGTGACTTTTACGTTCTCCTTTGTGCTATTGCATTCACCTTCCACATTCTTGTAATAGACAAGTACTCGCCAAAAGTTGACTGTGTGAAGATGTCCTGTATTCAATTTTTAGTTGCGGGTATTCTTTGCGGTATTTGTATGCTATTTGAAGATATTTCCCTTGAAGGATTAAAACTTGCCACAATGCCTATTCTTTACACGGGTATTATGTCCTCGGGTGTTGCATACACGTTACAGATAGTTGGGCAGAAACATACAAATCCTACTCTTGCAACGATAATTATGAGTCTTGAATCTGTTTTTTCGGCACTGGCAGGTTGGGTAATACTTGGAGACGTAATGTCTACAGGTGAGATTTTCGGCTCACTGATTATGTTTGTAGCGATAATAATTGCGCAATTTGCTTAAAGGACGTTTTTATTCACAATTTGGCTATTGCTTTTTTCAAAAAACTGGAATATAATATACACGATAATTAAAAGATTACGGAGGATTTTTAAATGAATTTTCTTGATACTGCAGCGGCTCCTGCAACAGCAGGTGGCAGTGGAATGCTTATAATGATGGTTGTGCTTTTCGTGGCAATGTATTTCTTTATGATAAGACCTCAAAAGAAACAGGAAAAGCAGATAGCCGATATGAGAAACAGCATAATGGTAGGCGACGAAATCTGTACAAACGGTGGAATCATCGGTCGTGTTTGCCAGATAAAAGGTGATATTCTCACTCTTGAAATCAACAAGGACAGAACACATATGAAGATATACCGTTGGGCAGTTCGCGAAATTGTTAACCCTATGCCCCGTCCTGAAAAAGAGGCTCCTGTTCAGGCGGAGAAAAAATCAAAAAAGGCTGACAAAAAAAGCGACGCAGAATAAAAGTAAAATCAAGAGGAACAGGTTTAACTGTTCCTCTTATTTTCATATATTTTTCTTTATTGTTGCCAATGCCCCTTTTTCAAGGCGGGACACCTGTGCCTGACTTATTCCAACTTCTGCTGCTACTTCCATTTGGGTTTTGCCCATAAAAAAGCGCATATTTATTATTTTGTTTTCGCGGGAAGAAAGTTTTTTCATAGCCTCCCCTATTGCGATACTTTCTGTCCAGAGGGTGTCGTTATTTTTGTTGTCGCAGAGTTGGTCCATTATATAAATTGAGTCGCCGTTATCTGAATAGACAGGCTCGTAAAGGGAGACTGGGGCTACAACTGCGTCAAGGGCGTCGGATATCATTTTGACAGTATAGACAATGGGTTCTGTCTTAATGCCTTCAACTTTCATTTTCTCTTCCGCATCTAACTTTGCTTTTTTGTTTACTTCTTCAGTTATTTCTTCGAGGGTTGCTTCTCTTGAAAGTTTGATTGCGAGTTTTTCTCTGGCGGCAAGGGCTTTATAGGCGGTATCCCTTACAGAGCGACTTACTCTTATCATATTATTGTCTCTCAAGTATCTTCTTATTTCACCAATTATCATTGGAATGAATGTCAAAAGTTGAAAAAGTATATCAAAAAAGAGTTGGCTCTTTTTTACTATCGTTGACAGATAAGAAAAATAATGTTATCATTATTTCATAATTTAACGTTTAAAGGTATATGGTATGGAAAAAAAGAAGAATTCTCTAATGGTGCAGGGCTCTATTCTTGCCGCTGCCGGACTTCTTACAAAAATAATAGGTTTTATATATAGAATTCCAATGGCAAATCTGCTTGGAGAGCAAGGTAACGGAGTATACTCGGTGTCTTTTGGAATATACAACGTGGCGCTTACCCTATCTTCCTACAGTCTCCCTCTTGCAGTTTCAAAGCTTGTTTCACAAAGACTTGCAAAGAATGAAGAAAAGAATTCGTTTACCCTTTTCAAACGTGCTTTACTTTTCTCGCTCATTGCAGGTTTGTCCGCTTTCTTGGTATTATTCTTAGGAGCCGAGTGGCTTGAGGCTTTATATAGCAGAACAGGGCTACAATATCCTTTGAGAGTCCTTGCTCCTACTGCTTTTACGGTAGCGCTCCTTGGAGTTTTCAGAGGATATTTTCAGGGACACTCAAATATGGTGCCTACTGCTCTGTCACAAATAGTTGAACAGATAATAAATGCTGTGGTCAGTATCCTTGGAACCTACTTCTTTATGAAGGCTTACGTTTCGGACCCGAACGTTTCTGCCCATGGGGCTGCAGGTGCGACGCTTGGTACTCTTGCAGGGGCTTTCGGTGCTCTCGTGATGTTGGCTTTATTATTTATGACAAGGCTAAAACACATAAAGGCGAAAATGGGTGAAGGCAGTGATTTTGTTGAGAGCCCGAGGGTGTCGTACAAGGATATTGTGCTGACTATGTTCCCCATAATTCTCACTCAGTCGATATACCAAATCGGATTTACGGTTGACGACCTGATTTTCGGAAACGTTATGAGTCAAAGAGGGTTTAGTGATGATGTGGTTGGCTCTTTACAGGGTGTATTCAACACTCAGTACACTCAACTTATAAATCTTCCCATTGCGGTTGCCACTGCCCTTGCGGCATCGGCACTTCCCAGTATAATGAGTCTTTTTACACAGAAAAAAGACAGCGAAAAAAACGCCAAGATACACGGGGTGATAAAACTCACGTCTGCGGTGGCTTTCCCCTCAGCTGTTGGACTGACAGTTCTTGCCCGTCCCATTATCACCTGTCTCTTCCCCACTCTTATTACTTACCGAGAAACTGCAATTAACCTTTTGGTGTTCGGTTCCTGTGCTTGTATTTTCTATTCACTGTCTACAATCACCGCATCAGTCCTTCAAGGAAATGACAGAATGAGAATACCTGTGAAAAACTCTTTTATTTCATTTGCTCTGCACGTTATTATCGTTTTTGTGTTATTGAAGTTTACAAATCTTTCGATATATGCTCTGTTAATCGGAGATATAACGTTTCCTTTGGTTATCGCTTTACTAAACTTCATGTCTTTAAAGAAAGTGGGATACCGACAAGAAATAAAAAAGACCTTCTTGTTACCTCTTTTGATTTCCGTAATTATGGGTGTTTGTGTTGTCGTAATAAATCTTGTGACATACAAACTCCTTGAAAGCCACGTGATTTCACTTGGAATTTCTCTTATTGTTGCCATAATGATTTATGGAGTGCTTACCCTCAAATTCAAGGTGTTCTCCGATGAGGAACTAACAGACTTACCCTTTGGGTCAAAAATACTTGCTCTTTCAAAAAGAATTACAAAATAGAAATAAGTCCTTCGATCAACTCGAAGGACTTATTTTGTTGTTTAGTGAAAATCTGTCCAGATATCTTCTTCTGGTGTAGTGGGTGTATCGGGGGGTGTTACGGGAATCGAAGGTGTTGTGGCACTTTCTTTTTCATATGAAGAAGTTGCGGATTTCACTGTAACACTTTTAACCGCCGAAGATGAAGAAAGAACAAGTTTTGTAGAATCTGAGGTAATTACAATTTCCGAGGCTTTTCCGTCGAATTTAAGGTTACCTGAATTTCTTATAACAACTCTTCCTTGGGCGCTCACGTTTTCCATTTGCAGAGTGTTTGACATTCCGTCGCCTATGATAAGGTCGCCTTTCACTGTAACGTTTTCAAGGGTGGAAAGGTCTTTTGCACGTACGATTACGTTTCCTTCAATTGAATCAAGTTTTGCAAGATCTTGGGCAGAGTCAACGTATCCTTTAATGAGATTAAACATTACCTGTGCAAATTCTGCTCTCGTTATATTGGAAAGAGGGTTAAGTTTACCGTTACTTCCCGAAACGTATCCGTTTGTGACGAGTGCTTCTACTCCCTCTTTTGCCCAACTGCTGACGTCTTTTCCGTCTGAGAAAACGTCAAGTCCGTTTTCTTTTACAGGGGTAAGAGAAAAGGCTCTGGCAAGAACGAGGAAGGCTTCCTGTCTTGTTATGGGTGTGCCTGGGGTAAGTTTACCAGCACCGTCGCCCTTAAAAATCTTCATTTTATAGGAAATAGCCATTTCGTCATAGAACCAGTCTTTTTCTTGAACGTCGGTAAAGTCGGAAATGTCGCCTAACTCAACGGCACCAAGGGCTCTAACGAGAATTGTCGCCATTTCAGCGCGGGTTAAGTTGTTTTTGGGGTAAAGTTTATTGTCGGAGCCTTTTAAGAGTCCGTTATCCACTGCACTTTGAAGTGCCTTGGTGGACCAGTCGTTTGGCATATCGTCAAATGCCGATACTGTTATAAAAGAAAAACAGAAGACAAAAACTAAAACAAAAGAAATAATGAGTTTTTTCAAAACGGTAACCTCACAAATTAAATTTACTTTATAATTTTAACACAAATAAAAATTTATGTCAACTAAAAAGATGGGTCTCCGGGTTTTTAGAAAAATGTTTTTGCCTTAATATTTTTGATAAAAAGTTATTGACTTTTTCAAATATATTTGATATACTTGTCAGGTACTGGGTCACACGGAAAGGTGGCTGAGCTGGTCTAAGGCGCACGACTGGAAATCGTGTGTTCGGTTAACCCCGACCGCGGGTTCGAATCCCGCCCTTTCCGCCAAAGAAAAAGAGACAGACAACGTCAGTTGTTTGTCTTTTTTTCTTTGTAGATAACTTGGGGGGATTCGAACACCGAGGGGGTAATTTCCGTTTAGAAAACAGTCCTGTGGACTGTTTTTAGGAAATTGTGCGAAACCTTTAGGTTGAGCAACAAAGACACGTTAGTGGCTTTATCCCGCCCTTTCCGCCAAACGAAAAAGGATAAACACGTCAGTTGTTTATCCTTTTTTTGTTTGTAGATAAATCGGGGGGATTCGAAGCCAAAGTGGGCAGACGGCGTTTAGAAAACAGTCCTGTTGACTGTTTTTAGCAAATTGTGCGAAACCTTTAGGTTGAGCAAGAAAGACACGTAGTGGCTTTATCCCGCCCTTTCCGCCAGAAAAAAGCACTTGCGAAAGCAAGTGCTTTTTTCAATGAAGCGTTCCCTTTGGGAACATTAAGTTGACTCAGTCAATGAAGTAGCCTTCGGCTATGAAGTGTCGCAAAGGCGACGTTATGGAACGCTTTGCTTCATAAATTCGCAAAGCGAATTACTTCATTGTGGCTTTGCCACAACTTCATATTTGCCGAGAGGCAAATGCTTCATTTCGATTGCTTTTATCATTTTTGCAAAAATCGCAAAGAGGCAATAAAAACTAATATTGAAAGTTAAAGTTTTTTGTGATAGAATTAATTAATAAAGTATTTACACAAAAACGTGAGGGAGAAAGATATGAGAGATTTTATTTATCATACGCCAACAAAGGTGTTTTTTGGAAAAGACACACATCGGGACATAGGAAAGATAATTAAAGAGTTTGGATATGACAACATAATGCTTCAATACGGGCAAGGAAGTATTAAAAAATCGGGTCTTTACGATGAGATTATGTCTTCCCTCTCGGAGTACAAAATTAACGTTGTGGAAATGGGTGGTGTTGAGCCCAATCCAAAACTTGATTTTGTGCGTAAAGCGGTAAAAGTTGCAAAAGAAAACAGGGTTCAGATGATACTAGCAGTTGGTGGCGGAAGTGTTCTGGATTCTTCAAAGTGTACTGCGGTTGCCACGCTGTCAGATTATGACCCTTGGGATTTCCTGACGGGAAAAGCACTTCCCGAAAAAGCATTACCTGTGGGATGTATTCTCACTATTTCGGCGGCAGGAAGCGAAATGAGTTCTTCTGCGGTAATTACCAATACCGAACTGAATATGAAGCGCGGATTTAACAGTGAATACATCAGGTGTAAATTCGCTATAATGAATCCCGAACTTACCTACTCGGTATCAAAATATCAGACTGCCTGTGGTGTAGTGGATATTATGGCACATACAATGGAACGTTATTTTATCCCCTGTGAGCCTACCGACCTTACCGACAGGATTTCGGAAAGTATTCTTAAGGCTGTAATCAGAGCAGGAAAAACGTTGATGGAAAATCCCGAAGATTACGATGCCCGTGCCAATATGATGTGGGCTTCAAGTTTATCACACAACGGTCTTACAGGTTGCGGACGAAAAAACGTTCTTCCAGTTCATCAGTTAGAACATGCTTTAAGCGGTGAATATGATGAAATTGCTCACGGGGCGGGACTTGCACTTCTCTTCCCCGCCTGGTCAAGATACATTTACAAGCACAACGTTCCAAGGTTTGCGCAGTTTGCACGTCGTGTATGGGATTCTACCGAAGAAAACGACGAGGCGGCGGCTTTGGCGGGAATAGAAAAAATGGCGGAGTATTTCAAGTCTATAGGTATGCCCTCAAAACTTTCCGATTTCAACCTTGACGAAAGTTGCATAGACAGACTTGCAGAGCTTTGCACCTTTAATAAAACGAGAACTGTTAAGAGTTACGTCGATATGGATTATGACGTTGTAAAAGACATTTTCAAAATGTGCTTATAACAGTTTTTTAAGACAAGCCAGACGGCATATTCGTTTGGCTTGTCTTTTTATTTGACTGGTGTTTTCAAGTAAAAAAGTTTAGACTTCGTTCATTTTTTGACGGATAGGTGTAGGATATTTTAAAAGTCTTTATTATTTTGTGCAAAATGTCTATAATTCCTTAAATTTTACGTCATTTATAAGACTTGGAATATTGACTTTTAATTTACTATAAGTTAAAATATACGTGTGAAAAATTTTCTAAAAAAGGAGTTACGAAATGAAAAAGATTTTAGTTACAATCTTGTCTGTCCTTTCAGTTGTATTGCTTCTTGCAACAGCGGTTAATGCAGCAACTGTTGCAACCTTTGAAAGCAACTACATGAAAGACGGCGATTTTGTCATTGCAAGTTTTAACGGTGTTAGGAATTTTATAGGTGATGCCAAAAATCCTGAGCCTGTTGAAAATGCTTGTTATTGGCTGACAGACTTTAAAGATGCTTACAACATTGAATATGTGGATTTTGTAGGGCATATGTCTTCCCAAGCAAACTACAGATACAATTCAAAAGACAAGTCCTTCCAGGGCGACAGCCTTATAGCAAAAAATGAAGGCGATGCTGAATGGAGAAAAGACTTTGAACTTCTCTGGTCAACTGCTTCCATTCTTACCGACGCAGGTATTCCTTACGGACTTACCATTGGTCAGGGCGACCTTACCGCTAACGGTATGTATAGAAACAATCTTGTTCCTCAGGTTTTTGATTACAGTGATTACGTTCTCAATTCTGATGCCAAGATTTATGAATACGACGCAAACAACTATGCGACTATCATTACTGTTGGCGAAGAAGAATACATAGTTTATAATCTTGAGGTTTATCCAAGAGAGCCAATCCTTAACTGGTTCCTTGAAATCAATGCTCAACACGCAGACAAACGTGCTATTGTTTTCACTCCCTCCTTCCTTGACGCAAACGGCGAGATGCTCACACAGTGGAACGTTTCTGAAGGCAACTTCAACAATGCTACAAGAAAGAAATTCACCACCAACATTATGAAGGCGGGATATTCCGAAAACATCATCAACTACGACAAGCCTCGTGACGGTGAGCAATTGTGGAGTTATGCTCTTACAAAGTGCGACAACCTTCTTTGTGTTGTAAGTTCAATGTCAAAGACAGGTGAAGCGCTTAAAACAAAGGTTCTTAAAAACGAAAACGGATATGACGTTCTTGCAGTAGTGGCAAACCTTGAAGGATCTTTTGATTCCGCAGGAAAAGCATATCCTGTGATGATTAAGATTTCAAAGGACAATAAAACAATCGACGTTCGCTTTGCTGCTCCTTACGAAAACGGTAAAGGCGGTTACGTAAAAGAATCACAGGCCACTGTGACACTCGATAACATTGCAAATCTTCCTGAAGAAAACCCCCTTTTCAATCTCCCTAAAATCTCAACACAGATAAACGGAGAAAACAAGGCTTATATTAACGGTTATGCAAATAACATTTTCAAGCCCAATGCCAATATGACAAAGGCGGAAGCTTGTACAATCATTGCAAGACTTCTTACAGGTACACAACAGATTCCCGACGGTTATACAACTAAGTTTACCGACGTAAAAGAAAGCGACTGGTTCTTCAATGCCATTGCTTATCTTGACAGTAAGGGATTCTTCTATGACAAGTCAGGAAAGTATGAGCCCAACAAGAACATTACAAGAGCAGAGTTTGCAGAACTTGCTTACCGTGCTTGTAATCTTGAAGAAACAAAAGAAGTGACTTTCAAAGACGTAAATGAGAAGAACCCCAACTATGACGCTATTATGGCGGCTGCTGCGGCAGGTCTTATCAACGGATATGAAGACAGCACTTTCCGTCCCAACAACAACATCACAAGAGCAGAAGTTGTAACTATCGTTAACAGAGTACTTGGACTCTACGTTGACAAGGTTGCAATTGACAAGACACATCTTGACAAAATCTTCTCCGATATTACAGGTCACTGGGCAGAGTATCAGATACTCATGGCTTCAAACGACAAGGTAAACAGTGCCGCTTACTACAAAGCCGACCTTGACGACGTGACTGTATCAGGTAACGAAATTTCATTTGCTACAAAACAACTTCAAGTAAAGATTAATAAGAAAACCGGTAGTGTAACAGGTCTTATCAATCTTGAAACAGGCGAAAACATAGTTGCAAACAGTGCGACACCTTGGTTCACATATGCTATTTCCCTTTCAGGCTCTGCACTTACTCCCAAGAGTATGGACCTTGTAAACGGAAGACTTAAAGTATCATACAGAGGTGGCGTTACCGCTTACTTCATAATCGAGACTTTTGACAACTATCTGACAGTAACTCTTGATTCTGATATTCCTGACACTGTTAACGGTATAGTGTTCGGTAACCTCTCTGCTGATTACGCATACGACCAAAACGATGAAAATTCATATGCAATCAGCGGTGTTGCTATGAACACAAACACAGACCCTCTCTACTACCCCGGCGGTTCGTCAAAGGTTACAAAGGGTACTGTATATACTAATATTGGAAGCAAATATTCAAATTACGCAGTTGCTCCTACAGGAAATATTCATTTGCCCGTAGAATTCGGTGCAAAACTTGGTATTGCCTTCTCAAAGCAGGGTGTACACCGTGAATATCTGAAGGAAATGGCAGCGACAATCGACCCAACAGTTGGACTTGTTTCAACTCACGGCGGTGCTTTTGCAAGAGACAATGACGATTTCGGTACAGACTACGGTATCTTCCTTGGAAGCGGTTCAATCACAACAAGTAACGTTGAGAGCCTTGCAAAACTTGCTCAGAAGCACGACTACGACATTATCGATATTCACAAGGGCGAAGGCACTTTCGTTCAGGGCGACTTCAACTTTGTAGGTATTAGAACAGAAGAGCAGAAAAAGAACGACGTGTTTGTTTCGGCAAAGACTTATAAGGAAAAGATAATTGACGTGCTTGAAGCACACGACGTTGGCGCAAGTCTTCACACCTTCTCTTCTATGGTCGCTCCTGATGCACATACAATTCTTTCAAAGCCCGAATATCAAAAGCAGTTGGCTACAGATGCTACAACATATACTCTTCGTGGTGACATCACAAAGACAAAGTCAAGTGTTAAAACTTACGAAGACGTATCAAAGGTTAAAGTTGACACCAACTACTATTCAGCATATTTCCTTATTGATGAAGAAATCATCAAGGTTGAAAAGGGTTCAACAAGTGGATTTATAGGAGTTACCCGTGGTGCTTGTGGAACTAAGATGGCTAACCACAAGGACGGTGCAACAATTTACCACATTCTCGGTTCTTACTCGGCGCTTCAGCCTATTCCCGGCTCAGACCTCTATTATCTTGTAGCAAGAAACATTGCGAAGACCATAAATCAGGGCGGATTTAAAATGCTCTACCTTGACGCATTTGAATCAATTAAGTTCTGTGCTTGGACAAACGACAATGAACTCTTCTACTGGTATTCAGAGTTCATTCGTGAAGTACTTGAAAACTGTGAAAACGATCCCATAATCGAAACGTCTGCTAACACATATAAGGCTACGTGGGGCGGTATTACACGAAGCGGTCAGCTCGACTATGCAACTCAGGACTACAAGCAGAACAAGGGTAAACAGGTATCCGACAGAGCAATTCCTCTCTTTAAGGCTTATCTTGGTGCAAACATCGGTTGGTTCCACTTCGGTCCCGACTGTCAGGCAACCTACAAGAACACTCAAATGGATTCAATATTCAGAGACGACCTTGACTACGTTGGAACTCTTGCTATTGCATACGACTTGACCATGGTTGCTAACCCCTTCTCTACCGGTTTCTATTCTTACGGACAGACAAATGCTAACTCGTACTACTACTCACTTTATTCAAGACTTCGCAAAGCACAGTACTTTGCACCCGAAGTTAAAGAACAGCTCAAAAAAGGTGAATATGAGTACAAGCTTGTAGAACTTTCAGACGGTTCTTGGGCATTCCAGGAAATGTCTTACGTTGAGCACGTAATATATGATACAACCGACAACATCTATCTGACAGGTACTGCAAACAACCCATTCTCTGCTCAGACTCCTTACATCAGAATTGAGCAAAGATACTCCACTCTCAGCGAAAATGAAAAACTCGTTTATGCATTTGACGAGACTGCGGAAGTAACAACTCTTACAGGTGCAAAATCTGTAAAACTTAATCTTGACAGCACTCAGGCATTCAAGATTAAAGTGTTTGGTAACGGTTCAGAGACAGGTGCTATTGCAATCACTCTTGCAGGTGGTGACACAATTCACTACGTTGTACCTACCAACTTCACAGGTTGGAGAGAATTCATCATTATGGATTCTGACCCCACATACGGCAAGTACAACTTCTCGGGACTTGGCACACCCAGAGACTCTCTTACAAGTTTCTCATCAATTACTAAGGTAACAATTACTACCACAGGTGACTGTGCGGGAGTTAAGATTGACGATCTTCGTGCTTACACAATAGTAAACGCTCCTGTTAAGAATCCTTCTATTACAATAGGCGGTAAGACAATTACCTTCAATACAGAACTTGACAGTAGTGAATACATTGAATACTATCCTGATACAAACAAGGCATATCTCAACTATTATGAAGGTGGAGAAGGTGCAAAGGACAAAGCACACGTTAAGGAAATAACCTTCACAGGAAGTGTTTCTGCTCCTGCAGGTAAGGTAACCTTCACTTACAACTCTACTCCTTTGACGAAGGCTCCTACCCGCGCCGAAGTTACTATAGGATTTGCAGGTGACTACGTTAAGAATCCCAGCACTTGGGTCGCTCCCAAGGTAGAAATCCCCGAGGGAATTCAATACGTGACAATCTTTTAATTAAAGACTTACAACCAAAAGATAAGCGACTCAAACTTAAAGTTTGGGTCGCTTTTTATTTTAGTAAAAAATGCACAAAAGGTTATCAATATTTTTTCTATATAAGTATGTTTTTCCGAATTTTTACTTGCGAAATCGCATTTTTGCCGAAAAAAGACTTTTTAAATTATTGACTTTCAATTAATAAAAGTGTAGAATAAAATTGCTAAAAAACATCTATTTTCTTAAAAAGGAGAAAAAATATGAAAAAGTTTTTACTAACACTTTTTTCCATCTTTGTATTAGTAGTTACTTTGACACTTTCGGTGGTTGCAGCCAACGTTGCTTCATTTGAAAGTAATTACATACAAGAAGGAGACTTTGTAATTGCAAGTTTTAACGGTGTTCGTGATTTTGTAGGCGATGCTAAAAATCCCGAGTCCCTTGAAAATGCTTGTTATTGGCTGACTGACTACAAAGACACTTACAATATTAAATTCGTTGGCTTTGTAGGCGAAATCTCCTCTGACCCCGCATATCTTCACGGAGCACCTTACAAATATGATGCTCTTATTCAAGCAAATCTCGGGGACGTTGAATGGAAGGCAGATTTTGAACTCCTTTGGGATACTGCCTCAATTCTTACACAAGCCGGTATCCCCTACGGTGTAAACATCGGTCATACAGACCTCTGTGCGAAAGGTATGTACCGAAACAATCACATACCTTCAGTTTTTGAAGCATCCGACTACATCGACGGAACAGGTGCAAAAATCGAGTCTTACGACCCTAATAACTACGCAGTTATCTTCTCTTCGGGTGATCAGGATTACATAATGTATAATCTTGAAGTTTATCCAAGAGAGGCTATTCTCAATTGGCTTCTTGAGACAAACGCAAAGCACACCGACAAACGTGCTATAGTTTTTACTTCATCTTTCCTCAATTCCACAGGTATGTTATATACTCAGTGGGATATAAGTGAAACAATTCTTCCTGCGGCAAACCTCAGAGGTACGACAAGACTTAAAGGTGGCGCATATCCCAACAACATCGTAAACTACGACAAGCCTCGTGACGGTGATCAGTTATGGAACTATGCCCTTTCAAAAATCGATAACCTTCTCTGTGTTGTAAGTGCTCAGGCTTCCACAGGTAACAAAATAGTTACTACTACTCTCAAAAATGCAAACGGTTATGACGTTGCGGCAATCGTTGCTGACCTTACGTCCGCTTACGGACCTGACGGAAAAGCATATCCTGTGATGATCAAAATTTCAGAGGACAACAAATCGCTCGACGTTCGCTTTGCTGCTCCTTACGAAAACGGCAAGGGTGGCTACGTAAAAGAATCAAAGGTTACAATAAGCCTTAATAACATTGCTCCCTTGACAGAGGCTAACCCTCTCTACAATCTTCCCAAAATCTCAACTCAGGTAAACGGCGACAATACCGCTTACATTAACGGTTATGCAAATAACATCTTCAAGCCCAATGCCAATATGACAAAGGCGGAAGCTTGTACAATCATTGCAAGACTTCTTACAGGTACACAACAGATTCCCGACGGTTATACAACTAAGTTTACCGACGTAAAAGAAAGCGACTGGTTCTTCAATGCCATTGCTTATCTTGACAGTAAGGGATTCTTCTATGACAAGTCAGGAAAGTATGAGCCCAACAAGAATATTACAAGAGCAGAGTTTGCAGAACTTGCTTACCGTGCTTGTAATCTTAAGGCGACAAAGAGTGTAACATTTAAAGACGTAAATGAGAAAAACCCCAACTATGACGCTATTATGGCGGCGGCTGCGGCAGGTCTTATCAACGGATATGAAGACAGCACTTTCCGTCCCAATAACAACATTACAAGAGCAGAAGTTGTAACTATCGTTAACAGAGTACTCGGTCTCTACGTTGACAAGGTTGCAATTGACAAGACACATCTTAGCAAAATTTTTACAGACATTACAGGTCATTGGGCAGAGTATCAGATACTCATGGCTTCAAACGACAAGGTTCACAGTGCCGCTTACTACAATGCCGACCTTGGCGATATGAAAATGTCAGGTAATGAAATTGTATTCTCGACTAAACACATTGAAGTAAAAATTAACAAAAACACAGGTAACGTAACAGGTCTTAAAAACCTTGAGACAGGCAAGAGTATTCTTGCTACAAGTACTACACCTTGGTTTACCTACGCTATTTCCACTTCAAACTCATTCCTCTCACCTAAGAGCATTGAACTTGTAGACGGAAGACTTAAGGCGATATACAGAGGTGGCGTTACTGCTTACTTCTTGGTTGAAACTTTTGACAATTACTTCACAGTAACTCTTGATTCACATCTTCCCGACGAGATTAAAGGTGTAGTATTCGGTAACCTTTCAGCAGATTACGAATACAATTATGATGATGAAAACACCTATGCACTCAGTGCCATGACAATGAACACCAATACCGACCCTACACATTATCCCGGCGGTTCGGTAAAAGCTACAAAGGGTACTGTTTACACCGATATTAAAGGTGCTAAATCCTTTGGTGCAAAGCTCGGTGTTACCTTCTCAAAACAGGGTGTACACCGCGAATACTTAAAGGAAATTACAGACCAAATAGACCCCAACGTTGGAATAGTATCCACCAAGGGCGGTGCTTATGCGTATGACAGTAAGGAGATTTCAACCGACTACGGTATCTTACTTGGAAAGACAGTTCTTACTCCGAGCAACGTTGAAGAATATGCAAAACTTGCAAACGACAGTGATATCGACTATCTCGACCTACATCACGGTCAGGGCTTATTCATACAGGGTGACTTCAACTTTGTAGGAGCAAGAACTTCAACCGAAAAGAGAAACAATACGTTTATTACCGCAAAGGTTTACAAGGAAAGAATACTTGACGTACTTGAAAAGTACGGTGTTGGCGCAAGTCTTCACACCTTCTCTTCCCTTGTTTCACCTGAAGCAGAAACAATTCTTTCTAACCCCGTATATCAACAGCAGATATGTTATCTGGAAGATTCTTATACACTTCGCGGAGACCTTGATGCAAGAAAAACAAGTGTTAAGACTTATGAAGACGTATCAAAACTTAAAATACCCGATGGATTTTCTGATTACGGTACAGAATCTGCTTATTTCCTTATTGACGAAGAAATCATTAAGGTATCAAAGGGTTCAACAAGCGGATTTATCGGTGTAACACGCGGTACTTGTGGTACAAAGGCGACTACGCACAAAGACGGTGCTGTGCTCCGTCATCTTACAGGTTGGTATAGCGGTGCGCAGACTATTCCCGGTTCGGACCTCTTCTATCAGGTAGCAAAGAACATTGCAAAAGCAGTAAACGAAGGCGGATTCGAAATGGTATATCTTGATGCCTTTGAATCTATCGATTACAGCCCTTGGACTGAAGATCACGAGTCATTCTACTGGTATGGAGAGTTCGTGCGTACAATTCTTCTTTACTCAGAAGTTGATCCCATACTAGAAATGTCAACGGTTGAACACGCTGCATGGGCAGGTATCTCAAGAACAGGACAGCTCGACTATGCTACTGCAAACTACAAACCTTTCAAAGAAAATCAGATAAATACAAGAGCTATACCTTTCATGCAGAGTTATCTCGGTGCGAACATCGGCTGGGTACACTTTGCTCCCGACACAAATCAACTCTACAAGAACACTTACTATGACACTATGTTCAGAGATGACCTTGACCATATGGGTTCACTCTCCATTGCATATGACACCAATATGGTAACAAACCCATTCGGACTCAACTATACGAAATATCCTCAGTTTATGTCAAACGTTAAATACTATTCACTCTACTCAAGACTTCGCAAGGCAAATTACTTTGCGCCTGAGGTTAAGGAACAGATCAAGAACGGTGAGTATGAGTACAAAGTAATAAAGCAGGCTGACGGTACATGGGCGTTCAGAGAAATGAACTATCTTGAAAGCATTGTATTTGACGGAAAAGACAGTTTGTATCAGACCTTCAGAGGAACTAACCCATTTGAAAAGCAAAAGCCTTTCATCAGAATTGAGCAGAGATTTTCAACTCTTGGTGAAGGTGAGAAACTTGTATATGACTTTGACGAAAACACAGAAGTTTCAGCCCTTGTAGAAAAAGGAAAACTTACACTTTCTTCAAAGATGAACCTTGCTGAAACTCCTGCATTCAAGATTAACGTTTGTGGAAACTCGTCACAAGACTCTGCTATTTGCATCAGAATCATGTCAGGTTCTGACGTTGTTAGTTTCATAATCCCCACAAACTTCTCAGGTTGGAAAGAGTTCACTCTTATGGAAGACGATGACGTAAAATACAACAATTACGACTTCGGCATTACAAATTCAAAGCGTCCTTTGAACAATCTTAATTCAATTGATGCCGTGAGAGTTTACACATCAGGTAACTGCAGTGGTGTTAAGCTCGGCGACCTTAAAGCATACACCGTAAATAAGGGTAACGTGAAGAATCCCTCTATTACCGTTGGTAATGAGACGATAACCTTTAACGCTGAACTTGGCGGTGGCGACTACATTGAATACTATCCCGACGAAAACAAGGCTTATCTCTTCTACTACGACAAGATAAGCACTTCGGCAAACCAAATCACAAAAGAGATTTCCTTCACAGGCTCTGTGACAGTTCCCGCAGGTAATTTCTCGTATACGTACAATGCAACGTCTGTTGAAAACACATCCGTTCGTGCAGTTGTGACAATAGGTTTTGCAGGTGACATTATTAAAAACCCTGCAAGCTGGAATGTACCCAAGGTTGATATCCCCGAAGGAATTGAAAAAGTTTATTTAAGCTAATTTACAATTTATTTTAAAGAAAAACAAAAACCGAGCGCTTTTTTAGAAGTGCTCGGTTTTTTATCTAATAAAATCCTTGCAAAACATTGACTTTTTATCAAAAAAAGTGTATTATATATCTACTAGTATTCACTAACTAATTTTTAAAGAGGTATTTATGAAAAACATCAGCATCAAACGTACTTTACTTGTGTTTCTTGCAATGCTTTTCTCAATTCTCACGTTATCCTTTGCAGTAAGTGCTGAGATACGTGTTGAAGACGGAAACGTAGTTGGACTTAACACATCCCTTTCCTACCAATACGCAAGTGTTACTATGGTAAATCATGATTCCCCTACATACACAAGCGTTGATACAGGGTCAAGTTCAATTACCGGACTTACACCCGGTCTCTATAACATAAAAGAAACTTCAAGCGGGACTGTTACAACTGTCTGGATAAAAGGCAGTGACGAAGATTTATCTTCTATCACAACTGTTTCCAGCGGAAAGGTACTTTTCTCTACAAGTAAATCTTACGTTGCAGGTAAGTGGTCCGGCGGATTTGGTAACTACGTTTATAATTCCGTATATAGTGCTCAGCACTTGACAAGCAATAACGGTCACATCAGTTCTACTATTGCAGAAAACGTTGCAAAAGGAACTGCCGATAACTCTTCTATAATTTCCACGTATGAAGGCGTAGTGTTCAAGTACGCTTATGCATCTGACGAAATTATACCTGTAGAAGACTTAAAATACGCTACTTTTTCAACAGGTATAAGACAGGGTTCTATCCGTCTTACGTTCAATAACGGTACTGTTCCCAGATCCATATACGTTCTTCACACAATAAACTCAAAAGGTGAACATGAATATCACACCTATAAACCCGAAACCTTCTTCCCTCCCAACATTTCAACTTCGGCTGTCGTTATCGGTCGTATGACTCACAGACTTGACATTGCGAAGGCTTTCCCGAAGGCTGAAGGTTACGTTGTTGCCATTGACGTTTATCCTTACGGTGACCTTCCAGCCGTTGAAGACGTAAACGTCAACTCTTATACAACTAACAAGGGCAAATATACAATGACTGCTCTCTTTGTAGAGTATGAACCATGGGGATACGTTACAAGTTACAATGACGGAAATCTTTCTCTTGGAAGTCAGTACAACGGAGCAAACACCGCTTACGTTCAGGGTTACGGGGATGGAACATTCAAGCCTGAAGGTGATATTACAAAAGCGGAAGTTGCACAAATAATTGCCAATATTATGATGAAGGGCGAAGAAATTCCCAAGGGAACTATTTCAAACTTCACTGATATAAGTGTAAACGACTGGTTCTACGATGCGGTACAACTTCTTGAAAAAAATGGTATTTTCAGTTACATTAACACAAATAAACTTAATGCCAAGTCTGCCATTACAAGAGGTGAACTTGCACAAATCATTGCAAATGCGGGTGGCTTTACAGGTTCAAGCGAAGGCTTCAGCGACGTTGATGAAACACATACGTATTACAGTGCTATATGTGCTCTTTATACAAATGGCATTATTAACGGATATGAAGATAACACCTTCAAGCCTGACTCTACTATCACAAGAGCAGAGGTTGTTACAATAATCAACCGCGCGCTTAATCTTGTGGTTGACGAAACTACTGTTATTCCATCAACCGTTTTAAACAACTTCTCTGACGTTAAAGACAACCACTGGGCAATAGACCATATTCTTATGGCATCAAACGACAACGTGCCAACAGTCAGATATATTGCTTCTCAAAAGGGTTCGAAACTCGTTGATGAAGATGATGCCATATCCTTTGAAACAGAACAGGCAAAAATCACGATTTCAAAAGATGATGGTAAAATCATAAGCGTAGTAAATAAGGAAACAGGTGAAAACGTTTCTCAAAAGACTACTTATCCTTGGTTTACATATATTAAAACCGGAGAGACTATGACCTCGGCGCCTGTAAGTGTTGACCTTGTTAACGGTCGTTTACACGTAGTTTACGGAACGGGTGACGAAGCATATTTCATCATTGACGTTTTTGATAACTACTTTACAGTAGAGCTTGACACAACTTTCAATCAGAGTCACACAGCTATTGCTTTTGGTAACCTTGCTGTAAGCACTCCTTTTTCATATGACGCTAATTCTTACAGACTCTCATGTGTTGCTATGAACACTTATACAGACACCAACTACTATCCCGGTGGTGTTTCAAGAACAACCATTGGTTTTGCAAGAAATGACGTGCCTGAACATATGGGTGCAAAAATCGGTGTTACCTTCTCGAAATATAAAGACGGTACTACTGAAACACACCGTACTTTCCTTAAAGAAATCACAAGCAAAATTGATATAAGCGTTGGTATTACATCCCTTAAGGGCGGTGCCTTTGCTTACGACAACAAAGAGACCTTTGAAGATTACGGTATCTGGCTTGGTAGTTACGATCTTTCAGAAAGCAACGTAAGCAACCTTGCAAATTATGCAAAAGAATTTTCCGTCGATAACATCTTCATTCATAAAGGTGCCGAGACCTTCTATAACGGTGACTTCAACTTTATAGGAGCAGCCCGTGAAGGGGAAACCTTCGTTACAGCAGGCGACTATAAAGAAAGAATAATTGACAAACTTTCAGAACAGGGAATAACTGCAAGTATACATACTTATTCTTCCCTCATTGTTCCTGAATCTACCAACATTTTATCAACAGGTGATTACGTAAGGGACATAGCTTACAATCCTACAACTTACACAGTTGCCTCTGACATAACAGCGGATGCTACTGCAATCCCCACAAGTGAAGATGGTACAGGGCTCTCTATTCCTTCAAACGTTCTTCCCACAGGTTCAACCTACGGAAATTCTAAGTACCTTCTCATTGACAAGGAAATCGTTTTAGTTTCCGCAAAGGATACCACAGGATTTACAGTTTCAAGAGGACAGTGTGGTACAACTGCCACTACTCACAAAGCAGGTGCAGAAATCCGTCAGCTCAGAGGATTCTACGGTTCTTTTGTTCCGATTCCAGGTTCCGATCTCTTCTACCAGATGGCAAGAAATATTGCGGCGGCTTATAATGAAGGCGGATTTACAGGAATTTACCTCGACGCTTTTGAAACTACTACAAGAACTCATTATACTACCGACGAAAACAACTACTACTATCTTGCAGAATTCGTTCGCGAGGTTCTCGAAAATTGTAACACAGCACCTGTCTTCTCCTTCTCTTCTTCAGCGGTTGAATTATGGGCAGGTAAGACAAGAGGCGGACAGCTTGACTACGGAAACAACCACTATAAACTTATAAGATCTATTACCCTCTCTAATATAGAAAATCATACAAACTATATGTTGGGTACTGATGCAGGTTGGTTCCACTTTGCTCCCGACTTAAAGCAGACATACAGAAACAGATTCCTTCAGACACTCTTCTCAGATGACATTGACTATATCGGAACTCTTGCTATTGCGTATAACTCTGCGATGTCTGTAAACCCCTTTGATAACGGACATTTGTCTTATCCTCAAATGAAGGCAAACCTCAAGTACTATTCAGTATATTCAAGACTTCGTAAGTCAAACTACTTCTCTGACAAAGTAAGAGAACAGTTAAAGAATGGCGAATACGAATACAAGTTATTCAAGCAGGGCGACACATGGGCATTCAAGGAAATGAAATACGTAAAAAATCTCGTATTGAACATTGACGCCTACGGTACTGCGAATGCCAACAACCCATTCTCCGCACAAACGCCTTACATAAGAATTGAAGGCAGACGCTTGGCATACGCTACACGTACTCCAACTACTCTTATTGACTTCAAACAAGTTCCAGAAGGCGAAACTACTGCGGTTCCTGTACAAGTTACAGAAGGAACGTATACCTTCACAAGTACTAACCTCGACTCATCGCTCTTGATTCTCACAGTTACAGGCAACAACTCCGAAGACGGTGCTATTGCGCTAACTCTTACGTCAGGCGGTGAAAAGATAAATTACTTTGTTCCCCTGAACTTTGAAGGCACAAAAGATATCATGCTCTTTGAGTCGGATAATCCTAATGCATACGGTTATTCTTTCCCCAACGTTTCAAACACAAGAAGAATGACCTCTTCCGCTTCCAGTGCTACTTCTCTTACAATTCATCTGACAGGTGACTGTGAGGGTGCACTCATCGACTCCTTCAAATATAAGTCAACCTCCAATGCAAGTATGTCAAACCCCAGCATTACTATTGGAAATAGCACTATAACCTTTAATACAACTCTTACTTCACAAGATTACATTGAGTACTTCCCTGAAATAAACAAGGCGTATAAGACAGATGCCAACAGTGGTACTACTCATCCTACAATGACTGACATCGACTTCGAAGGTTCTGTTACAGTTCCAAGCGGTGACTTCACTTATACCTACGGAGTTTCTTCAGGAGGTTCTTACCCAGCCAGAGCAAAGGTTGTTTTAGGACTTGCAGGTGGCGTTCTTGAAAACGAGGACACTTGGGAGACTCCTGACGTTACAATTGACGGAAACGTAACTCCTGTAGATATCGCTCTTGAGTATTACGGAAATTAAGTTACACAAAACACTAAAAATTTATTGCCTACGCAAAAAGCGTAGGCAATATTTTTTACATTTTGTTTACAAGGTAGAGTTCTTAAGACTAAATAAGAGGTAAATAGAGTTGACAAAAGTAGAAAAAAAGTGTAAAATATATTGTATTTTATTTACCTTGAAAGGAATTTATTATGATTCAGGAAATTATTGAAATTATTGCAAAACAGCTTAAAGTTGACGTTGACTCTATCACTCCCGACACAGACATTATCGACGATTTGGGTGCTGACTCTCTTGACATTGTTGAACTTCTTATGACTATTGAAGACAAGTATGGAATTTCCGTGCCCGATGATGAGGTTACAAATCTCAGAACTATTGCTCTCATGGGAGAATATATTGAAACACATAATAATTAATTTTAATTATTAAGGAGTACATATGTATATTACAGATATTTATGCAAATTCTTGCTTCAACGACGAGGCAATGAAAGCAAATTTATCAGAAAAAACATATAAAAAATTAAAGGAGACCATAGATAACTCCTGCCCTCTCGACAATGATATTGCCGATGAGGTTGCAGAGGCTATGAAAAATTGGGCCACCTCAAAGGGTGCGACTCATTTCAGTCATTGGTTTCAACCCTTAAATGAAATGACTGCAGAAAAGCACGATGCTTTTTTAAGTTTTGATAAAGACGGTCACGCCATTGTTGACTTTTCCGGTAAAGAACTTATTAAAGGTGAATCCGACGCTTCCTCTTTCCCTTCAGGTGGTCTTCGCGCCACTTTTGAGGCAAGAGGTTATACTGCGTGGGATTGTACTTCCCCTGCTTTCGTAAAAGACCAGACTCTTTACATCCCTACAGTTTTCTGTTCTTATACAGGTGAGGCTTTGGATAAGAAGACTCCCCTTTTGCGTTCTATGGAGGCTCTCAACACTCAGGCGCTGAGAGTTTTAAGACATCTTGGGGACAAGGACTCTACAAAGGTTATTACAACCGTTGGTCCTGAACAGGAATACTTCCTCATTGACAGAGAACTTTATGAAAAGAGACTCGATTTACTTTTGTGCGGAAGAACTCTCTTTGGCTCTCCTCCGCCAAAAGGTCAGGAAATGGACGACCACTACTACGGTAGGCTTCGTCTTCGCATTTCCGACTATATGCACGAACTTGACAGAGAACTTTGGGCGCTTGGTGTATCGGCTAAAACAAAGCACAATGAAGTAGCACCTGCTCAGCATGAACTTGCTTGTGTATATAACACTGCAAATATTGCCTGTGACCAGAACCAGATTACTATGGAGTCTATGAGAACTGTTGCGAAGAAAAAGGGACTTGCTTGTCTTTTACACGAAAAGCCCTTTAAAAACGTGAGTGGTTCGGGTAAACACATAAACTGGTCACTGTCAACCGACACAGGTTTAAATATTCTATCCCCCGGTAAA
Organism: Oscillospiraceae bacterium; assembly: GCA_015065265.1. Lineage (GTDB taxonomy): Bacteria > Bacillota > Clostridia > Oscillospirales > SIG627 > RGIG6353. The sequence continues at coordinate 26,354 of SVQQ01000012.1, read as the reverse complement.
AATCCTTCAGAAAACATAACTTTCCTTTTGTTTATGGCGGCTATGATTTCGGGTGTTGACAAGTATCAGGATCTGCTCAGATTTTCTTGTTCAGGGGCAAGTAACGACGTAAGACTTGGCGGTGATGAAGCGCCTCCTACCGTTATTTCCATTTTCCTTGGGGAAGAACTCTGTGAAATTTACGATGCTATTGAACTTTCACACGATTTTCTAAAGAAGAATGACGCTAATATGAATATGGGCGTTTTGTCTGTTCCCTCTTTCAAGAAGGATACGACAGACAGAAACAGAACTTCCCCCTGTGCATTTACAGGTAACAAGTTCGAGTTCAGAATGTGCGGTTCCTCTTCTTCCGTGTCACGTCCTTCTTTTGTTATCAATGCTATTATGGCAGAAGAACTTATGCTTATTGCCGACAGGCTTGACAAGGCAAAAGGTGACATAAATATCGAAATAAAGAATATTATAAGAGAGATTATAAAAGAGCACAAGAGAATTCTCTACAACGGTAACAACTATTCGGAGGAATGGAGAATTGAAGCCGAAAAGAGAGGTCTTGTGAACATTCCTACAACTGTTGAGGCAATTGAAGCCCTGACAAGAAAAGAGAACGTTGACCTTCTTGTAAGACACGGAATACTCTCTGAAAATGAGATTACTTCAAGATATGAAATTAACCTTGAAATGTATTCTAAGGTTATAAATATCGAATCTCTTACAATGCAAACTATTGCTGAAAAGTCAATTATACCTGCGGTTGAAAGTTACTGTGGAAAACTTGCTCGTGATATAAAGGATGCAGGTGACGTGGGTGTGAAAATGAAGTCTTCAAAAGACAAACTTTCAAAGATTTCCGTAAACCTTGAACGCGCGGTATCGGCTCTTGAAGAATTAAAGAAAAATCATCTGTTGGCAAGTGAGACGGAAGATATTTCAAAGAGGGCAAACAAGTACAAGGACTGTGTTATTCCTGCAATGGAAGAACTACGTTCTTATTGTGATAAACTCGAAACTCTTGTTCCAAAGGATATGTGGCCTTTACCCGATTACACAGATTTGATGTACAGGGTATAAAATGAGGATTGGTGGAATATAATATGACAAGTGAAAGAATTTATCTTTACTCGGAAGATATACCCGTTTATCTTGACGTATTCCTCTGTGACGAAAGTGATGAATACTCAATAAGTCAGCGACCTTTTATGCTTGTATGTCCCGGTGGCGGATACAAATACTGCTCCCCTCGTGAAGCCGAACCTGTGGCAAGGGCTTATATGGCCGAAGGGTATAACACTGCAATTCTTTACTATTCAACAACCGACCGAGTTGACACACTTTTTGACAAAGAAAAAGGCTTTGCAAAGCCTCACTATGAAGTTGCAAGGGCAATACTTACAATAAGACAGAATTCAGAAAAATGGCACACAGACCCTGAAAAGATTTGTGTGATTGGATTTTCTGCGGGCGGTCATCTTGCAGGTTGTGCTGCCTTTATGTACAAAGATGAAAGTATTTTAAGGGAACTTTCTTGTAGTGCACAGGATATAAGACCTGATGCTGTAATTCTGGGATACTCTGTTTCCACGTCAGGCGAGTATGCTCACAAGGGTTCATATAAAAATCTGCTCGGTGACGGTGCTGATGATGAGCTTATATCCCGTTATACTCCCGAAAAACGAGTAGATGAAGATGCACCTCCAGTATTCCTTTTCCATACTTCTTGTGACAAGGCGGTGCCTGTACAGAATTCCTGTCTTATGGCAAAGGCTATTGCGGATAATAAACTCACCTTTGAACTTCACGTTTTCCCTGAAGCAAAGCATGGAATGTCGGTGGCGTCAAGGGAAGTTTTATCTGAGGCAAACAAATACAACAGACGTTGGGTTGGTTGGTCTTGTGACTGGCTTGAAACTATTTTTGATTTATGAGGTAATTTTAAATGGCAATCAGACTCAAAACAGATTATCTTACTTCCTTTATTTCGGAGCACGAATATGCTCTTATTCAGGGAGAAGTGAATGCGGCTCACGAAAACTTAATAAAAGAAGGTGAACCCTCGGAAAAACCTATCGGTTGGATGACACTCCCTGTGAACTATGATAAAGAAGAATTCGATAGAATTCTCAAGGCTGCCGAAAAAATTAAAAAGTCTTGCGATATATTTATTGCCATTGGTATTGGCGGTTCATATCTTGGGGCAAGGGCGGCTATTGAATTCGTTAAGGGTGCTTCCTATAATGCAAAGAAAAAGGATACTCCCGACGTTTATTTTGCAGGTAATACCATTGACCCCGATGCGCTTCAGGAACTTCTTGAAATTTGTGAAGGTAGGGACATTTGTATAAACGTTATTTCAAAGTCGGGTTCTACAACCGAACCTGCGGCATCTTTCAGGGTATTCAGAGAACTTCTTGAAAAGAAGTACGGTGCTGAGGGTGCAAGAGAGAGAATTTTCGTTACTACCGACAAGAAAGACGTGCCCGGAAAACTCAAGCATTTTGCCATTGAAAAGGGATACGAAACATTTGTTGTTCCCGACGACATTGGCGGAAGATACAGTGTTCTTTCTGCTGTTGGTCTTCTTCCCATCGCAGTTGCAGGTTGTGACATTCGCGCTATTATGGCGGGTGCTAAAAAGGCTATGGAAGATTTCTCTTCCACAAATATCGAAGAAAACGACTGCTACAAATATGCCGCAATAAGAAATCTTCTCGTAAGAAAAGGATATGAAATTGAGTTATTCGTGTCTTACAAGCCCTCTTTTATGTATATGAACGAGTGGCTCAAGCAATTGTTCGGTGAAAGTGAAGGAAAGGACAAGAAGGGGCTCTTCCCCGCTTCTGTAATTTACTCAACCGACCTTCACAGTATGGGACAGTATCTTCAGGACGGAAGAAGAATTATTTTTGAAACTGTGGTTGACGTTCTGAATTCAAAGAATGAAGTTAAGGTTCCTTATGATGCATCTAACATTGACAACCTCAATTTTCTTGCCGACAAGGATTTCCATTACGTAAACAAACAGGCGCTCCTTGGTACTCTTGATGCTCACGTTTCAGGCGGAGTTCCTAACGTAGTGCTTGAACTTGACAAAATGGATGAAGAAAACTTCGGTTACACGGTTTACTTCTTTGAACTTGCCTGTGCTCTCTCGGGTTACATCTTGGGTGTTAATCCTTTCAATCAGCCCGGTGTTGAAGTTTACAAGAAGAATATGTTTAAACTTTTAGGAAAACCTGAATAATAAATGAGAATGGCTATAACGTAAAGTTATAGCCATTTTTTTGTCATAAAGAGGTCATTTTATGTCAGTGAAAGTCGCGATAAAATATACTTGAAAGTAAATTTTAAAGGAGACTAAAATGACATATAAAAAAAGACCTACTACCCTGTCGGAACTAAAAAGACGGGTAGAAAACTATTTTGCTTCAAGACTTATGCCTGTTTTAGACAAAAACGGGAACGTAATTTTAGACAAAAAAGGTAAACCTGTAAAGAAAATTGCGCTTCCCTATACTCTAACGGGACTCGCTCTTGCAATAGGGGTTGAAAGCCGTGAAGAACTGTTTAATTTTAAAGACGAAGAAATGCAAAGATATATAAAAATGTCGGTGCTGAAGGTTGAGGAATATGCAGAGGAAAGGCTTTTTTCAAAAGAGGCATTTTCCGGCGTTAAGTTATTTCTTTCGGTGAATTTTGACAGGTGGAAAAACCTTGACGCATCGGACTCTGACGAGGGTGAATATTTACTTCCCGAAAGTGTGCAGAAGTGGACGGTGTGATATGACGAGAGTTGAAAAGTTTTTATCCACAATAAAGCCATATCCCAAGCAAGAGGAATTTTTCCTTGCAAACTCCACAAGGGTTGCATATGGCGGAGCGAGAGGCGGTGGGAAAAGTTGGGCTATGAGGACTAAATTCATACTTCTTGCTCTTTCTCACCCAGGTATTCAAATTTTACTTTTAAGGCGTACTTTCCCAGAACTCAGAGAAAACCACATAATACCGCTAAAAAAAGCACTTTACAAAATTGCAGACTACAAGGAAGTGACAAAGGAATTCATCTTCAAAAACAGGAGCAGAATAAAACTCGGCTACTGTCTAAATGAGTCGGACATTCTGCAATATCAGGGTCAGGCTTATGAAGTAATTGGTATGGAAGAGGCAACTCAGTTTACCTATATGCAGTATATAGCCCTAACGGAGTCTAACAGACTGTCGGGAAACATAGACTCTTTTGTGCCGAGAATGTATTTCACCTGCAACCCAGGTGGAATAGGTCACGAATGGGTAAAGCGTTTATTCATTGACAGGAATTACGGCGAGGCAGAAAGAAGTGAAGACTACACTTTTATTCCCTCCACAGTTTATGACAATGAGTACATAATAACAAAAAACCCAGGTTACGTAAAGACTCTTGAAGCCCTTCCGCCACTTCGCAGAAAAGCCATGCTTTACGGTGACTGGGATGCTTTTGAGGGGCAATATTTTCCTGAATTTTCAAGGGATAAAAACGTTTGTCGCCCATTTGAAATCCCATCGAACTGGAACAGATTTATTGCCTTTGACTACGGTCTTGATATGACGGCGTGTCTATGGTTTGCATTCCCTCCCGATAAATCTAAAATTTACGTTTATAAGGAACTTTATCGCCCAGGGCTAATTCTTAGTCAGGCGGCGAAGGAAATCAAGGCTTTATCGGGAGATGATAAAATTCGGTGGGCGGTGGCAAGTCCCGACCTTGCGGGAAGACGTCAGGACAGTGGTAAGACGGGGTTTGACATACTTTCCTCCTATGGTCTTAAAGGAGTTACGAGTGCAAACAACTCACGAATTCCGGGGTGGCGTATGATAAGGGAACTTTTAAGAGAGGACGACGAGGGAGAAACAAGGCTCATATTCTTTGAAAACTGTCTTAACGTTATCAGGACTTTGCCGAAACTCACCTTTGACACAAACGTAAGTGAGGACGTATCGAGTACTCCTCACGAACTGACTCACGCTCCCGACGCTTTGAGATACGGAGTGATGTCACTTGGATTTTTGCCAGGTAAAGTCAAATCGAAGAGAGAAGTTTTCCGTGACCCTATTGACGCTTGGCGGGAAGAGAAGGGTACGGATTATATGAAGTTTTTAACAAGTTAACGTTTTTTTATAAGGGAAGAGAGTTTAATTTTGTTTTTAATAACCTCTTCCCTACTTACTTTTTTACCCTTTATAAATCTATCAACCTTAATAATTATCACCTCATTAAATTTTCACCTTGATATTACCCTTTTATACAAATTTTGATAAGTGGGGTATATTAAAGTTAAAAAAAGAGGTGATGGTGTGAAAAAGCGTGTAGCGTTATACGTCAGGGTTTCTACGGAAGGTCAGGCAGAGGAAGGTTATTCTATTGATGCACAAAAGAAACTTCTTGAAGCCTGGTGCATTTCAAAGGAAGTAGAAGAATACGAGTTCTTTATTGACCCAGGTTTTAGCGGAAGTAATTTAGAGCGTCCTGCGCTTCAGGATATGATGAACTGCGTAAGACGTGGTGAAATATCACATGTTGCGGTATATAAACTTGACAGACTTTCAAGAAGTCAGAAGGACACCTTGTTCTTAATAGAAGACGTATTTAACAAGTATGATGTAGGTTTTGTCTCCCTTACTGAAAATATGGATACCTCAACGCCTATTGGCAGGGCTATGCTGGGAATAATTTCGGCTTTTGCACAACTGGAGCGAGAGACTATAAAAATCAGGACCCGTATGGGTATGAAGGAAAGAGTCAAAAGCGGTTTGTGGATGGGTGGTGGAAAGATACCTTTCGGCTACGACTATGACAGTGAGAAAGGAATCCTTGTGCCAAATGATGATGCGCCGACGGTAAGAAAAATCTACGATATGTTTTTGTCGGGAATGTCCCCTTCCGCCATAGCAAACGAACTTAATTTGAAGTATGAAAAACTGGTGGTGCAGATATTAAAAAGAAAGACAAATATAGGGGTTATAAATTACAAGGGTGAAGAATATGAGGGCAGACACGAGGCGATTGTAGACAGGGAAATTTTTGATAGAAGCGAAGATGAATTCAAAAGACGGGCAAGAGGTATGAAAAGTGAGTCGAGGCACTTACTTTCGGGGCTTGTGTACTGTGGTTTGTGTGGGGCGCGGATGAGGTATCAGAAGTGGGGCAAAAAAGGATATAAACTTGTGTGTTATTCTCAACAAAAGTCAAAACCTTACCTTGTCCACGACCCTGAATGTAAAAACGAAAAGGTTTGGGCAGACGAGGTAGAAGACGAGCTGTTAAAGGACATTTTTTCTTTATCTCTTGAAAAAGAGATAAAGAGCGAAAAGGTAATAAAAACCCAGTCACAGACGGTAAGACTCGAAAAGAAACTCAAAAGGTTATATGAGTTATGGTCTGACGGAAACAATGCTTTGCTTGACGTAATAAAGGACACGGAAAAGAAGCTTGAAAGGTCAAAAAAAGCAGATGAAGAAAGGCTCTTAAACGAGGCAAACAAAGAGAAAAAAGTGACTGCCATTTCCGAAATAGAAAACGTCAGAGATTTATGGGATACTCTCGATTTTAGTGAAAAGAGACACCTTGTTCGTACGGTAGTTGATAAAATACTTGTATTCGGTGACAAAATAAATATTTACTACAGATTTTGATTAAAATCTGTGTTAAATTGACGAAAGACTATTGATTTTTTATAAGATTTGTTGTACAATAAATACAGAAGAAATATACCAATGGAAAGGAAGGTATTTTTTATGGTAAGAATCATCATTGGTCTCAAAGGTAGCGGTAAAACAAAGCACCTTATCGAACTTGCAAACAAGGCGGTAGAAACTTCTCCCGGAAACGTTGTTTGCATCGAAAAGGGTAACAAGCTTATGTTTGACGTTAACCATCAGGTGAGATTGGTTGATACCGACCATTTCTCGATTAACAATGCAGACGAACTTTACGGAATGGTATGTGGAATTATCTCTGCAAACTATGACATTAAGGATATATTCATCGACTCTTCTCTTAAAATTTGTAAGGATGACAAGGCAGACTTTATTAAGCTTATAAATGCTCTTGACGAAATTACAAGCAAGAAGGAAATCAACTGTGTTACTACCGCATCTATCGATGCATCTGACTTCCCTGCAGAACTTAACAAGTATATTCTTTAATAAACTAAAAAAATTATCTACATAAAGACGAGGCTGTCTCACGAAGTGGGACAGCCTCAAAATCGGTATATTGAGAGGAAATAAAATGATTTGGTCTAAACTTGCCATAACAATAAAGGAAAATTGTTCCTGCCCTCCCCTTTTTGTCGAGGACATTTCTAATCTTCTTGTAATTACGGGTGTTGAAACCTTTACGGTAGAAGATTTTTCCGACCTTGAAGAAACTTTGTCGGGTGGCGGTATTTTCTACGATTACATAGATGAACAACTTTTAATGAGTGAGGAGAAAACTCCCGTTATATTCGCTTATTTTTCCACCGATGAAGAGGGTGAAAAGATATATTCTGACACGGTGAAGGCTATTGAAAAGTTAAAAAAGGACAATCCTTTATATTCGGATATTGTTTACAGTCTCGATACTGTTAAAGACGAGGACTGGGAAAACAATTGGAGGCAGTACTTTAAGCCTTTTGGAGTAGGCAGTCGCCTTGTGGTTAAGCCGACCTGGGAAGAACTCACAGAGGACTTAAAGGGAGACAGACTGGTCATAGAAATCGACCCTTCCTCTTCTTTCGGGACAGGCTCACACGCTACAACGAAGTTATGTATGGAAGAACTGGAAGAGATTATCAGGGGCGACGAGAGAGTTCTGGATATGGGTTGCGGAAGTGGGATACTGACTATTGCCGCAATGAAACTGGGGGCAGGTAGTGCTGTGGCTGTAGACATTGACGAGGTTGCCGCACGTATTGCATCTGACAATATGAGACAAAACGGACTTGACGTTGACAGGGTGACAGTCCTTCACGGTGACGTACTGTCTGACGATGAACTTCGAAAAAAGGTTAATACAGACTATGACGTAATCTGTGCAAACATTGTTGCAGGGGTTATAGTTATGATGTCGGATTTATTCTTCTCTTCCCTTAAAGATGGGGGGACTCTTATTGCCTCGGGAATTATCGGTGAACGTGAGGAAGAAGTGACACTTGCTCTTGAAAAAAGCGGTTTTCATATAGTCGAAGCAAGAAAAGAAGAAGACTGGTGTGTAATTGTTGCTAAAAAGATAAAATAATCACCAATTTTATCAAAAATTCTTTGACAAATCGTACATTATATAGTATAATATATACAAATTATGAGTTAAATCCTTTGCTCACTTTACCGAAAGGTTATACGTTATGCCAAAGTTTTTTCTACCCAAGGAAACTTCCCTTGGGGTACGCAAGGTTTCCGACGTGATTGAGATAACGGGCGATGATGCCCGTCACATATCAAGAACGCTGAGAATGAAGGTTTCAGACTCTGTCACTGTAAGCAATTCAGAGGGTACTGACTATCTGTGTGAAATTGACAGTATTACTAGTGATACGGTTTATCTTAAAATCCTATCAGTGAAAGAAAGTGACACTGAATCAAGTGTAAAGAGTGCTTTATTCCAGGCATTGATAAAATATGACAAAATGGATACTGTAATACAAAAGGCGGTAGAGCTTGGAGTAAGTGATATCTACCCTGTTGAATCCCGTCGCAGTATCGTAAAACTCGATAAAGAGACAAAAATTAAAAAAGTCGAAAGATGGAACAAAATTGCCCTTGAAGCGTCAAAGCAATGTGGCAGGGGTATAATACCCGTGGTTCACGAAGTAATAGACTTGAATATCTGTGCCGAGATTCTCAAAGGCTTTGACAAAAAGTTTTTCTGCTATGAATCGGCAGAGGGCAAAACAATCAAGGACGTAATCGGGGGAAAAGATTTTTCCTCGGTAGGTTTTTTCATTGGCCCAGAAGGTGGAATTGCACCTGAAGAGGCAGGATATTTAAAAAATTCAGGAATTGAGGAAGTGTCATTGGGAAGACTTATTCTGAGGACAGAAACGGCAGGGCCTGCAGTTTTATCAATGATACTTTACGAAACACAGTTATAGAGAGGTACATCAAAATGGCTAAAAAACAATCTTATTCTTACAAGGTGAGAAAAAACGACACTCTTACTAACAGAATGCTTATCGTTTTTCTTCTTTTGCTTGTGTCGGTCTTTGCTCTTTTATCGGTAAGGAACTGGCTTGACTCATCAGACTCAATTGCAAGTCTCCCCTTATATTTGAAAGTAGCGCCTTTCTTCCCTGTTGTACCTTTAATTCTTTTTATTGTGGCATCAATTCGCTTCTTTATGATGAAAAAGAAGGGTGTTGATGAAACGCTTACCGTCTTTTCTTCCGCTTTTACATTAGCGATTGCCTCGGTATTGCTTTTTGTCTCTCTTCTCATTTCAGTTTTCGTTTTTAAGGGATTTGTACCTGCCATAATTTTTATAGTTCTGGTTTCCCTTTTATATTTCATTTCAGTTTCGTTCCCCGGTGCTTATCTGGGGCTGACTGTTTTCAACACGTTTGCGGCATTCATCATTTATATGATGCATCTGCTCTCCCCTGTAGACAGCAGAGTGTGGGACGTTGTTTTAAGAGTGTTTTTCATTGTAGTTGCACTTACACTTGGATTTATGCTCCTTATCTACAAAAAGAGTGGAAAGGAATTCATAAAAATCAGTTTTCTTAATAAAGATACAAATTATCTCCCTCTCTTCTTGTCAATTATACAGTTTATTGTATTTTTGGTTTTAGGACTTTTCCAGATTGGCTCTTACGTAATTTTTGATATTATTATAGCTTTTGAAACTATAGTTTTCGCATTGTTCTATGCGATTAAAATGCTCAAATAACGGAGGAAGTAAAAATGTCTAACAGACTTTTTCAAAGTATAGTCCATCAGATGAAGGACGTAATCGACAGAACAATAGGTGTCGTTGATAAAAACGGTTGCATTATCGCTTGTAGTGAACTTGTAAGAATCGGAGAAAATCTTGAAGGTGTAAAGGATGAACTTACTTTTACAAACGAGCCTTTCAAGTCGGGTGGGTACACTTACACTCCAATAAACAATCATTCAAAAATAGAGTACGTGGTTTTCGTTGAAGGAACAGATGCGGTTGCAGATAACCTTGCAACAATTTTGTGTATTTCTTTAACTAATATCAAGTCTTTGTATGACGAAAAATATGACAAGGCAAGTTTTATAAAGAACGTAATTCTTGACAATATTCTGCCAAGTGATATTTACATAAAGTCAAAAGAACTTCACATTAACAATAACGTTCCGAGAATCGTATATCTTATCCGTTTCTCAGGAAAGAACGACTGTGTTCCCCTTGACGTGATACAAAATCTTTATCCCGACAAGAATAAAGATTACGTTATCGGTGTTGGTGAAAATGAAGTTGTGCTTGTCAGAGAAATAAAGTCTTCCGATGACACAAAGGAAATTATAAAAACTGCAAAGAATATTGTGGACACTGTAAACAGTGAGTTTTACCTTAAAAGTTTTGTAGGTATCGGTACTGTTGTTGAGTCTATTAAGGACCTTGCGCGTTCTTACAAAGAGGCGCAGATTTCCATTGAAGTAGGAAAGGTTTTCGATACCGAAAAGAACGTAATCAGTTATGATAACTTAGGTATCGGACGTCTTATTTATCAACTTCCCACTACCCTTTGTGAAATGTTCTTGAATGAAGTTTTCAAGAAAGGTGCTTTTGAAGCCCTTGACCGTGAAACGCTCATTACTATTCAGGCTTTCTTTGAAAACAACCTTAACGTGTCGGAAACTTCAAGAAAATTGTTCGTGCACAGAAACACTCTTGTGTACAGACTTGAAAAAATCAAGAAACTTACAGGTCTTGATTTAAGAGAGTTTGAACACGCTATAACCTTTAAGGTTGCCTTGATGGTTAAGAAATACTTATCTTCGAAATCGGGCAAGTTTTAATCCTCACTTCCCGAAGTAAACCACCAACAAAGAATAAGGATATGAAAAATGATTAAAATTACCAACGTAAATAAAACTTACCCCAACGGAACTCAGGCTTTGAGAAACTTAAATCTTGAAATTGCCGATGGAGAATTTGTGTTTATAGTGGGTCCTAACGGAGCGGGTAAGACTACTCTTACAAAACTTTTACTCCGTGAGGAACGTCCGACTTCCGGAAAAATCGAGATTAACGGTTATGACCTTACAAAAATCAAAGAGAAAAAGGTGCCTTTTTTCAGACGCACTCTTGGCTTTGTTTTTCAGGATTTCAGACTTTTTAATAATATGACTGTTTTCGATAACGTTGCTTTTGCAATGCACGTTGTCGGTGAGCCTTCAAGAGTTATATCAAAGAGGGTTTATAAGTTTTTAAAACTTGTAAATCTTGAAGCTCAGGCTCATCACTATCCTATGCAACTCTCAGGCGGTGAACAGAGACGTGTTGCTCTTGCCCGTGCTCTTGTAAATAATCCTCAAATCGTAATTGCCGACGAGCCCACAAGTAACAGTGACCCTGTAATGTCTGTGGAAATGATGGAATTACTTAAAAAAATAAACGACCTTGGTAAAACCGTTATTGTAATTACTCACGATATTAAAATGGTTCAGTATTACAAGAAGAGAGTTATTACCATAAGCGATGGCATTATTGCCGACGACCACAGATTAGGAGGTGAAAGCGATGAAGTTTAAATCTCCTAAGATTGCTTATTCTCTCAAACTTGCCACAAACGGTCTGTTTAAGAATAAGGTTATGACCTTATCTTCTATATTTGTTCTTTTGTCTTCTCTTGTAATTATGGGAACTTTTTACGTTGTAATTAAGAACATAAACTACAACATCAATAAAATTGACGGCTTTAATAAAATCGTTCTTTTCGTTGACAGGGATGCCGACGAATACGAAACTGAAGAAATAGGTAAAAAACTCCTTGAAATCAAGGATATTGAGAGTGTGGAATTCAAGCACAAGGATGTGGCACTTCAAGAACAGGTTGAACAGTATGAAGAGTCAGAATTCCTCTTTGAGACCTACAAAAACGATAACCCTTTAAAAGACTCTTATATAATTACATATGCCCCCGATGCCGACGTTGAAACGGTAAAACTCAATATTGAAAGAAATATTGAACATATATCTAAGTTGAACGTTAACATGGAAGTGGTGGACCAGATACAAAACTTAAAGAACGTTGTTGCAATTATATTCACCTGGCTTATGTTGTTACTCCTTGCAGTTTCACTCTTTGTAATTATAAACACTATTAAACTTTCAGTTTATGCAAGACGTGACGAAATTGCACTGATGCGTTATATAGGTGCTACTTCTACATTTATTTCCAGACCTTTCCTTATTGAAGGGCTGGTTATCGGTATTATTTCGGCAGCATCGGCTTTCGGCGTTCAGTATCTGATATACAAGTATCTTATGCTTGAACTTATCGACCAGTATGAAATTATCAGCATACTTCCCTTCTCGGACGTTGCTTACGTTACAATTCTTGGATTTGTTGCCATAGGTATTGCAACGGGATTTGCAGGAAGTATAATTTCACTTAAAAAGTACAATCAGGAAAACTCATAGGACGAACAAAGAGGTAAATGATGAACAAAAAAAGGATTGCTCTTGTCTTCTTGATGGCTGTTGTCTCTTTTACGACAGTTTTCTTCACCTCGGATAAATACAATATAGAAACAAATGCGGCTACTCTTTCTGAAAACAAAAAGACTGTAAAAAATCTGGAAAGTGACCTTGGAAGTATTGAAAATTCCCTTGCGGCAATTAAGAAAAATATTGCAAGTGCTAAACAGAATCAGTCAAATCAACTTTATATCAAAAATCAACTTGACCAGGAAATTACTCTTACAGAAACAAAAATAGAGACTCTTGAAAAACTCGTTGAAGAATATACACTTCAAATTGAAGAAAAAGAGGCTCTTATAAACGGAAAAGACAGTGATATTGAAAACTCTCTTAACATAATAAAAGAACGCCTTGTTCTTCAACATGAAAGCGGAAATTCAAATATTATTTCCTATATTCTGGGCTCTTCTGATTTTGCAGACCTTTTGACAAGAGTGGAAGTTGCAAATGCTCTTTTCGAGTATGACAGAGAACTTATAGAGAGACTTACAAACGACAGAATTGAACTGTCTTTATTAAAGACAGAACTGACCCAGGCACAAGAAAAAAGTGCCGAGTCTATTAAGACTCTTGAAGCAGATAAAATTTCGTTAAACGAAAAAATACAAGAGTCTCTTGATTATCTTAAAAAGTACAAAGACGACGAGGCTTATTATCAAAAGCAATATGAAGCAAAGTCGGCTGAAATGGACTCTATTGAAAAGGAAATCAAGGAACTTCTTGCCCAGATTAAATTGCAGGAGCAGAAGGACTATACCGGTGACGGATTCCGTTTCCCTCTTGCATATGATGCAACTTATTGGAATACCGGCGGCTTTGGTTGGCGTGTATGGAGTAACGGACGTAAGACCGACTTCCACAAAGGCGTTGACTTTGCGGCGGCAAGAGGTACTCCCATCTATGCAAGTAACAGCGGTACGGTAATAATTCATAGAAATTCACCAAGTTACGGTCTTTACATAACTATCGACCACGGTGGCGGAATTACAACGTTGTACGCTCACTGTTCTAAGTTACTTGTAAATAAAGGTGACAAAGTAGAAAAGGGGCAAAAGATTGCCGAAGTCGGCAGTACGGGAGATTCCACGGGAAATCACTTGCACTTTTCAGTTCTTAAAGACGGTGTTCACGTTGACCCTATGAATTACATATCCGAACCCTGAAGAGAGGCAATTAACAAATGAACAGAAAAATCCCTTTTAGTGCATGTATCGTTCTGGTGCTTATTGCAGCGCTATTAACATTTCAGATAGTGACGGTATATGACGAGGTTAAATACAATAAAATTTTAGATTCTCATACCGTAAAGCCTTTGGATAATCCAAAACTTTCGGAAATCACTGCCCTTGTGAATGAATATTACGTAAAAGACATTGACGAAGAATATCTGACATCCTCCTTAGTTTACGGTTATTTGTTCGGTATAGGTGATATTCATGCAGATTATTATAATGCGGACGCTTTTGAAGAGTATATTGACTCTTTGCAAGGGAATCAGACGGGAATCGGTATTAGAGTTGCCCTTCAACTTCTGGAAGACAAGACTACTGAACGTCTTGTAATATTTGAAGTTATGGATAACTCCCCTGCCAAAGAGGCAGGAGTTAAAGAAGGCGATATCGTCTATTCGGTAGACGGCGTTCTTTACAGTGAACTTGGATACGACGAGGCTATTGACAGAATGCTGGGTGAGTCAGGGACAGTACTTACCTTTGAAGTGCTTCGAGGTAACAGAGTTGTAGAGTTCAAGGTTACGCGAAAGCATTTTGAGTCTCAACTCGTGTCCTACAAATTAACAGACGCAAACAAAGAAATCGGGTATATAAGAATATATCAATTCGGTACTGCCACGGTTTCACAGTTTAAGAATGCGGTTGAAGACCTTAAAAAGCAAGGTGCTAAAAAACTGATATTCGACGTGAGAAATAATCCCGGCGGTGAGTATGAGTCTATTGTTAGCATACTTGATTATCTTTTGCCCGAAGGGCCAATAATTACTACAAAAGATAATAGCGGTAACACCCATACGGATACGTCTGATAAAAATGAACTGGATATGCCGATGGCCATACTTGCAAATGAGGGCACGGCAAGTGCGGCGGAACTATTTACCGCGGCGCTCCTTGATTATGAAAAGGCTATATTCGTAGGAAAAACCACTTACGGAAAGGGCACTGTTCAACGCACCTTCCCTCTTTCTGACGGAAGCGCTGTGAAGTTCTCTGTTCAGTATTATCTGCCACCCTCAAACGAAAGTTATGACGGAGTTGGTATTAAGCCAAGTGAAAATTATGATATCGACCTTGACATTGGGGAAATGGAAAATATGTACCTCATTGAAGAAGAGCGAGATAATCAACTTGCGGCGGCTATAAAATATCTTGAGAGTTCAGGAAAATAATTAACAGTTTTACAGGAGATACAAATATGAAAAAGACCATTGTTACCAAAGAAGGACTTAAGAAACTTCAAGACGAACTTAACGAGTTAAAGACCGTCACACGTGTTAAGGTTGGAGACGACCTAAAAAAAGCACGTGCTTTCGGTGACCTTTCGGAAAATAGTGAATACGATGAAGCTAAAAACGAACAGGCAAAAGTAGAAGGTAGAATTCTTGAACTTGAAGAAATTCTTAAAAACGTTGAAGTTGTTGAAAATACAAAGACTGCGACAATTGGATTCGGTTCCGTTGTTGTGGTAGTAGATGAAAGCAAGAAAACTGCGCAGTACACTATCGTAGGTGCGGCAGAGGCCAACTTCCTTGAAAACAGAATCAGTAACGAGTCCCCTATCGGTGCGGCTCTTTTCGGCAAGAAAGCGGGAGACACTGTTGAATTTACCACCCCCAGCGGTGTACGTGCTCTCAAAATCATGTCGGTTTCACACGAATAATATAAGAACAAAAGGTGACGAAAATGACAGACATTGAAACAAACGTTAATATTGAAAATGAAGAGGTCAACGTAAACGACCTTATACGTATAAGACATGAAAAACTCGCTTCTCTCAAAGAGGCAGGGGCTGACCCCTACACTTTGACAAAGTATGACGTAGACGCTTATTCGGCTGACATTGTGGAAAACTTCGAGACCCTTGAGGGTAAAGACGTTTCTATTGCAGGACGTCTTATGAGCAGACGTGATATGGGTAAGGCAAATTTCATTGATATAAGAGATACTAAGGGAAGAATTCAGGCGTACATCAAAATTGATGACGTTGGTGAAGAAGTTTTTGAAAACTACAAAAAGTGGGATATCGGTGATATTATCGGTATCACAGGTACTGTTTTCAAGACAAGAAGAGGTGAAATTTCAATTCACACAAAGACTCTTACTCTTCTTTCAAAGTCACTTCTCCCCCTTCCTGAAAAGTGGCACGGACTTAAAGACCAAGAGACAAGATACCGTCAGAGATATCTTGACCTTATTGTAAATCCTGACGTAAGAGAGACCTTCCTCAAGAGAAGTAAAATTCTCAAAGAAATTCGTGCTTTCCTTGACGATAAAGGTTTCCTTGAGGTTGAAACTCCTGTTCTTCAGACTCTTGAAATCGGTGCAAATGCACGTCCTTTCAAGACTCATCACAATGCTCTTGATATTGATATGTACCTTCGTATTGAAACCGAACTTCACCTCAAGAGACTTATTGTCGGCGGTTTTGACAAGGTTTATGAGGTTGGCAGAATATTCAGAAACGAAGGTATGGATATTAAGCACAACCCTGAATTTACTACAATTGAACTTTATCAAGCTTATACAGATTATCACGGAATGATGGACCTTGTTGAAGAACTTTACAGCGGTCTTGCAAAGAAGATTTGCGGTAGCGACGTTATAACCTATCAGGGCACTGAAATCAATATGGCGTCTCCTTGGGAAAGACTTACTATGGCAGAGGCTGTTAAGAAGTATAGCGGTGCCGACTACTACGACTGGAAGAGTGACGAAGATGCAAGGGCTTGTGCAAAGGCTCTTCACGTAGAGGTTGAGGACAATGCTACAAAGGGTGACGTTCTCTCGGAACTCTTTGATGCTTTCGTTGAAGATAAACTTATTCAGCCTACCTTCATTTACGATTACCCCGTTGAAATCTCTCCCCTTGCGAAGAGAAAGCCCTCTGAACCTGCCTTTACCGAACGTTTTGAGTTCTTTATTTACTGTCGTGAAATGGGTAATGCCTTCTCTGAACTTAATGACCCCATTGACCAGAAGGAAAGATTTGTAAAACAGGTAAATGCTAAACGTGCTTTGGGTGAAAATGCGGAAGTTGATGAAGACTACATCAATGCTTTGAAGTACGGTCTTCCTCCAACGGGCGGTCTTGGAATTGGTATCGACAGACTTGTTATGCTTTTGACAGACAGTTATTCAATTCGTGACGTTATCCTCTTCCCCACGATGAAACCTTTGGACTAATACAGTTCAAAGAAACCCAGTAGTTATGCGGGTTTTCGGTGGTTTATAACCTTAAAAAACCACGCCACTACGCCAACTACTACGCCAATTTTCACAAAGAAATTTGCAGAGAAAAGTCACTATGATAGACTAAAAGATTAAGCGCCGTGCAATCCGCACGGCGCTTTCATCATATCTAAATTTTATGTTTCTTAAGGATAAAACCTAATTAAATTAGATTGTGTTTTTTTGATATACCCAAACTAGAATATCTGTAGTCATTCTAATCATCATTAAAGCATCATCGTTATTCAATGTTTCCGGAGTTCCTTCTTGACTATGCGTTCCATAATCTGACAACATTGAATATATAGAGTATATTGCTTTAGTTTTTTTATAACTACCTTCTAGATTATCCCCAAAGAAATCTGAAATATCTTTTTTACCATGTTGCTCAATGGCTGCCTTTATTGGCTGCATAAGGGATATATCTTCTGCGGTTGTTCCAGTAAAATCTCCTGTTTCAGTAGCTAACCCCAGAATCCATTTAGAATTTTTAAATGGAATTCCTTTGAATTGAGAAAATATTCCTGTAAGAGCCGAGCGACATGATTCAACAGCCGCCACAATATTACCAAGAGCAAATGATTCTAGTGCACTTTTATAAATTGCATATACAGCAGGATAATAATTTTTAAGCCATTTTTCCATGCCGAAATCATCTGCTAATCTTTCAGATTGGCAAGTGTGCGCAACCACATTAATTTTGTATCCATATATATCTATGTCAATGACTTCAATTTTAAGGCCCAAAAGATTATATAGGTTATTCAATTTAATAAAAGAGTCTTTGTATAGTTCCTCATTAGCTATTACAGATGGGCCGATATTGTTTCCAAGTTCAGTTAATAAGGCTATAATCTTTTCTTGGCAATTATCATTCATTAAATCAGAAAAAATATTATCTAACCCCAGAAAGATTCTATAAGAAGGATTTTTATTTTGATAACCGCTATTGTAATAGTGAGGTTCGAGATATTCGGAATATTTATCATAATATTCTCCCAAACCACAACATTTAAGAATCATCTTCATTTGTCCATCTTCATATTTTACGAAGGGAGAGATATCATATATTGCAGATATTTGTGATAAAATAATTTCTTGTTCTTTCATTGTATGCGCCTCATATCTTTCGTTTAATTATATTATTATTTACCTGAATATAGTTGGGAAACAACTCACAAGCCGCACTCGTATTGGGTGCGGCTTGTTGCTTACTTTTGTTCCTTTGTTAAACGGCGAATATGGCCGATGATCAGCATCATATCGTCATCATTAAGCTTTCTGAGCTCATCAATCGCACTTTGAAGCAATGCCGGGTTTTCAATAGAATCGTCAAAGAACTGGCTGGGTGTGATTTCAAAGTAATTACATATCTCAAGGAACTCTGCCATAGGCGGCAAGGACTTTCCGGAGGATATGTTATAGATATAGCTCCTGCTATGACCAAGATCATAACTCATTTGATATTCTGAAACACCCTTTTTGAGTCGCAATTCGGTTATTCTGTTTCTTATAAAATTAGCATCCATGACACAATTCCTCCTTGTCATTATTATTTTAAACAATGACAAGAGCAAACTATTCCAAGAATTTACGCTAAATTTTCAAATTTCATAAATAAATATATGTTATAATCCAAGAAAATATGTTATAATGGGTTGATGCAGAAATTTTATCGTCGTTTTGATGCATTAAAACATAAAATTTTGGATGTGATAACTGCTTGGAGAATAAAACCTGTTGTTTTTTTGGTCACCGAAAGATTGTAGATACACTTGAACTGAGGACTAAAATTACGAACACAATTGAAAGTTTAATTGTGGACCAAAATATTAATACATTCTTGTTTGGCAGTAAAAGCCAGTTCGACAGTCTGTGCTATGATTTGGTAACCAAAATAAAAGAAAAATACCCTCACATTAAACGTGTTTATGTGAGAGCGGAGTTTCCATGCATTGACGAAAGCTACAGAAGCTACTTGTTGGAAAGCTATGAGGATACCTATTATCCGGAGGGAATGGAGAAAGCCGGTAAAGCTGCCTATGTGGAACGCAATTGCGAGATGATAGACCGAAGCAATGTTTGTATTATTTATTATAATACCGGATACGCTCCACCACGCCGTAAAAATAGCCGTCACGATCTTACAGATTATCAACCCAAAAGCGGAACCAAAATAGCGTATGACTATGCACAAAAAAAGAAAATTAAAGTTATAAACATTTATAATTAGGAGTCGATATCTTTAATTTATTGCTGAAATATGTTATAATAAAAAAAGAAGCTTGAAGTCCGTTTTATGAGACAGTATATGTTTTATACTGTATTTAGATATTTACGAAACTACTTATTTTATGGAGATGTGTTATGCAATTAGGCTGGATTGACTTTTCAAAGTCTGAACGCAGTAAAATA
Source organism: Oscillospiraceae bacterium (assembly GCA_015065265.1). Taxonomy (GTDB): domain Bacteria; phylum Bacillota; class Clostridia; order Oscillospirales; family SIG627; genus RGIG6353. The sequence continues at coordinate 6,788 of SVQQ01000012.1, read as the reverse complement.
TTGAGTGTTCTGGATCTGTTACAAGAAAATGGAACGCTGGACGAACTGGGTATTGCTCCTGTTCGTGATGGCTTTTCTAATATTTTCTTTCCTGGTACATCTACCATCCAAACACGGGCCAAATATTTTCTGATCGTTCCTTATGCATTGAAGGATCTGGAGCGCAGTTCCGAAGCAAATCCCAATGTGCTTCGCAGAACACTGGATGCTATCGAACGGGAATGTGGTGAATGCTTGCTGGATCAAAACAGAAGTGAGATTGGCATTATCGGTGGCAGATCTTTGCTACGTGGGCAATGGGTCAAGCGTGCTCCGGTTGAAATCTATTGGAATGGTTTGCGTCAGTATCGCATCTTTACCGGTGGAAATCTGACACTTACAGAGTATCTGCGCACATCTTGCGCTCTTAAAAATCGCAAGTCCACACTCAAGAAGCTCGGCAATCGAAATGATAATGCAGAGGAAAATGAGTGCGACGACAGAGATGCCGGCAACAGTGGCGGTTTTCAGTTTTGGAATTTGCCGACGCACTATTCCGGATGGTTGGATGATCTGAAAATGAATTTGACAGCAGCAGAAGCGGGATTTCTTAAAAAACAAATCATTGCAAACTATCCCAATACAATGCTCGGATTCATTCTTCGAGAGAATTTAACACAGGTGTTGGATTGTGAAAACTTTGATGATCTTGCAGAATTGATTGAAGTTTTCCCTGAACATATTCAGGAAGATTATGCGCTTGCACTGCAATTCTCACATTTCCTTTACATTATTCGCGTTGCTTACAATATCATTATCTCCGATGGTAAGAACGATGCTGCTAATGATGAGTATGAGAGGCTCCGTCCCTTGTTCAAGGAAGAAGCTGGTGTTGATCTTGAACAGGTTATTTCCCGATTATCTTTAGCGGGAAATGGAGCACTATGTAATTTCCTCCGGACTGCACAACAAAACATTTTGGCAGACGACTTTGACGGCTTATGTAAGTGCATTAAGGATCGGGAGATCCTACTGAAAGGTAGTGGTCGAGCTAAAACTGCTCATCCGGGAGAATTCGACTTGGATGCTTGGTTTGGCGGTTACTACTTAGATTATCGTTTCCCCAATGCGCGAACAATCTTAAAAGACATCTTTGAAGGCGAGGTGACAGACAATGCTTAATCCTAATCAAGATCGATTGGATTACGGACAGGTTCTAACACCGCCTGTTGGTTTTCGCTTGGATTTTGCTGTGGGAACTACATATTCCTTGGATTTGGATGCACTTGTTGGCGCCTGTATTGCATTGGGTCTGTCTGAGGAAACTGATAGTGCCTTGCTGAATAATCCCATTTGCCTGCTGGAGGCATTGCGCAGTACGGGAGACAAGGTTGCGCTCTTCTGCGAGGGCGGTCAAATTCATATGCCCAACAATGTCACACCGCTATATGTATTACTTGAAAAAATGGTATTCCAAGTAACCACCAGAAAGCACAGAGGTATCTCGAGATATCCTTCATTCCATCCTAAATTCTGGTTGTTGCGCTATATCAACGATGACAAGGAAGTCCTGTATCGAGTTGTAGTACTCAGCCGCAATCTTACTTTTGATCGCAGTTGGGATGTAACGTTCTGCATGGATGGTCGGTTAACCGAGGAAACCACTGACAAAAACGATCCCGTTTGCGATTTTCTGTCCTATCTGAGTAATTTTGCTGGAGATAAAAAGCTTGCTGTTCGTCGCATGATGCGTGAGCTTCCTTACGTAGAGTTTGAGCTGAACAGCAAAGAGTTCTACGATTATGACTTTATTCCTGTAGGCATCAAAGCATCAGATGGCAGTTACCACAACATAACGGATTATCCGCTATTCTCAGACTCATTTCACGAGGTTTTGATAATGAGTCCGTTCCTGTCTAACGGTATAATTAAAGACTTCAACGATCGTAATCCGTACATAAATCATTCTGAATACATACTGCTTACACGAGCTATGTCGTTGGACCGTCTCAAGGCCAAGGACTGTGCTAACTTCAAAATCTACACCTTGAAGGACGCTATCGTTGATGGCGAATCTTTGATTTCGGAGGAGAATTCCGCAATCCTGCAGCAAGACATTCATGCAAAGGTGTATATGGTTCGGAAGAATTCTGATTCTGATCTTTATTTAGGCTCGCTTAACGCCTCTCATAATGCCATGAATGGCAACGTTGAGTTTATGATGCGCCTTCGCTCAAAGAATCGCTATCTGAATCTGTCTAAATTGACTGAGCAGCTCTTCTGTGGTGAGGAAGACGCCGTAAGCAACCCGTTCCAACGGGTCACACTGTCTACCGAGCAGGCGGCAACTGTTACAGAAGACACCCAAAGCTTATTGGATGGTGTTTTAAAAGAACTGGTACGAAACAGACCTCATGCGAGAGTCGAGGACTGTGGTGACACCTTTAGCATCAAGGTTTATCCCGGCATTCTCTCTACGCCTTATCAGATCGAGATTTCTCCGCTGCTTTCAAATAAGCGAGCTTTCCTTGCAGAAGAAATGGTCTTTCAGGGACTCTCTTTGACACAGTTATCTGAGTTTTACAAGGTTTATGTATCTGACGGAGAAAACAGTATTAGCCGTGTTTTGATGATTCCCACCGAAGGAATTCCTGAGGAGCGAGAGAAGGCGATTGTTTCCGGTGTCATCAATGACAAGCATTGCTTTTATCAGTATATTGCCTTCCTGTTGGGTGATGACCATATGCTTAGTTCTTTGGAAAGCATGGAAATACAAAAGCAGGCTGGTTCTACCAGTAGATCACAAGGTTACCAGTTGCCGCCTCTGTATGAAAAGATGCTCCAGACTGCTGCTACGAATCCCGGTAAACTGAAAGAGATTGATTATCTGTTGAAAACTGTTTCTGCAGATGGTGTGATCCCTGAGAATTTTGAAAAACTGTATGATACTTTCCGAAAGGTGGTGAAGCTGGATGATTGATGTTGCCGGTAAATTAGACGAAATAGAAAATAGGATTATGTCAGGTCTGAAGGACTTCCAGCGTGCCACCGTTAACCGTATTGACTCTTTATACCGAAACGGACAAAAGCGTGTCTTGGTATCTGACGAAGTCGGCTTGGGAAAAACTCTGATAGCTAGAGGTACTGTAGCTAAGCTTGCACAAATGCAGAAGGCTGGCGGCGATAATTTGGTCAAGGTCGTTTACATTTGCTCTAACAGCGCCATCGCCGATCAGAATTTGAATAAGCTCATGATAAGCAATGAGGTGCGCCGTGAGGCAACCAGTTCTTCCCGTCTTTCTATGCAGCACCTGAACATTTTCATGCAAGAAAGCGATAAGGATTTGCTTAGTCGTTTCATTCAGTTAATTCCACTGACCCCAGATACGTCATTCCGCATGACCGGTGGTGCCGGTACGGTTGACGAACGAGCTCTTATGTTCGCATTGCTCAAACGAATCCCGGAGTTAGAATCCTGGTTACCTCAATTGGATGTTGCTATGCGGGACTGGGCGTATAAAGCCTGGGATTGGTATCGAGAGGAATATGAGAAGAACGTTCTCATATGTGATGCTCAAACGAATGGTGAGTACCTTCGATACATGATGGAGCATATAAACCATACGTTGAGAGCAAAACAAAAAGGCGGAGACACCTACTTAGAAGAACTCATTGACTTATGCCAACGTATCAAGTACAGCGGCAATCGGCGACTCAATAATAACGGTATTATTGGAAAGCTGCGTGTTATGTTTGCGCAAATCAGTTTGGACAAGCTTGAACCTGATCTGGTTATCATGGATGAATTCCAGCGGTTCAAGTATTTGATTAATTCCGATCCGGAAACTGAAACTGGTATGCTAGCAGCTAAATTCTTTAACGCTGAATCTGTCCGTATGCTGCTCCTTTCTGCAACGCCTTACAAAATGTACTCCACACTGGAAGAGATTGACGAGACACAGGTGGATGAGCATTATTCCGAATTTATGGATGTGATGCGGTTCTTGAATGTGACACCTCAGGAGGACGAACACTTCCATACTGTATGGAACAACTATTCTGTCAGCCTAAAGGAGCTCACTTCCGGTGATACTACGGTGATAGCAGCAAAGCAGGCCGCAGAAGATGCTCTTTACAATCATATTTGCCGCACAGAACGTATTTCGGCTACCGAAGGTGCTGATATGATTGATGCGCACGAGGTAAAAGAACCGGTTGAGGTGGAGGCATCTGATATCAAATCCTATTTGCAGGCACAGAAGCTGTTGGAAGACATCAACCTTTCCTATAATGTGCCTATTGACTATATCAAGTCTTGCCCCTATCTTCTTTCTTTTATGCGTGATTATAAGCTAAAGAAAGATATCGAGCGGCACTTCGCTTCCAAGCCGGAAGATCTTTCTGTTTTGAATCGTGAATGGTTATGGCTTAAGAGGGCGAGCTTTGATAAGTACGATGAAATCGCTCCCGGTAACGCCCGACTGTCTCGTGTGTTGAAGCACGTGTTCAAAGGCGGTGCCGAAAACCTACTTTGGGTGCCACCCTCCCGTCCTTATTATGCATTGAGCGGAGCCTTCGAAAATGCCAAGCATTTCTCCAAGACACTTATCTTCTCATCCTGGGAAATGGTACCGCGTATGCTTGCCGGTCTTCTTTCCTATGAGGCGGAGCGCAGAACCGTAGGTGTGCTGGCTAAGAGAAATCCTGATAAGGATCCCCGATATTTCAACACCGGCGAAAAACGTTTTCCGTTGGCAAGGTTGAATTTCTCTGTTAGCAACGATTCGCCGAACGCAATGACATTGTTCTGTCTGATGTATCCTTCTCGGTTCCTGGCCGATTGCTATGACCCCATCAATTGTCTGAACAAGGGACTGTCCCTTGCTGAAATTGAGGCCATCATTAAAGAAAAGCTTGCAACTAAACTGCAGCGCTTTACTTCTGGACAATCCACATTTGAGGATAAACGTTGGTATTACATGATTCCCTTGGTGTTGGATGGTGCGGGCTATGTCCAATCCTGGCTGGATAGTGATGACAAGCTTTCTGCATTTGGTGATGAAGACGAGAAAACGGCACGGCAAAAAGGTTTCCTTCGCCACCTGCAAGAACTGCGCGAGTTGTACCGTCAAACCAGTTACGGAAGAAAACTGGAGTTGGGTAAGATGCCTGCAGATCTCTTGGATGTCCTTGCTACCATAGCAATTGCATCACCTGCCGTCTGCGCTCTGAGAATGTATCGACAGTATTCCGGTGGCAATAGCGTTCCCGGATATATGCCTAGTCAGATTGCAAAGGTGTTCATCAATCGGATGAATACTCCGGAATCTACAGCCGTGATTGAACTGTGCTATGGTGAGTCTGATGATGCACACTGGTTGAATGTGCTTAACTACTGTAAGGATGGCAACCTGCAGGCAATGCTTGATGAGTATGGTCATTTGCTCACCAATGGCTTGGATCGTGACGAGAAGCTGTTGGAGCGTCTGCATCGCAATATGATTGAGTCTATGAATGTGAGAACTACTGCCTACAGTGTGGACACGCTCAACAATTTCAAGGCACGCTTGGCTGGCAAAAAGGAAAAGACAGTTAACATCCGTACACACTTCGCTGTTTCCTTTACTAAGGGCATCGGAGAAAAAGATGCAGATCGAAAGAAGTCTGTTCGTAATTCCTTTAACTCGCCGTTTCGTCCCTTTGTACTGGCATCTACTTCCATCGGTCAAGAGGGCTTGGACTTCCATAACTACTGTCGTCGGATTGTCCACTGGAATTTGCCTTCCAATCCTATTGATTTGGAGCAGAGAGAGGGGCGTATCAATCGGTTTGAGTGTTTGGCAATTCGCCAAAATGTGGCTGACCGATATGGTCAAACTACGTTCAAGAAGGATATCTGGAGTGAAATGTTTCAGCAGGCTAAAGATGCGGAGAAAACAGATGGCTGTTCTGATTTGATCCCGTTCTGGGGATTGACCGAGCAGGAAGGTATGGTACGGATCGAACGAATCGTGCCAATGTATCCTTTCAGTAGAGATGAGATATCTTATGAGCGATTGATCAAGATTCTTTCTCTGTACAGATTGACGCTGGGACAAGCTCGTCAAGAGGAGCTGCTGGAATATATCTTCCAGAACTTTGAAGACACTGACGAAATAAAGGATCTCTTTATCAACCTAAGCCCATTCTATAAAAGCAAATGAAACAACAAGGTCGACATCTTTTATTTCCTTGTTACAAGTCTCTTCATGAAAAAAGTTCGTAACACCATATAACACAGCACGTCCGGCAGTAATGTCGGACGTGCATTTTCGTCATAAAATGTTTTCAATTTGAGGCAAAAAAGTTGGTGTGCACCCCTTGACTTTTTACCAAAAATCGATCATTACTTATATGGAGAGTAAACCACTCCGCATTGAAAGACCAATACTCGATTAATTTATGTACAGAAGGAAGAGGGGGAGAAAACAATCGAAAAAAATTTGAACTTTTTTCAAAAAAGTGCTGAAACGAACACAAAGTGCTATGAATCGTACAAAAAACGTACTCATTACGGCATATATTTAGCCCTAATCTCCGCTAAATCGACATAACCTCGTATAAATTGCTCCAGCCGATTTGACAAGAGGAAAAAATTAGGGTAAAATTATAATACAACTGAATATTGTTCCCCGAGGTTATCGTGTTTATACACACATAATACTTATTTGAGCGCAATTGATCGCTCACCCTCTTTATATCGCTTAGTCGATACCATACATATACATAACGGGTTATGTCTTAATCTGACCAATTAGGGCTTTCTTGTT
>SVQQ01000011.1 GCA_015065265.1 Oscillospiraceae bacterium | reverse complement strand
CTGCACCACTGAAACGCATCAAGGGAATCCTCAGGACAGGGACGCAGCGCAAGGATTTTCTTTTTTCGATTAACAAGTACCTGCGCATAATCTGATGTAGGAAACTTTGAAATGCAGGCAGCGTTAGGTGGAGTATTCACCGTCGGTATTTTCCGCGCCTCTCGGTATAAGGTAAGATTTGAGAAAAGCTTCAGAATTGGCAGAGTCAAAGATGTATGCAATTTCTTTTCCATCTTCGTACATTCTTCCGGCTATGCGATAACGATAGTCGGTGTTCCAACCGAATAAAGAGTACAAGGTTTCATAAAACGCAGTAATGGGAATTTGCTTCGGAGTAAACTGTTTGTTCTCTTTTTTCGAACAAATCACCGACTGCCGATTACCTTCTTTTGCCGTTCTTATAGCGAACTTTCTTGTAATAGGGTTAACAAGGAGCTCGATGCGATTTCGTTCAGCAAGTTTGTGTGTGCAGATGGCACTGAGTTTTATAAACCTATCCGAGAACGTAATAGCCGGTCTGCTTTTGCTATCGAACAGTTCCATGCGCGCAACTTCAAATTCGCGCAGGTCAAAGTCACCGGCAGCAACTTCAACCTGAACTTCGCCAGCAGATTGGTCAGCAGGATTATCATCGGAGCCGTAGCTGCTTTGGGATGCTTTGTAATAGTCTTCTTCCTTGAAAGCAGCCCAGCGAGGATTGATAACAACGAAACCTTTTAATATGCCCTTGTCAATTACGCGCAGCTCAGGCAGGAATGGATTGTTTCTGTACCTCGCATTATCGAGCAGCTTTTGAACAGCAATAAAGTCGTCTCTTTTGATGATTGCTTCGTGATGATTTTTATATAGGCTTCGCGGGCGTTGTCCTGTGTTTTTGTACTTTTTGTGATCGTGGAAATCCAGCGTAAAAGTTTTCCGAGTGTGAACGTCGCCGCAGTGTCGCTCATTTCGCAGTATTTGCACAATGCCGCTTGATGTCCATTTCGCGAGGCCGTAATAGGTCTTTTTGCCTAAGGCGGTAAGCGCATCGGCAATTTGCTGCGTCGAGTAGCCATACAGGTACATATAAAATACAAGTTTAACAGTTGGTGCTTCTACAGGATTTACAACTAAATTACCGTCAGTATCGTGGGTATAACCGAACAACTTCGGTGTAAGCGGGATACCGTTATCAAGACGCATTCTGAGAGATGTTTCCATGCTTCGACTGCGGATTCGCGATTCTTCTTCTGCCACACTCGCCAGAAAGGACAGAGCCATTTGCGATTGAGAACTCAAAGAAAGGATGCCTTCGGATTCGAATAAAACGCCCACAGGAGGCTTCATCTTCTGCAGTTCTCTAACGATACCCATTGTGATTAAAACGTCACGCGCAAAGCGAGATACGCTTTTAGTTACAATTAGGTCGATTTTTCCCGCATGGCAGTCGTCAATCATTTTATTGAATTCTACACGTTTGTTTCTTGATGTGCCGCTTATACCTTCATCGGCGTAGATTTTAACAAGAGTCCAATCAGGATGCCTTCTGACAAAATCTTCGTAATAAATTTGCTGGAGCTCGTATGAGGTTGTTTGGAGTTCATCGCCCGTTGATACGCGGGCATACACAGCTACATTTAAGGGGACATTAAGGTCGGTTATTTCTATGTCCTTTTCACCAGGTGTATATTCGTAATTCTCTTCATCGATAACAGCGTGCATCCTTTCGCGCTTTTTTTCAATAGACGCGAGACGCTGTTCTCGTTTGGATGTGTCAATCACTTAGGCACCTTCTTTCCGCAATATATTTTCGTGCTTCTTCATCATTATCAGGAAGCGGTGTCCAGCCATCTGGAAACATCTGTGTGTCGCGCAGGTCGCTTTGATAATATGAAGCCAACGTATAAATATCTTCGGAAATGAAGTAAATACCTATTGGTGGGTTTTGCGCTGCAAGGAGCCGAGAAAGCAAAGTAATATCAAAAGTGCTTCTTGTAACATTGGAAACCTTTTGAGTAATAATAAGGTCGACTTTTCCATTCATAGCATCATCAATCAGTCGAGACCAACCAGGAGCATTTTCCATGTTAGGAGCAATCTGACCTTCGTCAACGTAGAAATCTACAAGCGTCCAGCGCGGACACATCGCAATAGTATCTTCAAATTGCTTTTTATGGTACGACAGATAATTTTCGTACTTAGTTTGATTGAAATATCTAATATAAACACCTATTTTATAAGGAAAAGCGGTGTTCGGGTGTTCGTGCCGGATGCTTTGAAGCCACGCCTTATGTTCCGCAATTTGTATCGCCTGCTCGGAATCGTCACCAAAAATAAGGGAGAACTGAGGAGCAGCAATTTCGTTCAGTTTATTAAAAACATCGAGTTCGTTCATATATGGTACCTCCATCATAAAATCTTCACAAAGGTATTATATAGTCAACTGACCGAAAAATTAATAAACCCACAGTCAAGTTATGACTGCGGGTTTAGAAAATACAAAATTTTTTTCAAAAATTGGCAAAAAAATTGAGTGAGATAAAATTTCTCACTCAATAATCATCGTTATTTTTGGGTGTGTGGAGTGTGCTTTTAACTTGTTTAACTATTCCTAAGATGGACTCCATTTCAGCAGGAGAACAATCGGAAAGAAGTTCGGCATACTCTTTTTGGTATATTGCATTAACCGTCGGAACGTCAGGTCGTAATATCGAATCGGCGGAGACTTGGAGCGCTTCAAGTATTTTAATAAAGGTAGTAAGCCACACTCTGCTTTTGCCGAGTTCAATATCGCTTATGTTTGAGGTCGAGAGATGAGCAGCAAAAGCAAGGTCGTTTTGAGTCATACCTTTAGAGATACGAATTTCACGTATGCGCTTGCCAACCTCTTGTAATTTCAAATTATCGTCCAAATCTTTCACCTCACATATCCATAAGACTATATTTTATAGTAATTTTATCACCACTTGACTATATTGTGAACAGCGAGATGACGATGTTATAGTCAAAGAGGTATAATAATAGTGTAAAAATTTTTTAGGAGGTGTCATTATGACATTAAATTACACTATTATTGGCAAAAGCATCAAAAAGGCTCGAAAGAGAATGAAGATCACGCAGGAGCAGCTTGCGGAAATCATCGACAAAAACCCCAGCTTCATTAGTTACATTGAAACTGGGAAGAAAAGTTTCAGTATAGAAACGCTGGTCGACATCGCAAATGCGCTGCACGTTTCATCGGATGAGCTTTTGTCTTTTAACATTGAATATCCTAACAGGATAAAAGACGAGTTCAGTTCCATTCTTGAGAAATGCACTACATACGAAAAGAAGGTTATCACAGACATAGCAAGAGCACTTAAACAATCCTTGCGTGATGAGCGCACGACAAAAACGTACTATTGATTTTACAAAAACGGCAGCAGAATTGCCATAATCCAATAGTCAAAAAACTGACCGACAGTTTAAAAAAATCAAAATTTTGCTGCCGTCTATATTTTCGCTAAAATCGATTACATTTTCGCCGAAATTGAGACTTTACAATTACGCTATGTTATAATTTGGAAGGAGGTTTTTTCTATGGTATTTTTTACAGGTGATATACACGGAACTCCGTGGAAGATAATTAAATTTGTTGATAAGATGCATTTGACAGGCAAAGACACAATAGTAATTCTCGGTGATGTCGGTGCGAATTATTTCATGGATGAAAGAGATGCAGCGATGAAAACGCTTCTTAATAAATTAGGCGTGGATATTCTTTGCATACATGGAAACCACGAAATTCGACCGGCTAACATCCCGTCCTATAAATTGCAAACTTGGAAAAGAGGCAAGGTGTGGTGTGAAGATGCTTATCCGCGTTTGAAGTTTGCCAAAGACGGTGAGATTTATCATATTGAAGGCAGGCGGTATATTGCCATCGGAGGAGCGTACAGCGTAGATAAATATTACAGGCTGGCGCGGGGCTTAGGTTGGTGGGATGACGAACAGCCCTCAGATGACATTAAAGCATATGTTGAGAAGAAACTGTCAAGAGGAATTTTTGACACGATACTTTCGCATACCTGTCCTTATAAGTATGAGCCGACAGACATGTTTTTATCAGGAGTTGACCAGTCAAAGGTAGATAAAAGCACTGAGGAATGGCTTGATAAAATCGAAGAAAAATACTATTACAAAAATTGGCTTTGCGGCCATTGGCATACTGACAGACAAATCAATAAACTTCACTTTCTATTTAATACATGGGAATCTTCCGAGAATTTATTATAAGAAAGGTGAAAGACATGAAGCAGTACGAATATATCCACCCCATTGATGAGATGGAGCGTATAACAAGAAAAGATTTTTGTGAGAAATTTGATGAAATTCTTGATAGAGTTTCAGAAGAAAATATCGGATTTGTTATTACAGATAGCGAAAGCAACGATGTTGTTTTATGCCCGGCACATTGGCTTACGTTCCCGCTTGATAATGATTTTGGCTGCATAATAAACAGTGCAGTCAGATATGCAATTGGCAGACATACATATATGCCGAGCGTGGCATGTGATTTTGTACGAAAATATATAAATATTCTTGATGAGCGCACCGTTGAAGTAATGATTGAGGATATCGACAAAGAGTTGAAACTCGGCATCGCACAAGAGGAACTGTGGGTGGGTTTACGAAACGAACTTATCGATAGAAAAAAGCACATGAAAAAATGGGAGGCGTCGCAGAGTGAGTGATAAATATTATATCTTGAACTTATACGATCCAGCCACACCAGGATTTTGTTCTTTTTCCAAACTGTACATAGGCACGCAGGCGGAAATATTAAAGGCGATAAAAAACCTTGAAGTCGATTCGGATTCTAATAATACAGCAAAAGCTGTGAAGGAATATTTCAACGGAAACACTGCGGCAACGCACAATGTTGCATATCAGGAAGTACCGGTGCTAACACCGATAGAAATTATTGCAGAGCATGGCATGGAGCTAAATCACTACAAATGGACGCATATAAATATGTGGGGATTCCCGTATTATATGAAGTGCGATCGCGCGCGTGTGCACCAGATTGTTTTCGAACACGATGGTATGATACATCGCTTTGTTCGGGGCTGGTTTGACAACCTTTCATACAAAGGCGATTTTGGCGATTGGTCGGAACTTAAAGATGGTTTCTGGGGTAACGCTGCAATTCTTGATGTGACGACATATGCAGATAATTTTACATTCAATAATTTGCTTTATGTGAAAGCCGAAAACTACGAAAGCGCAGCAGGAGCAATCGATGACTTGCAGAAGAAAAACAAATTAGAGTTTAGGAGTATCTGCGATGAAATATTCGCGGATGGTTGATATTATGAGCATGGTAACAATGACTTTTGAAGTAGAGACAGAACTGTATAACCAATTCAAAGCAGTGTGTGATAAATGCGGTTTGACAGTTGAAGAAGCGTGCATCCTTTTCTTCAAGGAAACAATTGCACGCGGTACAATTCCGTTTTCTTATACACAGGAGGATTTGAGGATGTAAGGAGGATAAATTTTGATATATGTAATTTCAGACATACATGGGAATACGAGAAGGTTTAACTCCATTATGGAGCAAATCAAGTTGCAGCAGGAGGATACTTTGTATGTTCTCGGCGACGTGGTTGACAGATATTCCGATGGCATAAAAATATTAAGACAAATAATGAAAATGCCGAACGCAAAAATGCTGCTCGGCAATCATGAATATATGATGTTAAATGCGATAGATCCTGTCGAAGAAATCGATGACTGGGAGCAGGAGCGCGCCATGCGGCTATGGTATAGAAATGGCGGTTACGTAACACACAACTATTTGAAGCATATTCGCAAAGACATTCGTAGAGAAGTTTTTGACTTCCTGCGAGCGTTGCCGATAAATATATCAATCGAAGTAAACGGCAAAAAATATTTATTGGTGCATGGCTCACCGTTGGAGAATTATAGCTGGATTTATCGAGAGTATGAGACAAAAGAAAAATTCGCAGTGTGGGAACGCTGGCAACCAACAGACGGAGTGCCGGAAGACCACACACTTATATTCGGTCATACGCCGACAATACATTTTCAGGATAATGACCCACTGGAAATAGTTGTTTATGATAACGCAATAGGCATTGACTGCGGCGCAGGATTTCCCGTATCACAGTTCAAAGGAGAAACAATCGGCAGACTTGCGTGCCTGAGACTTGACGATATGCAAGTATTCTATTCTACGGAGGAGGGCGTTGATAATGAGTAATATATTTTTCACGTCCGACCTTCATTTCGGACATGCAAACGTGATAACTTTTGACAACAGGCCATTTGCTACAGTTGAAGAAATGGATGCGGAACTTATAAAGAGATGGAATAACAAGGTTGGCAAAGGCGACCTCGTGTATGTGCTTGGTGATATGATTTGGAAATCAAGCAACAATGATGCAGAAAACCTTATTCGCAGTCTCAATGGTCAGATTATTCTCATCAAAGGAAATCACGATAGATTTCTTGGAAACGCAAAAGCAAAGAAGGCGCTTGCAGGAGTTAAAGATTATGACGATATTGTAGTTACACTTGCCGATGGACAGAAACGCCGGTGTATTTTAAGCCATTACTATACACCGTTCTATAATGGACATATTTATCAGGCAATCCACCTACATGGGCACTCACACAATTCACAGGAATCAATCGTAGAGCAAGAAATGACGCGGATGCTCAACCAGAGAGGATTTTACACTGAAATATATAATGTTGGTTGCATGCATTGGAATTACGAGCCGGTCACACTCGATGAGATTATTGCGACAAGGCAACAGGCAAAACGTATTACAAACTATGACAGAGTTAGAAACCTAAGCATAGAAGATTTGGCAAAAGGTATACAGTGTCCTTTGGAGGGCTTTGATGATATAACGGATATGGGCTTTTCAAAAATGGAATGTGTCGAGCCGAGTGGTTGCAGAGAGTGTTGTATAAATTGGCTTAAAAGTGAAGCAAAACAATAATAAGGAGGCGAAAGAAATGCAATGGATAGTAAAAAATTTTGATTGCAACAAAGATAAAATAATTGATTATGATATAATGCCGTATCTCAATCCTTATCTGTTAAAGTTCAAGAAACAGAAAAAAACGAGAGAGGAATTTGCAGACGCGGTACGCAGTGAGTTGAAATATCAATTTTGGGGACGGTGCCAATATGAGCTTGTAATTGAAATCAGAGACAATGACCGAATATTTCTCTTGCCGTGGATTGGTAGCAGAGACAATGAAAAAGTAGCCATCGAGGTAACGGATGATAAGAGCTTTGATTGGGAGGGATTCGCAGAAAAGCATGTATCAAAACAGCGATTTGGAAACAGTGCAAAAATAGATATTTGGAATCAGGTCGATTATAGATTTGAGGAATTTATTTCGTACTGCTGGGATGGTATTCATACGAGTAAACCCAGACAAAAAAAGACACAGGAGTAAGCTGTAAAAGAACAGGCTTCTCTTGGCCTCAATCAAGAAATTTAAAATGGTCTAATTCGATTAAAAAGGTGTACTTTTGTTACAAGTTACCCCCTGAAACGTACAATTTGGTCGTAGTTAGACAAAAAAATAAAAGTCATACGTAAGTATGGCTTTTGTTTTTTTATTATGACAGGGATTCGAACACCGAGGGGGTAATTTCCGTTTAGAAAACAGTCCTGTGGACTGTTTTTAGGAAATTGTGCGAAACCTTTAGGTTGAGCAACAAAAGTCACGTTGTGACTTTATCCCTTCCCCTCCGCCAAAAAAAATAAAAGTCATACGTAAGTATGGCTTTTGTTTTTTATAATAATCTATAACTCTTTCTATTTAAGGCCTATATTATTTAAAAAATGATTCAGTTCTTCTGCTTTAGTTTCTTCGATAATGGCATTTACTTCTAGTTCTTTTTTTGCCATCTTAGCAATTTCGGGATTCATTAGCATAAACCAACGTCTGACTTGCATAAGTGGCATCAGCCAACGGTGCTTTTCTAAGATGGGATAATAACGTTTTAATTTTGCGTACGGAATAAATATTCTTGAGAATAAATATCCGATGCGTCCACCTCTTTTTTTCTGTTGAATAGCAACGCGATTATCTGTAGAACCGTATACTCCCCCATGTAAAAGGAACTCTTGCATTTGACAGGTCAAATCGTTTATTTCAGTTTTTCCAAACCATACTTCGCTCAACGTTCGGCAACTATCAGCAAACGGTAACAAGTTGGCTTTTGAAAGCAGTTCGTCCCTCTTATACTTATCTGCCTCTGCCAAGTGGTCAAGAATCCACAAATCTATAAACGGTCTGATACCACAACCACCGTTTTCGAAATGTTTTGCCATATGCGCTATATGATAAACATAAAAAAACTCATCAGGCATTTCATATAAATACTTGCTGTTTTGACTTAAAATTGCATTATCCCAAACAGAAGACAATACGTCGATTGCGTTATTGGCCCGTCCTTCTTCCACTAAATCAAAATGAATTTCGATATGAACTCCTGTTGGGCTTAACAAAGCAACGTCATGGGTGGCACGTTCTTTTTCAACGTAGTTAAGCGTCTTGGAAAGATATGCTATTATTTTGTCAAGTTGTTCTCTGTGAATCAAAACGTCAATATCACAACTTGTCCTCATCCATACTTCAGGATAATATTTTCGAAGTATCATGCCTTTCAACGGAAGAAAAGATATTTGTGCTTCTTCAAAAGACTTACACAATTTCTCGTATTCATTTTTTATAAGTTCGTATCTGTAAATTGCTTTTAGTACGTATTTGTCAAGTTCCTTACCGTTCTGGAGGATAAGACCGTTTTGCTTCAATCCCCATATCAAAAGATGTGCAACGTCGTGTCTCAAAGCTAATTTTAAAAAAGAATTAAGTTTATCAGGGGAACATTCCTGTTTTTCCTGATTTGTTAACTTTGTGCCACATATTGCTGAACGTAACAGAGCAAAGAATATTTGATTTGTTTTTTGAAGCATAGTGGCACCTCCTTAATAAATTTATCGTGTTATTCCCTTATATTCCATTTTTACCAGTTCGTAACTTTCAAGGTTTCCGATATCATAACGTTTGCCCGGCATTTCCATTGCATGAACCACCGTCTGCCCTGAAAGCCATGCAACGTACGCTCCGGGTGCATCGGTACCGCATCCCTGTGCAATTCCCGTCTTAACAAGACTTGCATCTTCCTTTTTGTAGAAATAAAAAGGAGGGCAACACCAGTTTGATTCAGGGTTTTCTGGTTTTTCTTTCATAGAAATGATTTTGTCATTATAGTCTATAACGACTACACCGCTTTTGCGTAATTTGTTTTTATCCGATTCATAATATCTCATAATGCAAGAAGTGTTCTTCTTCACTGCATAATCTATAAATTTTGTAAGGCTAAAGTCCAGAACGTTATCCCCTGCAATAACAAGCATATCGTCATCAAGTGAGAGTTTGTCAATGGCAAACTGTATATCTTTTACAGCGCCAAGTCTTGTTTCATTAGTGCTTGTTCCGTCGTCAACTACTGTGATTTTCTGTTTTTTTGTCTTTGCCCAATTTTCAAAATGATGGGCAAATTTATGATTTGAAATGACAACGTATTCGTCAACCTTTGCCAAAGTGTCTATGTCGTCAATAAGCCAGTCCAGTATGCTCTTTTCACCTATCGTAAGAAGAGGTTTGGGGAAGTTCTCGGTCAGAGGGTAAAGTCTTGTGGCGTAACCTGCCGCCAAAATCAAGCATTTCATAATTTTTCTCCTTATGACAATTTTACACCGTCGGCACTGTTACAAAAATGAACGGAGAATTTTCCTTCAAGTTGCGGGAACGCTTTAAGATACTCTTTTGTTACTTTTTCTTTTATTATATCTTCATATTTAGGGTCAATAATTGCCATACAACAGCCCTTAAATCCCGCACCTGAAAAGCGCCCACCGTAAATTCCGTCGGTTTTTTTCATTATTTCATAAAGGGTTTTAAGTTCAGGAGAACCTGTTTCCCAGTTATATATAGAGGACCATCCGCTTTCAAAGGAAAGTCTGCCAAATTCTTCGATATTGCCATTTCGCCAAGCGGTAACACCTTTTTCCACTCGGTCCATTTCGGTGTACCAATGTTCTGCTCTTTTTTTCCAATTTTCAGGGAGGTTATCTTTATAATTTTCGTAAACTTCATAGGGAACTTCACGCAAATTCGTTTCTTCAAATTTACCGTAGTTCATACCAGAAAAGGCTTTCAGGGCATAGGCAGCAGAACGACATTCATCAACTCTCATATTAAAGGCTGAACCTGCAAGTGTTCTTTCAACTCCTGAAAAAAGAATTGCAATTTTATAAGGCTTCATATTCGGGTGGGTGGAAATAAGTTCATAGGTGTCGTCTTGTAAATCCATATACAGAAGATTGTCTTTGCGACAATACACCTCGCAACTTTGGTCAAGTTTACCGCAGGCAACTCCCACGTACTTGTTTTCCGCTTCTTTTGCTATAGAAATCATTTCCTCTGCAGAAAGTTTAATACCGTTCATATACGAAAGTGCCGACAAAAAGGTGATTACGACAGCGGCAGAAGATGAAAGTCCTCCGATAGGGAGTTCTCCGCTTATTATTGCACAAAGTCCTTCACGTAACGGATAACGTTTGTTTAACGCAATTGTGGCTCCTCTTAAAGGGTCTGCCCAATCGTTTTCTTTTACCGCAGGAGTAGATAAAACGTGCCACTGCGCTCTTTTTGAAAACTGCTGTGACAATATTTCAATTACACCGTTGTGCTTGGGACCGTATGCTATGTGAATTCCTTTGTCAATAGCAAATCCTGTGATTTTTCCAAGTTGATGGTCCACGTGGGCACCGATTGGACAAATTCTGTAAGGAGTAAATGCTATATGCTGTGGCGCTTTCTTGTACGTGCTTTCAAAGGCTTCAAGTACGGTCATATTTTACCTCTTAATTCTTGTTTTTTGAAAACTCTATTGTTTTGTCTGATAAAATTCGTGATACCACTCAGCAAATTTGCGTAGTCCTTCACGAAGTGACGTATGAGGTTTGAATCCAAAATCCTTCTCTAATGCTGTGACATCTGCATAAGTGACAGGTACGTCTCCAGGCTGCATTGGAACGAGTTTCTTGTGTGCTTCGAAGTTATAGTCTCTTGGCAAAACTCCCGCTTTGATGAGTTCTTGTTGAAGAATATCTACAAAGTCAAGAAGATTTTCGGAGTTATTATTTCCTATGTTGTATACTCGGTAAGGTGGTATTGGAAGTCCATCCTCCCCTTCCTGTTTTTCAGGGGCACAGGCCATAACCCGTCTTATTCCCTCTACTATATCATCAACGTAGGTGAAATCTCTCTTACAATTACCAAAGTTGAAGATTTCTATTGTATCGCCTTTTATAAGTTTGTTTGTGAAACTGAAATATGCCATGTCGGGACGTCCTGCCGGACCGTAAACGGTAAAGAAACGAAGTCCTGTCGATGGAATATTGTAAAGTTTTGAATATGCGTGTGCCATAAGTTCATTAGATTTTTTGGTCGCTGCATAAAGGCTTACAGGATTATCAACTTTATCGTCCGTACTGTAAGGAATTTTTTTGTTTGAACCGTAAACGCTTGAAGATGAGGCGTACACGAGATGCTCTACGGGGTGATGGCGACAGGCTTCAAGTATGTTGTAAAATCCAATTATATTGCTTTCAATGTAGACGTCGGGATTTGTAATAGAGTAACGTACTCCCGCTTGGGCTGCAAGGTTTACAACAACCGAGATTTCGTATTTATCAAAAAGAGTGTCTATAAGTGATTTGTCTGCAATATTTCCCCGTATAAATTCCCATGTATTCTGTGGGTTATCTGAAGCAAGTTTATCGATTTGGGATAGGCGATACTCTTTTATTGCGACGTCGTAATAATCGTTCATGCTATCAAGACCGATTATTCTCGCTCCTGAAACAGTTTTTAAGAGTTCCGTTGCAAGATTAGAACCAATAAATCCTGCTGCACCCGTTACAAGAACGGTTTTGTTATTTAAGCTCACGTTTGGTGTGTGCATTTAATTTTAACTCCAGTTAACTTTTATGAGTTTATTTAATCAACCAAAAATTCGAGAAGATAATTCCTTTTATCCGCCATATAACGCTCTTTGTCATACGGCTTTTGTGATGCTAAACACACGTCGGCATATTTCTGTGTGGTCATAAGGGGTCTTGCCGGAACACCTGCGACAACAGTTTCATCGGGAATATCTTTTGTTACAACGCTTCCGGCACCAATCACACAACGTTTTCCAATTTTAACACCTGGCATTACAGTTACATTACAACCAATAAAAGTACGTTCACCAACGTGAATCTTGCCATATTTGATAACATCGGCATATTCGGACATATCTCGAAATGCCCACGTACCACCGTCATGTGTAACAAAAGTGACGTTCCCAGAAAGCCTTACATTCTTTTCAAAGGTTATCAAATATGGTTCAGAGCCAAAATTACATCCACCCATACAAGTGAACCCATCTCCAACCTTCATACCCGCAGCGATAGCCGCCTCTACAGGATCTTGTTTCCTAAGAAATTTTTTATGATTTTCTTTATCATATTATCCTCATCTAAATTTATGTTTATTACAATTGGGCTACATTACATATTTTACTGAATTATGTCGCAATTCCAATCATATTATTTTTTTACTTTTTCAATAATTATTTTTCTAACGTTATTATCTACCAAGAAAGTAGCTAATGCATAAACAATGATGGATATCAAAGTGCATACAAATCCGCCTATGA
Organism: Oscillospiraceae bacterium; assembly: GCA_015065265.1. Taxonomy (GTDB): domain Bacteria; phylum Bacillota; class Clostridia; order Oscillospirales; family SIG627; genus RGIG6353. The sequence continues at coordinate 39,810 of SVQQ01000011.1, read as the reverse complement.
TAAAAACAAGGAAATTTGAAATTAAACTTATAAGATGCTCTTTAAATATTTCACACAAAATAACAACAATCGCAAAAATGCTTAAATACACGAGCATTTTTTTGTAAGTACAGTAGGGAGAACGTTTGAGTATCTTCTTATTTGCATAAATTATAATGTCATTCGACCTATAAAGAAGTGCTATTATCGTTCCAAGCAATACACCGTAAATGCCTATCAAATTGACCAATATAAGCGAGGCAACGAGATTGATACATGCCTCTATAATACTGCGTCCTTGTGTTGCCTTTGCGTGACCGCTAATAGTTATCAACCTAGATGCAACTGCTCTTGAACAAGACAATAGTTGGATTCCTACAAACAAAATCGGCAAAAACTCGTCGACATACTGAATATCCACAACACCTGCAGTATAAAGGCTTACAAAAGGAAGTATCAGAACATATGCAACTGTAAAAACTGCAAAGACACTCATCATATAAATACTTTCATAAGTATCGTGTGCAACTTCATATTTTTTTGAATCGTTTTTAGCGTAAACATGTCCCAAAATGTAGTTCAACCCATTGTTGACAGAGTTGATTAAGCTTGAAAGCGAAGTGAAAACCATATTATAAACGGTATATACACTCGTAACTTTCAAGCTACAGAAGGTTGACAAAACGAGTGCATCTGTACTTGAGAATATCGTAGAAGAAACTTCATGTACAACAAAAGCATTTCGCTCAGAAAGTGCCGCCATATTTGGCGAGGAAACCTTTTTTAAATACCCATACCTCTTGCGCATAACCCATACAAACATCAGTATCTGTATACAGGTTATAATGAAGTTTAAAACCTGCAAAAAGACGATATCTACGCCATATGACATTAGAATTATCTTTGAGGCGGAAGATAGAATATATATAATTAAATGAATTGTTGATATAATATAATATTTCCCATCTGCAGTCAAAAGTTGCCTATATGCAGCAGAAAAATAAAAGGTAACAACTCCGGACATTCCTTGGAAAAAAATCACCCAAAAGATCGTTGCGTAATTAAGTTCCGAAGCAACAACCAGAGGATATCCAAATGATATCACAATCACACAAAGTGCATATAAGAGTGTAACCTTGCGAAAATATTTCTGTGTTGCACTGAATACATCGCATATTCCGTCTTTATCTTGTGCAACTATCGGCTTATAAAAAGCGTTTATAGACGCATTTCCAATTCCAGCCTCCAACAGTGCCACATAAGTAAATATCTGTGTAACAGTTGTCAATAGACCGTTAACTTCTGACCCGTAATTAACCAATACCAGTCGCGGAATGACGAGTCCAAGTGCCAATATAACAAATTGATTAAAAAATCCCAAAAACGCATTTATTCGTGCATTTCGTCCCTTATTTTCTGCCAATTCTTATCTTCTCCTTAACTGCGTTTTTTATCATGCTGATTTTGTGAAGAATCCAAAGTGTTCTGAAATGCCCTTTCGAAAACTCACCAAACCAAACACTTGATTTGTTATAATATTTGCCAATGCAATACTCTTGAACAAACGAATGCTCATACAATTTTCTCAAATTATTTAACGCATCCTTGCGAGATGGGCTTTCGAGAAGAATATGTCTGATATCCCATTCTATAACCGTAAGAGATTTTTTTAAATATCTATCAAAATCATTGTCACTCCAAATATTGAGTTCTTTGATAAATCTAACAGTATAATATCTGGATGACAGTTCATCTGTAAATCGTTTTAACTTAAATGTATGAGTTATACTATCGAAATTTATTCGGTATCTATATAAAATATCAGGGGTTATCAGTGTGCGTGGGTTCTGCTTATATATCAAAAGGCTTTGTAAAAGGTCTTCGCCCATCTGAATACTTTTAATATGCTCTTCAATATCAAAAAAAAGCATTTCTGTCCTGACTGCCTTGCGGCAAAGTGAATTATAGCTATGTTCAATTATAGCTTCACAGAAAAGATTCCCTATATTGTCGATCAGCATTTCTTCGTTTTTTTCCTCAAGTGTTGTATAACAAATACCGTCGCGATTGAATTTTTCATAGCCATATATAAGCATATCACAATCAGTCGACACAATCTTTTCATTTATCGTCTTCAATGCCCCGACCTTGAGTTCGTCATCAGAATCGACAAAAATGCTGTAAGTATCTTTATACTCACATTTTTCACGAATAAAATCAATAGCTGAAAGACGTGCTGATATCTGTCCACCGTTTTCTTTGTGGATAACGTGAACACACTCATTTTCGTTGGCATATCTATCACATATCTTTCCTGACGAGTCTTTGGACCCGTCGTTAACAAGAATTACTTCATATTTAGAGTAATCCTGCGAAAGAATAGATGTGAGGCAAGCATCAAGATACTGCTCCACGTTATAAACAGGTATCAGTATATAAAACTTGGTTGTTTTCATAATTTTTTGCTCCTGATTTTATTCTACGATACCATATACATGCATCAAATACTCAATTACCGTATGAATATCGTATTCCAATAAGCCGTTGTATTCTATAGTTTTTTTCTCATATGACAAAATATTTTCCGCCCATTTTTCTGCCCCTATATCAAGTGGTAGATAGGTCATAAGATTGGAGCGGTCAATGGCTCTTGTTACAGTATCCGAAACATAGCAAGGTAATTCTGCCGCCTGCGCCTCAATAAGTGTCAATGGCAATCCTTCCCAAAGTGACGGAAAAAGAAATACGTCAAAAGCGGAAAGTAAATTGGAAATATCTAAACGGTTTCCTAAAAAAGAAACACAATCTTCCAAAGATAGTGACTTTACCTTTTCTTCCATTTTCTTTCTAAGTTCTCCATCTCCTACCAACACCAGATGGGATTTATTGCATTTTTTATTAAGTGCCGAAAAAACATCAATGATAAATTCATGATTTTTCGGTTCAAAAAACCTGCCTACATGTCCTACCACCATAGTATCGTCAGCAACATTCAGCTCTTTGCGATAAGCTGCGCGCTTTTCGGCAGTTGGAGAAAAAGCTGCCGTGTCAACGGCATTGTGGAGCACCTCCACCTTTACATTTTCACCAAAATACTTTTTGATCTTTAAAACCGATTCTGAATGAAGTGCAAAAAACATAATATTGTTATGTGAAAGTATTTTTTGGACAGCCTTGACCTCTTTTAAATTCTTACCCCCACCCCAATATTTATCCGGGTCACTATGTACTGTATAAAATAGTTTTGCAGTTTTAAACTCACGAACAGCGGGTACAATCATTTGAGCCACATTCAAGTGGCAATGTACTACATCTGGCTTTGCTTTTTTAAAATAATTTCTAACCGCACTACGCCAACGCAGTGCATTAACTATATGCCCTAACTTACCTGGGAGATTGTTTTTTTTATACAACTCACTCAAAAAAGTAATCTTTACCCCTGCTTCAAGTAAAACCTGTTCAAAAGGATAATTGCAACGCTCTCCAACAACTAATGCCTCGTGGTTACAATTTTCATTGTCAAAAGCAAGTAAATAATTTTTTACAAGTGCCTCTGCACCGCCGGTACGAAACGACGGTATGACTTGTATTACCTTAGGCTTCATTGCGCAACCTCCGTATCAGGTATTTTCATACACAATATTGCAACGGCATATGGTAACATTAAGTTATTCGGATTCAAAAACTGAATAGTCTGTGTAAATAAAATTACTGCCAACACCGGCAAAAATTTAGCCAATTTAAATTTATGGTTTTTAAAGAAATCAAATATAGGACTAATCAAAACTCCAATCATAGGTACAAAGCCCAACACGCCATACGATACCAAAATCTGCTGAAGTCCGTTGTGCATTGAATGCCCCAGATTACATACTTTCTGATAAAAAACTGCTCCTGTGCCGAAAAATAATCTCAACGGATTATCTAGCAAAAATTTCATATATTCTAAAAATATGTCTACTCTTCCTGTTCCTGTAGCCAAATTTTCATCTTCAAAACGTTCTGTTAAGGCATCAAATATTTGTGTTTTCTGTTGTAAATACGGAACAACCATCACTGCCACTAATGCAATAATCAACAAGAATTTCAGCTTATCCTTAAAGCTAAAGTTAGAAAGCAATGCAAAAAGCAACAAAATTAACATAACTATAACAAACGTTCTGGAAACTGTAAATAATGCAATGACCGTTGAAAATAGTATTGCTGCGGACAATAATATCTTGCCGAATAATTTCACGGTTTTCATCATGCTAAAAGCAATAAAAACCGCCACCAATGCGTAATATGCCATCGCATTGGCATTTTCAGTTACAATTGCGACGTGGCTTAAATTTTCTAGTCCCTCATAATCTCCAATTCTTACAGCTCCTGACAAAACCATTTCCAAAGAATGATTTTGAACTGCTGTTGTAAAGATACATGCTAGCAACACAAAAGTGCCACAGATATAAGAAATACAAGATTCTTTTGGGGATATTTCTTCGGAGTTCATAATATAAAGAAGCAAAAATATTGTCAAGGCATAGACAACAATATAGTTAATCTGATTTGCATTGGCAAATAACATCATTACTATCTCATACACTGCAATGATAAGTAGTGGAAAAAATATTTTCAATTTAATGTTCTTAGATTTAAACAGTATCATCAAAACTGCATAACCATAAATATACAACCCTGTAATTCCCGAATGCAAAGGAATCAAAAAACATATTGCACAAACAATACCAGAAATCGGCAAAAAAGTAAATGCTCCCAAACATAAAATATCTGTGATTCTACTGGTGTTTATCCTAATTACGTTTCCTGCATATATAACAATGGCGAGAAGTACAATGATAAGTATAAGTAAAACCTTCTTGTTATCAAGCGATATTCTCTTTGTATTCACTGTTTTTCCTCCAAAACACTGTTGATATATCTCTCCCATGTATCGATTATCACTTGCGATTCGGCACGATGTCGGATTTTGTATGCTTCTTTTCCGATAGCAAGAGCCTTGTCGTAGTCATTAAGAATACTGTCCATACGTGCGGCAAGTGCCTCAACGTCACCGCAAGGCACCAAATAACCGTTTTTACCGTCTTCAATTAGTTCCTCTGCTCCTCCAGGTGAACATCTGGTGGACACGCACGGAAGTCCAAGCGCCATAGCCTCAAGAAGTGCATTCGGTAGCCCTTCAAAATCAGAGGTCAGTGCGAATAGTGATGCATCATTTATATCTTGAAATACCGTTGAACTGGTACCCATAAACTTCACTCGTTCAGACAGACCGTATGTCTCAACACGTGCTTTCAATTCATCCAAAAGATTGCCTTTACCGTATAATTCAAGAGTATAAGATGTATGACGATTAGCAATTCTGGCAAAAGCATCAATTAATACGTCGGTGCGCTTCTGTTCTTGAAGACGTCCAACGGTCAATATGACTTTGCGACGTTCACCCTCGTAATAATCAGGCATGAGACTGACATCCAGCGGATTCAAAATAACAACTGAATTTCTGCGTATTTTTTTTGGATACAACTTTTTTGCACCTTCGGTTTGGAAAACAACATATTTGACATTTTTGAGAATTAGTTTTTGAAGCAACTTATCGCTAAACCTTGTCAAATACCGTCTTGGGTCATTTCTCTCGGAGAATATCAGCGGCAATTTCATCTTCTTGCACACTATTGAGACAAAAGCACAGACAGTATTAGCAAAGGACAACACTATTTCAGTATTGGTGTGACTTAAAAAATCTTCAATGTTTTTTAAAGTGTTTTTCAATCCGTAGACCGAACGCATACCATAAGACTGTATATGTTCAACCTTTATGCGTGAATCCAATACGTAAGCAATATCTTGATGTTCGGTATTGAGAATACCGATAGCTACTTTATGTCCTTTTTCAGCGAGCCCTTTCGAAAGAATTGATATCACTCTCTCTGCGCCACCAAAACCCATTTGCGGAACGATAAAAGAAATATTCAAAGTCTACCTCCAATGATATTAAACCAATTTAGGTGAGATGACCAGACATCAAAGCCAATACGCGTTTTAGTTAGTGACTCAAACATCTGCACCTTCTCTTCCTCACTTTTTTTAGCATAATGAGTATCCCACACGTTAGAATCATTCATCATTGCTTTGTTTTTTTCAATATAAGCTGTTGTTGAACCGATAATTTTAAGCGGGATTACCCACAACTATCGAATCATCCGGAATATCCTTAGCAATTACTGCTCCGGCTCCGACAATAACATTGTTTCCGATGGTAACTCCCGGTAAAATAATAGCTCCAGCTCCCACAAACACATTATCACCTATAGTGACGCGTCCGACACGGCTATAACCGAGAGCCCGTTTGGTACTTCCGTCATGTGCCAGTATTTTTGAATTTGATAAAGTAACATTATTTCCAATGGTAATTAGAAAACCGTGATTTACATCTATATCTCTCGTCCAAATAACACAATTTTCTCCAACATTAACACCGTGAGTTCTAAGTTCTTCAGGGGTATATGCCCCTCCATTGATAAGCCGTTTAATCTTTTTTAATATCTTTCTCATATATTCTCCCGACTATTTTTTACTCATTTTTCAATAAGCTTATTAACCTTCTCTATGCTGTGAATATTAGTATAATCATAACCGTCAAGATTTTGCTTATATAATTGCAAAAGATCTCTGTTTGAAAGCAACTTTTCAAATCCGTTTCGAAGCCCCTCTTCAGTGTTTTCACAAATAAAACCAAATTTTTCCGGAACCATTTCTGCCGCAGAAATAGTATTTGAAGTGAAGATCGGTGCCTTGCAGATCATTGCTTCACCGTATACCATAGGTGCAGCTTCAGACAAAGAGGGCAAGATATACAAATCACACTGTTTCATATACGGATAAGGATTATCCAATGCGCCCAGCAATATAACCTGATCACAAAGTCCGTTATCTAAAATCAAACGCTCACACTCGGCTCTGTCGCTGCCATCGCCGGCAATATACCAAACCACATCCGGATTTTTGTGTAGGACAGGTGCAAATGCTCTAATTGCACGTGGCATCGCTTTTTGCGCCGTCAGACGGCTTGCACTAAAACAATTAAATTTACTCTTATCAAAATAAATATTTGGCTCACTCTCTGAGAGCATCTTAATTCTTTCGATATCTTGAAAATTATAACAATAATCAATCTTATCGGCAAGTATAGGATGCATAAAAGCAAAATTTTTAGCCGTTGCACTTGATACACAAACCAACTTATCCATTTTCACCATATACTTGATATTTTTTTTGTCATCAAAGGAAACTGTACCCGGAACATAGTGAATCCAACCAATTTTGACTGGAGCATCTGTCTTCTTGCTCACAAAACGGTAAAAGCCAGAAACGGTGGCTCGCGGAGCATCTTCTTGATGAAATGCAATTGCAACATCGTATCCTTTCAGTTTTTTTTGAAATAGCAATGCAACCCAAATGGAAAAACGGTTCGTGAACAAACGATCAAAGATGCCCGTTAGTATTCTCATACCGTAAGTAAAAATGCTTTTTTTTCTGGCATCAGCTGCCGTCATTCCATGAAGTCTCATCAAAAAGCAAGGCTCTATGATATTCACTCCCTCAGGGAAACGGCTTTTGAGAGTTCCACCGTTATGAAACATCAAAACATCAATTTCGTGCTTGTTTTTCAGTTCCTTAACCATATTGATGAGTGAGGTTTGAATACCACCCACAGCAAAAGACTTGTCTACTATTATTATCTTTGCCATATTATTTCAACCCTTCATAAGCTACAAGTTCAATACCTGCATCACTGATAAGTTCTTTTGTTTTTTTTGAAGTGAACATCTCAAATTCTCGAATTCTTTGATCAACGATCTTACCAAAGTATGGTGAATCGTTTTCAGTTGCGGGGTGTATAACGTATTCCCCCACATGTTTTTTATTCCAATTAATATGAGAGAAGAGGTACTCTGGCTTATTTATGTCTTTACCGTTGAGACACACTATAAGTCCTTCAGGAGAAGAGATACCCTTCTTATGAGCATTCGATTGCCAATTATTTAGCATCGCAGCCTTAATTGGCTCAATCATACGCCATTTCAAAGACATTTTCTGCGAGTTATCGCTTCCTTTGACGTAAATTCTCTGATGACTTCTCATTTTATTGATTCCAAGTTCAGCAGCCGTATCAACAAACAAACGGTAAATTCCGAAATCAACGTGCGTATTCTGATGAGTATTCCAATAATCCGGCTGACCCATTAATTCATAGTAAAGTTTATATTGAGCGATCAATTCCTTCTTTATATCTGTAAATGAAATAAGTTTTTTTCTTAATCTTTTACGAAACTCAGGATAAGGATAAAACTCTCCGTTTGACATAACAAGTGTAGGTATTTCATATGCGGAAAGAATCGGCTTTCCACATGCTAAAACCCAGTGAATCCCCACAGAAAGACCTTTTTTGTCTTTCAATTTTATGGCTTCCTTATATAAAGGCATATTAGTCATAACATTTGTTGATGTGATTAAACCTGCATCTATACCCGCTTCTATTGCATCGTTAACTGCTCGTGACATACCATAGTCATCAGCAGTAATAATCAGTTTCTTCATGTTCTTCTCCCTTTTTCAAACTTCGCTTTTTCAATATAATATTTCATATACGATGAGATGAGATAAGTCAGACCCGTTAACTTCGAAATTTTGAACACGATACTTTCATCTTTTTCAAAAGGAATATCAAGCAATTTTTGAGAAGTTTGCTTAATTAAATCTATATGAAGCATTGATTGCTTTCTTTTTTTTCGTTCAACAGCGGTCCATGTATAAATGATATTTCTGCAATTAAATATATTCAAATACATTTGTCCCAGCGTGTTGTAAATCAAATTCTCTTGTCCTGCCCACCGTCCCATACGATTCTCTATTGAGAAGAGGTCAAAGAGATTAATCTTTTCCCCGCTTGACTTAATTTCTTTTATCCATTGTTTTAACTGTTCTTTGGCACCATTGCTATAGTTATGCAATTTGCATCGAAAATAGGAAGGCGTAGCAAAAAATTCAGGGATATCTCGATGCAAAGAGCACTTACCCACTTGACCAATAATATCGCCATTTATGATTGCTCCGTCTCCAAAAAACTCGTTAATTGTCTTGGCAATTCGTAGGGTTCGAGAGGAATAATTTTCACTTCCAAGCAATTGATCCATCTCGTTTTTTAATTTATCCGAAAGAATAACATCCTCAATCAATCTATGCTCAACATTCACTTTTTTACAAAGTTCAATCGGTATGGTTATATCCTGCGTATTTTCATTATGTTCCGAATGCTTAATAGTATAACAACTAAAAGTTTCTTTGTTTTTCAATAAAAAAGACAAAACAACTCTACTATCACGACCAGAAGTAATTGGACAATAAACTTTATATTGACTCGTATAAAAATTGAGCAGTTTTTCTATCATGGGCAATACAATTTCAGTTGCTTTTTTGATAGAAAGTGATTCTTGTTTTTCAATTGAATTAACAAAACGTACTGCGCGTTTTTTGTTAATATCTAAATAGTGGTTAGGGATAAGTTCTTTAATCTGTCTGTAGGGCGTTATATCATAAGGCATTGCTTGTGATATATCTCCGCTTTTTCTTATTAAGGCAAACTCTCCATCCTCGCAATACCCTCTCAGATTTACAACATTGTTATAGTTGCTTGAACATACAAACGTATCGTCATCTGTATTGTAGAAAATCGGAATGCTACAAGTTGCATCACCCTGAATATAATAACACTCATTGATTTTGAATAACAAAATGTATTTTCCGCCAAGATTTCTCTCGTAATCAATAACGTCATAAATGCTTCTGCATTTTTCTACAATTTCATCAACAACGTTATCGCTTTTATTGGAAATGACGTTAACTGCCAAACCATAAATTGCGCACTCTACCTCTCCATTGAAAGCGTGTGAGAAGGGAGTATTTTCATCTATAAGAATTTTGTATTTTCCAAATCTTTTTTCAAAAGGCAATTCAGGAACAGCAACTTCTTCTTCAGTTATGAAATAGGAAAACACACAATTTGTAATCATGATGATTTAATCTCGACTTTCTCCACTAATATCCTTATATATTTTTTCGTATCTTTCCGTTATCTCTTCCCAATTGAATTTCTTAGACAAAGAGACGGCGTTCGGTGCTATATTAGAAAAATTATTTATAGTTTTTTCAATTCCATCTGCTACATTTTGTGGATCATACGCAGAAACACTATAACCAACAGTTCCTTCGGGAAATTGATTGTCAAATCCTTGATTTTTTGAGTAGATCACCGGCAACCCTTGACTCATTGCTTCAGCATACACAAGCCCAAACGATTCTGTAAACGAAGGCATTACAAAAATATTATGCATTCGATACAATTCCAATAACGATTCTTTTGACTGTGCAGGTAAACATTTAGTGTGAGAATCTTTTTTTATTGTTTTATAAACTTTTTCGTCTGCGACTTTTCCAACAACTGTAAAGGAGACGTTGTATCCTCTTTCTCTTAGAATTTTAGCTGCTCTCTGTGTAGTTGGAATATTCTTGTTGCGATCTATCCGCCCAGCATAAATAAGTTTTACTGTGTTTTTTATATTGTTATCACTTTCCGGTGGATTTAAAAACCAAAAGTTGTCAATACCGTTAGGAATAATATGCGATTTTTTTTGTATCTCATCTTGATATTTTTCAGGGATATATTTTTCAAAAACTTGTTTCCTATATGATTCGGACAAAAAGAAAACTGCTTTTGCTTCTAACATTGTCTTAATACCAAGTTTTCGCAAATGCGGCATTAAACGAAAGAAGTCATTTACATCTGTGTTCCGTACAGCAACAACGTATGGAATTCCAAATTTTTTCGATAATCTTCTCGCACAATTACCATCGGTGAATAGAGTGTATGCGTGTATTAAATTGTAATCCTCAACATTATAGTTAGACTCTATTGCATTCAAAATTTTGCTGTTCTTGTAGTTGAAAAAAAGTCTGTCCCATTTTTTAAAGCACTCGCATACAAATACGTTATCGTTAGGTTTTATAACAGATACATTCTTATCATAAGTAGGAACGAAAACACTATTGTTATGTCCGAGTTTGTCCAAATTTTCAACCATAAGCTGATGCAAGGTAGTTCCAATATAATTACAATTTATATGTAATACACGCATACTTAAAACCTCATTACAATCTCCAATACTTCATTCCGCTAGCATTCAAATCTGATACGTTATAAAGTCCTTTGACGTCAATCAAGACTTTTTCTGAATCATCGCAAGACTTAAACAATCTCTTAACGTCGTCCAAAGACAATGCCTTGAATTCATTGTGTGCAACTGCCACAATTACGCAGTCTGCATCTTTAACGTCTTCAAGTTTCGTAAGAGTAACACCGTATTCGTGCATCGCATCTCTATCACTTGCCCAAGGGTCAACTACCACAGGTGTGATTTCATACTCTGCAAGGCGCTTGATAATATCATCCACCTTACTGTTTCTTGTGTCAGGACAATTTTCCTTGAAGGTTAAGCCGAGAATAACAACCTTTGATTTTTTGGGTGCTTGACCAACTGCTATCATATTCTTTATTGCCGCATCTGCAACAAATTTACCCATAGAATCGTTTACTATACGTCCATTGAGTATAATCTGGCTATGATAACCGAGTTTTTCTGCCTGATAGGTGAAGTAATAGGGGTCAACGCCTATACAGTGTCCGCCAACAAGTCCCGGGCGGAAACCGAGTGCATTCCACTTGGTGTTCATACCGTTTACAACTTCATTGGTATCAATGTCCATTTTATCGAATGCCATAGCAAGTTCGTTCATAAAGGCTATATTTATGTCTCTCTGGCTATTTTCAACTACCTTAACTGCTTCGGCGGTTCTCAAATTGCTGACAGGATAAGTTCCAACTTCGATAACGATATCATATACCGCTTTAATAGTTTTAAGCGCTTCGTCGTCGCAGCCTGATACTATTTTAGTAATATTCTCAAGTCTATGTATCTTATCACCTGGGTTAATTCTTTCGGGTGAATATCCTACTTTAAAGTCAACTCCGCATTTGAGCCCCGATTCTCTTTCCAGAATAGGAACACAAACGTCCTCTGTACATCCAGGGTATACAGTAGATTCAAATACTACGTATGAGCCTTTTGTGAGGTTTCTTCCTACAATTTCAGATGCTCCTACAACTGGAGTCAAATCGGGAGTATGGTCGGTATTTACAGGGGTAGGAACTGCAACTATATGGAACTTCGCTTTCTGCAAATCTTTTTCATCCGAGGTAAAATACACCTTTGTGTTTTTAATGGCTTCGTCACCAACTTCTTTGGTGGGGTCTATGCCACTTTTATAAAGTTCAATTTTCGCTTTGTTCAAATCAAAGCCGATTACGTCAACGCCCTTATTTGCAAATGCAACTGCTATGGGCATACCTACATATCCAAGTCCTACAAGTGATACTTTTTCCTCTTTAGTAATGATTTTACTGTAAAGATCCATTTTTGTAATCCTCCTAATATATTTGATTTAAATTTTTTTATTTATGTAGTTCTTTTTTTGAAAATCTTTAGAGAATAGTTTTATTATGCCGCTCAATGATCCAATACCATATGCAACGTGAAATATTGGAAACAATAGTAATAAAGTAAAAAACTCCTTTATGTTTGATGCTTTCGTTGCTGAAAATATAATATCTAATACAAGATATAGCAATAATTCCGCACTTAGTAATAGCCAAAATGCTGAATACAGAAAGCCTAAAACAGCAAGGCCTATTACGGATAGGACAAAGGCAAATGGAATAAAATGTCGAATTCCCATCGCACCGGGACACAGTTTCATTGTGATAATATTCCACATACCATTTTTTCTCGCCATTGACGATATTCCCTTAATGGAGTCCCTGCAATAATACGAAAGATGAATTTCATTTGAAAGATAAATCTTACCACCATTTTTTCTAATGCGAAAATTCATCTCATTATCCTGATTACGAACTAATCTTTCGTCATAACCTCCGTATTTTGAAAAGACCTCTCTTTTGAAAGCTCCAAAGGGAACTGTATCCACATATCCACTTTCACCGTTTGTTCTAAATTGTGAATTGCCAACTCCAAACTTCGATGAAAGCATTTTAGCAATTGCATTCCCCATAAAACCATTAGCTTTTGTTTGTGCGACCCCGCCAACGTTTTCTGCGTCGGTATTTTCTAAATAATAAATACACTTAGAAATGTAATCGGTTGCATAGTCGGCATGAGCGTCAAGTCGAACAATATATTTCCCGCAAGAAGCTTCAATACCAATATTCATAGCAAATGGCACTATTTTTTGGGGATTTTTAAATATTTTTATAAGTTCTGGGTATTTCTTTTGATATTTTTCTAAAATCTCTACCGTCTTATCATTAGAACAACCATCAACGAAAATCCATTCCATTTTTTCAGTTGGATAGTCTTGCAATAATAAAGAATCAATGCACTTTTCAATATATTTTTCTTCGTTATATACAGGCATTACAACCGAAACTATAATACTACTTGTCATACTTCAATATCCTCTTTTTCTTGGATAACTTCTTTGTAATCTCCCTTGTATTCCTTTCCGAGTACTGCAAAAACTGTCATAAACATTACTTTTATATCACCAAAAAAACTAAAGTTTTCTATTGACTTCAGATTGTAGTACATTTTACCCGGGAGAACTTCTTCTACGTAAACTCTGTCCGTATCCTCCGCCCCATCAAGAAGGGAGGCTTCGTCTTTATAATAAATACTTGCAAGGCTTGTTACTCCTGCGGGGAGAAGTAAGGTTGCCATCATTTCAGGCGTATATTGACTTGTGTACTTTGGAACCTCAGGTCGTGTTCCAACAAAAGTCATCTTTCCTCTTAAAACGTCTATAAGTTGGCTGACTTCGTCAAGGCGACACTTACGAACTATTTTGCCTACTCGTGTTACTCTGGCGTCTGAACTAACTGTAACCTGAGAGCCTTTATCGGCGTTTTGGACCATAGAGCGAAATTTAAATATTCTGAACTTCTCGTTATACTGAGTCACTCTTACTTGCCTGTAAAACACAGGGCCTTTACTATCAAGTTTTATGGCAAGTGACAAAATCAAAAATACGGGCGACAAAACTATGAGCATAATGAGTGAAACAAAAATGTCAAACATTCTTTTGAAGAATAAACTCACTTGTTTCTTCTTTAAAATATCATAATATTTTTTAACTTCCTCTGTCTGCATTTCTGAAGGAAGGTTTTCCCACTTTTTAATAAGCATTTTTATATGTACTCTTTCAAAATATTTGTATATTTTTCAATAACGTAATCAACTTCAACGTCCTTAAGGCAGGTATGCAAAGGAAGTGTGATTTCATTTTCAAAGTGCTTGTAAGCATTTGGGTAATCTTTAATGTCAAAGCCCAATTTTTTATAGGCAGTATGCATAGGTAGGGGTTTGTAATGAACGTTACACGCAACCCCTTGTTCTGCCATTTTTATAATTATTTCATTTCTCTGTTCCAAGGTTATTCCCGGAACTCTTGTTATATACAAATGACCTGACGAAACGTTTTCTTCGGTATAATGGTTTAACGTTTCAACTCCCAAAGGTTTAAATGCCGAATCGTACTTTTTAATAATTTCTTTTCTGCGAGAAAGCATTTCGGGATATCTCTTCATCTGAACAAGTCCTATGGCAGCCGCAACGTCGGTCATATTGCACTTATACCAAGTACCTACAATGTCATATTCCCACGCTCCAAGTTTTGTTTTCGCCAAAGCGTCTTTACTTTGTCCGTGAAGCGAAAGCAGTTGAAGTTGTTTGTATATATCCGAATTATCTATTCCGTCAATGGTACGCCACGTTAATGCACCACCTTCTGCAGTGGTGAAATTCTTAACTGCATGGAAAGAAAATGAAGAAAAGTCTGCGATACTTCCTGCCATTTTTCCCTTTCTTGAGGCTCCAAAAGAATGTGCTGTATCAGCCATTATTGCTACTCTGCCAAGGGCTTTTTGAATTTTTCCCTTTGGTGAAAACAAATTCTTTTTACGTTCAACTATTTCAAATAATCTTTCATAGTTGCAGGGTACTCCGCCAAGGTCAACGGGAATAATTGCCTTTGTTTTTTCGGTAATCGCGGCTTCGACTTTATCATAGTCCATTTCGAAACTATCTTCACAGGTATCAACCATAACGATTTTTGCACCTATGTGGTCAATAACAGAGGCAGAAGCTGTATATGTATATGCTGAAGTTATTACTTCGTCACCGGGTTCTACCCCCAAAACATGAAGAGCCATTTCAGCGCATGCCGTCTGTGAATTCAAGCAAACTGCCATGTCGCTACCCACAAACTGTGCAACTTGTTTTTCAAGTTCTTTTGTTCTTGGTCCTGTTGTTATCCAACCCGAACGTAACGCTTCCGATACTTCTTGTATTTCCAGTTCACTGATATCCGGTGGGGAAAAAGGTATATTCATTTTAACGTTCACAATTTTTCTCCTTCTATACACTCTATGCTATATTCAAACTCAAATTCTCGGTGTATTATAGAACTTTTATATTGTACTTTTTGTCAAATTATGAAACATAAACAAATGGGCACAATAATCACAATTTTACCTGTATATTATAGCACAACAATGAACCTTTGTCAACCAAAAATGGCAAGGTAAAACAAAACAGACGGCCCAAATTCTTTTGGCCGTCTGTTTTTATAAATTATGCTTTTGGTACGTATATACGTAAATGGTTCACGTCTTCTTCGGTGAGGGTAATTCTTACTCCCGTGTGCATAAGGTTAATGGCACGGAAAGCATAGTTTTCCCACCAATCTTCCCCTATTACTGTTATAGGATAGGTTACCTGTGCGGGTCTTGTGCTACTGCTGTTCTTTTTATTTTCTTCAATCCAACCCTCAGGACGATACTGGTACTCGTAGTCAACTATAATTACAGAGCCTATGGGCAAAGTTTCCTTAGTGAACATTTTTGAGGCTATGGTATAAGGCAACATTCCGTCTTTAGCATTTTCGCTATCTCTTAATTTCATAGTGATAGTTGAGTTATAAAGGGCATTTACCTTAGGCTCCCAGTCGAGAACTTCATAGTCTGAAATATCAAGTCCCAAAGCCTTAAAGCGCTCTTCGTCTGTTATTTCCTTTTTATCGGTAAATTTAGATGCGGTGGCTTCAAAGGGGCTCTTGATGGCGTTATTTACTGCTTCGTATATAGCGTCAAGGTCGTCTGCAATATAACCGTATTCATCGGGAACCCAGTCAACCGCTTCAACTTTACCGCCTGTAAGGTAAGCATACCAGGTCATTGCGGCAACGTATCTTCCCTGTGAGTATGAAAGGTGGCTGTTGTCTCTGTTGAGGGTATCTCCAACGTATGATGAGCGCAGGTTCTGTACTGCTGTACCCGTGGGAATTACACCTTCGATATCGGTATTTGTGAGAACTGCACTTTGTACTGCATCGGTTATGGCAGAATACATTGTATTCTGGTCGGAATTATATCTTGGGAAATGTCCGTGGGTGCTATTCTGTGCATATGCCCAGGTCATATTCCAGAGAATTTCGGCGTCGGGATTAGTTTTGTTTTCTTTCACGTAATTGACAATCTCCGAAAGCACGGCATAAGTATCTGCTCTGCCACTGTCTCCGCTTACCTGTTGGATAGTGATTATATCCCAACTCTCTTCCTGAAGGGCTGTGGAAAGTGCCACGTTTTTAGTAGTTTCCCACTTGCCTGAGGTGTTCTTGTAATATGTATAAGCAGTTTTGTTATTTGTAATATTTTGATAGTGGGTATCAAGTGAGCAACCTCCAACGTACAGGTTACCGAGAACTACTTCTTCTGCTCCTGCATCATTACACATATTCCACAGGTACTCCATAGAGTCTACGCTAAAACTGTTACCTATTGCCAGAACTTTAATTTTTCGAGTTGCGGGAATTTCTTCCTCGTAAGAATCGTTGCAGAATTTACAAGTGTATTTTGCAATACCGTTTTCAAGAACTTTTGCTTCCTTTAAAGTTGCCTTTTCGTATTCGTGCTCACAAGTGGCACAGGATACTGCCATAAAAGCAGTCATACAAAGGCAAAGAATAAGGGATATGATTTTTATGTTTTTCATAAAACTAACTACCTTTCAATTAATTTTATTAGATTATACACCAAAAGTATAAATAAATCAAGGAAAATAAATTTCAGTCAAAAGTCAAGGCAGTCTTGAAAATTCTATAACTTTATAGTATAATGTGTCAAAAGGGTTATTCTCTTTTATTAAATTTTTCAGGAGGAAAATATGGAAATCATCAAAAAGATTGCTGGCGCTCTTCAAAATCTTAAATGGTGGATTCTTCTCATTCTTGTAATCCTCGTTGACGGATTTGTTGGCGGTGTAATTCGTATTGCAAACGGTACAAAGACTTCAAGCAAGGTTGTAGGTTGGGTGCTTCTCGTATCCTTCATACTCTCTCTTGTTTCCTTTGGCTTCGGCGGTATTATCGGCTGGATCATCAGAGCAATTTACATAATCTGTCTTATCGCAGACATTATCACAGTTGTGCTTTACAAGAAGATAATGCTTTTTGCTGACTAATTGTGACACAACAAAAAAATAAAAGGCTGTTAAAACAGCCTTTTATTTTTTTACATGTTTTCTGCAAGGTAAAGGTTTACTCTGCTTTCGATAATCTTACAAGTTTCGTCAATGCTCTTCTTTGAGTCGAAGAACGCCGACACCTCGCCTTTTATTATGTCGATTACAGGGTCGTTAAACCTTGCGACCTTGGTGGCGGTAGTGGCGATATTCGCCACTCTTTCGATACATTCAAGGGCGTATTCCGTCTGGTCTTCGTTGGTCCATTCGGGTAAAACAGGTTTTATCATACTCAGTTCTTTTTCTATAAAAATGTCGTCGTCGGCAATACCGTAGTCAACGTTTTCGCCTTTTACGTAACCGATTTCCTCTTGTTTTGATTTTTCAAAAGCGGATTTTGTTACGGGAAAACTCCAGACGTAGTTCATCTGATAATCTTCTTCAAACACCATTTTAAGAAAGTCCCAAGCCTGTTGTTTATACACACTCTTGTTGGCAATTGCAAATTCGGTATCAAACACTATGGCGTGACCGTTACCGTCTGCACTTGGGTAACCGATAAAGTTTACGTCTTCACCGAAGGTTTCTCTTAAATAGATCGGTGCATTAACTGAACTGAAATACACCTGTTGGAGTAGAGTCTGATTATTTTTAAATCTTGCGTCGTACTCTTCCCAGTCGATACCTTCGTAGAATTCTTCCCAGTTTATTTCAGCAGGAAGAGTTTTTACAAATTCAAGGAAGGCTTTGAATTCGGGGCTTGAGAAACTTGATTTGCCTTTTTCATAGTCGATAAAGTCTTCCAAAAACAGAGGAAAATAACTCGTCATAAAGGTTTCTCTGTCAACTTCGTCTACAAGTTTTGAACCCGAATATTGTCTCATAAGGTTCATAGCGTCCTGCCAAGTCCAAGAGGGTTTAGTGAAAATACTTTCCTTTCCCGCAACACTTCTTATGTTGAAGGAAACGGGCATACTGTAAATTACGCCTTTTATTTTTGTGGCTTCGATGATGTTATCAAGGAAGACGTCTCTTGAGAACTTATCGTCCTCGTCCATCATTTTTCCAAGGTCGG
This sequence comes from Oscillospiraceae bacterium, assembly GCA_015065265.1. GTDB lineage: Bacteria > Bacillota > Clostridia > Oscillospirales > SIG627 > RGIG6353. Next base: position 21,108 of record SVQQ01000011.1, on the reverse strand, counting down.
CAAATATTCCTTTGGAAGCATATTTTGACGCGTCAAGGGAGTCAAGGCAGACAATGTCGGGGATTTTTCCTGACACAAGGTCAAGGTCAAAGGCTTCGATAGAAGATTCTTCCCAGCCATAAGCCTTAACTGTAATTCGGTAATCGGTTGAAGAACGGTTATAGTCGATTATCATATCTCTGAGGTTAGATGAAATCTCGGTAGTTGCAAGAGTAATAACGTACTTTTCGATTACCTCGCCCTCTCCTGCGGGAGTCAAGTGCAAGAGTGATCGGTTTTCGTAGTTCTTGTCATATTCAAAGGCGTAGAACTCGTCGTTAATAATAGCACATCTCTGAAATCTGTCAACGTTGACGTCGGAGTTAAGGTAGTCGAAAATCGGCTTCATTTCCCCTGTTTTAAGGTCAACCTTGCTCACCTTATACCAGTCGTCTGTATAAAGTTCTCCGTCGGCAGAGAAGAAAACGTTGTCGGTAGTGGCAAGAGTGGTTAGGGTGTTGACTGTATAGGACTTTGTGTCGTATTCCATAACTTCAACTTTGCCCTGTTCTCCTGACCAGTCCCAGACGGGAAAGCGTATATTTCCGTTATCCGCCATAGAAAATTCGTAGGCGAAGTTGTCAAAACTGTTTGAATTTACGACTTTATAGTTCTCGTCTATGGCTATAATTCTATTCTCCATAGCGATATAGATTTTTCCGTCACCGTTTTCCATAATTGATTGAACGTAAGCGTTGTCAATCTCGTGTTGTTCAACGTCGTCAATAGTTTTGAGAATTTCGGGTACGTTAAAGCCTTCTGTAACAACGCCATCACTATCCATATGATAGAAGGTTACATTATTTTTGTTTATCCACTGGGACGTGGTTTCGTCAAGGTAGTTATGATATTCTGCAATACCAAGCCACAATCCGCCGTGAGAGTCGGAACTTACGGTGTTGAGATAACTGCTTTTACTTGCAAAGGTTGTCCCGTCATAAGAATATTCACCTTTAAAAGTATATATTTCTTTATACTCCGAAAAAGCAAGGTCGCTTAAATATATTACGTCGTAGTTATCGTAGTGTTCTACTCCATACTCGTCGGTGTACACCACGTCTTTTGTTCCTCTGAGATATACGTTTTCTCCCGAAACGAAGAGGCTATATAGACTTACGTCCTCGGGGAGAGGAATTTTCTTTGAAAGGTAGACGTGTTCAAGTGCGACTTTTTCGGGGGCATTATTTTCTTTTTTTCCACACGAAAAAAGTGAAAAAGCCATAACTAAAACAAGTACGAGGGATAAAATTCTTTTCATCTTTTTCTCCTTAATTTATAAATTAAAATCGTTGTGTTTACTGCAAAGATAACGAAAGTGACGGCGTTTAAGACAAGAAGAATTGAGAGTACGTCTTCCCTTCCTCTGTCGGCGTTTTCGTAGTAGGGATAGGAGAAATTCTTTGTCACAAAGGAACGTGACGGGAACTGTCCTATTATTTTTATTATGTTTTTTAAGTCAAAACGGTGGGTTACGTCAATGACGTCTTTGCCCTCGCATACCGCTGACACGGTGTTAAATGCGTAGGAGGGCAGGTCGTTTTGCATCATAACTTCATATACGTCATAGTCCCTTGTTCCGTAAAGGGTTTCTCCGATATTTTGGGGAATGAAAATCACGGGAGTGTCCCCAAGTTGAATTTCCCTTGCCTTATTTTCTTCAAGGGACACTACTCCTGCAACATAATAGGTCTTATCTCCCAAAATAACTGTCATTCCCTCGGCGTTATTACTTCCAAAGAGGTCGAAGGCGAGTTTTTCATCAATTACGACTCTGTCAAGGTTTAAGTCACTGTCCGAGTAGTAATAACCGTTTACAAATTCAAGGTTATGGAAAAGGAAGTAGTCTCCCCCTGTGACAACTGCCTGACATTCCAAGGTCTTTGAGTCCTCACGGGATACAAAGGCAGTTTCAAAATAGGAATAGGCGTCGCACCAAAGTCGTCCGTTTCCATTTTCTACTGTGTGACTTGCTTCTTCTACTGCATATCTTATCCCGCTAATTTCAAGAGGGGTTATCTTGTCTTCTTCCATCACCCTTATAACTGCATATTCTTTTCCAAAATAGGCTTTCTGTGAGTATTTACCTTGAAGTGTGAAAAAAGTAATCAAGGTTACAAGAAACAAAATAAGGGAAAGTGAAAATGAAATATATTTTTTCATATCAGTCACTCAACCTTACGTAGTCCCCTGCCTCAAAGGGCTTTGTGGAAGAGGTTATAACGTACTCGTAAATATATGATTCGTCGGTAACGATTGCTGAGTTCTTATCGTCGGTTGCGGCAATGGTGACGTTAAGTCTTGTAGCAACGTAACGTGTACCGAGAGGGGTGGATTTTTCTTTCGTTACATAAACGAATTTACCCTCGGCGTCCTCGTGTACTGCACTCTTTGGCACTACTGCAGAATAATAGGTACCCTTTTCGCCAACTGTCAGAGTCAGGTTCTGCCCTACCTCTGCATTTCCGTCAAGTTCAAAGGTGAGTATTTTGTTTTTGCCTGTGGAATCGGGTTGTATGGACTTCAGAACTGCACCAAGATTCTGTCCCCAGTAAGCGTTGGAAACTGTGGCGGTGTCGCCAACGGTGAGTTTCTGTGCCTCTTTGTTTGTGACTGTGAAGTTAAGAGTGTACCCGCTTTCCTCTACTTCGATAACCAGTGCAGAAGAACCTGCGGGGATAAATTCACCGGGCTTGAAGTTCACTTCGGTAATGACGCCTGAATGAGTGGCATAAAGGGTGGTGCCTTTATCACTTTCACCGCCAAGGGCTGCCAGTTCTTCTTTCTTTTCCTGAATCACGCGGTACTGTTTACCAAGGTCGTAATCTTCAAGTTCTTTTGATTTTTTGTCACTTTCCTTTCTCTTTTCAAGAGAATAGGTCATTTGTTCAAGACTGCGTTTTTCATTCTTTATCTGTTCGTCAAGGTTTTCTACCTGTGCCACGTTTGAAAGTTCTTCATTTAACTTTTCGTTGTCTTTTTCAAGAGTCTCTTTTTTATTTTTCGCGTCTTTGAGTTTTAAGGTAAGGTCGCCTGTGATTTTTTCAACGAGGGTATCATATTCCTTTTGCTTTATGTCTAAATTCTCTTTTTCTGTGTCCAAGGCTTTCTTCTTTATATCAAGTACCTTTTTAAGAGACTCATATTCTCTGTTCTCGCTACTTGCGTTTGACATACGTTGTCTTATCGTTCTTATGTCGCCTTCCACACTGTCAATTGATTTTTCCTTTGCTTCAATTGAACGAATTGCATTTTTTACTTCATCTTTATTTGAATTATATATGAGAAGTGCTGCGTCATACTCCGCACGGGCTTGTTCTTCCGCTTCTTTTGCAGCCTTCGCCTCGTCGGAATCTGCGCCGAAATCAGAAATTGCTTTATCGTGGTCGGCAATAGCAGAATTAAGCGCTCTTTCTTTTGCTTTAAGGTCTTCGTCAATCTTGATAAGGTCTGCGCTGTCTTCTTTAAGGTAACGCAGTTCTGTTTCAAGGGCGTCAAGAGAGTCGTAAAGAGAACTCAAACTGCTTTGATAGGAGTCTGTGTCTATGTAGGTTGCCTTTGAAAATTCCTCTTCGGCTTTTTCAAAAGCTTCAAGTGCGATATCGTATGCCTCTTTTGCTCTTTTGAGGTCTGCCCTTTTTAAAACAACCTGTTCGTCTTCGGAGTTTTCGGCAATTTCTTCAAGTTGCAGGGTTAAACTTTCTACAAGGTCTTTTGCTTCCTTCAAAGCTTTTTCGTTATTTTCAAAGTCGAGTTTTACCTTCTCCACGTAATCGTCGGAGTATTTTTCTCTCTCTTTTAAAAGTTCGTTTAAGTCTTCGGTGGCGTTTTTTATTGCCATTTCGTCAGAGGTGTAGTCGTACTCAGTTCTCTGCATCAAGGCTCTTTCGTAACTTTCTTCAAGGGACTTAATTTCACCTCTTAAAGTCTCGGCTTTATCACCGTTGGATGCGGAAAGGAGCATCAATGGAGTACCCTGTTCCACTCTGGTGCCACGGGTTACGTAAAGTTCTTTTATAGTACTGTCGTTTTTAACGCTTTCGGTATATGTGAAATTGGCAACGACAGTTCCGCTTCCTCTTACTCCCGTCTTTATCTCACCGTATTCGGTATATTTACCGCTTACCTGTGCAAGTGACCAGTTCATTATGGTGTTTGAGAAAAAGGTGAGAATAAGCATAATCGTTAAAAAGACTATGGCTACGTTCTTTATTATATCTTTTCTTGTTCTCTTGTTGTTTGTCATTTTTATTTATCCTTTCACGCTTCCTTGGTAAGTAATTCCCTCTACAAGACTTTCTTCGCCGTGTAAGAAGAGGAGAATTGGCGGTATCATATAAACTGTTGCAACTGCAAAGGCTACTCCCACCTCGCCTGTGTTTATCTGTGAGAGAAAAACCGACAGGGGTTGTGTTTCGGTGTTGTCCATTAAAACAAGGACTTGTTCAACCATATTCCAGTTATCGATAAAGGTGAGGATTGCCACGGAATACAGGGCATTTTTGCACATTGGCAGACAAATTTTTGAGAAAATTTTAAAGTCGCCTGCCCCGTCAAGTTTGGCGGCGTCTATTGCCGCTTGGGGAATTCTGCGCATACTCTTTGTAAGTATGAACACCGACAGGGGTGTAAAGAGTCCGGGGAGAATAATCGCCCAACGTGTATTTATTATGCCAAGCATTTCTGAGACGATAAAGTTTGGCACGAGGGTTACCTGATATGGCATAAGCATCAAAATTATGTATGAGAAGAACACTACGTTCTTCACTTTACCTCGGCACTTATAAAAACCATAGGATGCAAGGGATGCGAGAATCATTTGCCCAAGCACTATGGGAAGTGTGAGAATTACTGAATTCCAGAATTTCAACAGGTAGTCGGGGCTTTGCAAAAGAAATGTGAAATACTGTTTAAAAGAGACCATATCGGGTATGAGTTTGAGGGAGACGTCCTGTGACATATAGGATGAGCCACCTGCCACGTTACCCAGTACCGCTCCGTAACTTGACGTAAGTTCGGTTTCCGACATAAAGGAGTTTGTGAACGTCAGAAGTGTCGGGGTAACGAAAACTACTGCAAAGCATAACGCCCATACGAAAAACAAAGTAAGACGCAGGGTGCGAAAAAATCTTATACGTGACGTTCTTTTCATTCTTCCACATCCTTTCCGAATTTATCTTCAAGGATAAATATCACACCGATAATTACCACAATAACCACCGACATTATAACTGCTGCGGCTGAAAGTTTGGGATAATCGAGATTTTTGAAGGTGTTATTCATAAAGTGTTGTAAGAAGTACAAGGTTTCATATGGCCACTGTCCTGTGAGAAGATATACTTCGCGGAATATTTTAAAGGAATTTATAAGGGATAAAAGGAGTACGAAAAACAGTGAGGGTGATATGTAGCGGAGTTTGATTTTGAAAAATCTTCTCACTGCCCCTGCCCCGTCTACCTCTGCCGCTTCAAGTTGGTCTTTTGGCACGTTTGAAAGGGCCGCCATAAACAATATCATATTGTAGCCGAGGTTTTTCCACAAAAACAAAAGGGCTACCACTATCTGACTGTATTCCGATTTCATCCAGTCCACAGGTTCAAGTCCGAAGATTTCGATAAATGTGTTAAAGGAACCGTTAAAACTGAAAATTACCTGCCAAATTAAGATAATTGATGCGGTGGGTACCATCATAGGACTTAAAAAACAGGTTCTGAATTTGCTTTTTCCGGGAATTTTAGAGTCCAGAAGTATTGCAAGGAAAAGGGAAAGAACTACTGCAAGTGTGACTGTTATAACGGAAAAAGAAAGGGTGTTTTTCGATGCTATGAGGAAAGCCGAATTTGTGAAAAGGTTTTTAAAGTTTTCAATGCCTACGAAGTTTTTATTTATGACGTTATCTATTAAAGAATAGTATATTACAAATCCGAACGGGATAACGTAAAAGGTCAAAACGCCTATAAGGCTTGGGAAAATATACAGCCACGAGGCAGTCTTTTCTTTTACTTGTTTTATGTTTCTTTTTCTCAAAAAACGACCCTCCTTTTTGTTCTTTTTGTATTAGACTAAAATTTTCAAGATTTGTTCCCTGAAAATTTATTTTTTCTTTACTTTTATTATATACTAACCTAAGATATTTTCAATAGGTTTAAAGGATTTATATAAATTAAATTCTCCCTTGCTTTTTTTAACAAAAAGGGATATAATATTTTTGTAAATAAAGTTTTTAGAAAGGACACAAAAAAATGAGTGAAAATTGTACCCACGATTGTTCCACCTGTGCATCAAAGGGGAACTGTTCGTCGGAAATTCAGAAAGAAAAACTTAACGCATACAGTAACGTGAAAAAAGTTTACGGTATTGTCAGTGGTAAAGGCGGTGTCGGAAAAAGCCTTGTTACCTCACTTATGGCTACCACTATGGCACGTCGTGACAACAGAGTTGCCATTATTGACGCTGACATTACGGGCCCTTCAATTCCCAAAATGTTTGGCGTTAAAAGTAATATAGAGTCTTGCTCGGAAGGTCTTATTCCCTCAAAAAGTAAAATGGGAATAGAGATGACCTCTGTAAACTTAATGCTCGAAAACGAAAGTGACCCTGTGGTTTGGCGTGGCCCCGTTATCGCAGGTATGGTTAAACAGTTCTGGACTGACTTTATCTGGAGCGACATTGACTATATGTTCATCGATATGCCTCCAGGAACAGGTGACGTTCCCCTTACCGTTTTCCAGAGTATTCCCCTTGACGGAATTATCATCGTTACCTCTCCTCAGGAACTGGTGTCAATGATAGTTAAAAAGGCAGTTAAAATGGCAAAACTTATGAACGTACCCATTGTTGCAATAGTCGAGAATATGAGTTATATCAAGTGTCCCGACTGTAACAAGGAAATCCACGTTTTCGGCGAAAGCCACATTGATGAAATTGCAAAAGAAAACGGAATTGACACAATCGGCAAAATTCCCATGGACCCCTCACTTGCAAATCTTTCTGACAAGGGTGCTATTGAACTCTTCGAGGGCGACTGGCTTGAAAACGTTGCCGACAAGATTGAAAAGTAATTCAAAAGAGCATATTGTTTTAAAACGAAAAATATTCGCGTTTTTAAAAGAAAGTCCTTCGGGACTTTCTTTTTTGTTTGGTTAATAATAAAACTGTGCGGTTACATTATACTCAATGTTTGAGTATTTGTCAATACTCAAAGTTTGAATATATTAAAATATAAATGATGATATTCAAAGGAGAGTATATATGGATTATCGCACAAGAATTAGAGACGTGAGAGAGGACCGTGACCTAACTCAAGCAGAGGTAGGAAAAGTATTGCAAAAAAGCCAACAAGGCTACAATCATATAGAGGCAGGAAGAGCGGAACTCAAAATTGACGACCTTATAAAATTATGCAAATTCTATAACCTTTCCGCCGACTATTTAATAGGTCTGACAAGTGAAATATCGACTTTATATCCGAAAAAATAAAGGTATAAAAAGAAAAATACAGTTAATAGTAGTTTATAGTAAGAAAATAAAATATTTTTTCAAAAAAGACTTGACATTTTTTGCTTACTGTGATAATATATACAAGCACTCGTTATGAAGTGCCGATTATGGCGGAATAGCTCAGTTGGCTAGAGCATTCGGTTCATACCCGACAGGTCGTTGGTTCAAGTCCGACTTCCGCTACCATTTCCGCTTTACAATATGGCCCGTTGGTCAAGCGGTTAAGACACGGCCCTTTCACGGCTGTAACATGGGTTCGATTCCCGTACGGGTCACCAAACAAAAAACAGATACTTCGGTATCTGTTTTTTTGTTTGTAGAAATATTTTGGGAAACGAATCCGAGAGGGATACTGCCGTAAAAAAGTGTCCTGTGGACAGTTTTTAGGCAGGAACGTGAGGGCTATGCCCGAGCGAAAAGCAACGCTGTGCGTTGCGTCGATTCCCGAGGAGGCAACAAAACACGCAAAGACGAACCTTGCACATTGTGAAGAATGTCTTTGCATTTACAGAAAACCTACCACCTAAGTCATAATGGCTTAGGTGGTAGGTTTTTGTATTAATGCCTTTAGGCAGTTTTACACACAGTATGCAGCAATTAATCCTCACCATGTATTGGCGGCATCATGTTGCAAAAAGACCAAACCCGGCTTCGTCAATGAACTGAAGCATTGTTATCTTGTTATTATCGCTTGAACCAATATTTGCATCGAGGTGCAATTATACTATCCGATATAGTTTATTCACGCAACCCCTTCGAAGGAAGTAATGTTACATTATAACCGTCAGGATCGGTTGTACAGCCGTCTACATAATAGCGACTGAGAGCAATAATATCTCGGGTGTTGATTCTTCCGTCATCATTTACATCCGCTGCCAACTCGTTAATAGTTACATTATACCCCTCGGGGTCGGTTGTACACCCATCCGCATAATAACGGCTGAGAGCAATAATATCTCGAGTATTAATTTTCTTATCTCCATTTACATCTCCGGGCATAAATATAGGTCCGGTATATTCATATACGCTTACATCAGAATATGCCGCATCATACGAATCGGTTTCATCGACCTTCGCAAAGTAATAGACTGTATTCTGTGTAGGTGGTGCAAATGTTCTCGAAGTCTGCCAATCACTTACATCTTCAACTTTTCCTGTATATGATGAACCATAATAAACTGTACCGTCACCAACTGAAAGACTACGGCTAAGAGTTATATTATGATTCTCGTCTTCTGATACAACTGTCGGCTTTGAAATTATTCTTTCATTCTTATCAACTACAACAGTCTCAGAAGTAAGTGTTCCAACATAACGATTTGTGCCACTAACCTCGACATACAAGTGTTTTCCAGCATCACTCTTTTTAATCTGATATGCATTTGTTTCAGATACAAGTTCTTCATCTAGATACCATTTGTACTCAAGGTTAGCCCTAAGGTCTATTACATCTATTGTATGTTCACAAACCTCGGTAATATCAGTAGTGTATGTATAAGTATCGCAAAATAGTCCATCAACAATAACTTTTCCTTCTAAAAGGCCTCCTATTTGTTCCTGAGTTGGTGTATATGTGCTATCGGTTGCGGTCGGTATGAGTTCTCCATCAACATACCATTCATATTTCGCATTAAACAAATGTTCAAACGACGAAGCGTCAATACTCACAACTGAACCCAAATCAGTTCCGCCCACAAGTAATAGGTTGCCCGTGAGTTCAATAGGCGTGGTATCAACAACATTAACCGTCAAAACAGGAGGAACAGGATTACCTTCAGGAGAAGTAAACAGCATTTGTATCTGAATGCTATCCTCATTAACTTTTAGTATCGTTGACATAAAACACATTTTGTGATATGATAAAAAAACAAAATTGTGTTTGTATTGTCTGCAATCAAATGACAGTACCACATAATTGGAATTATGTCATTTCAGCATTTTAGTAGTCCCAGTTTTTCTATATGTCTCTTATGCACTTCTCCTGTTTCCATCGTATAAATTCTCGTAGTGTTCACACTTGAATGCCCAAGAATATCGGCAAGGCGTACGATGTCCTTTTGAAGTGAGTAGTAAGTTCGAGCAAAGAGATGGCGAAGGTTGTGCGGAAATACTTTATCCTTTGAAACGCCTGCTGATTCGCAGAGCTTTTTCATATCCGACCAAATATTTGACCTGTCAAGCGGTTTTCCTGTTCTGGATACGAACACGGAACCGTTTTTTATTTTTTGTTCTTTCATATATCTTATAAGAATCTTGCAAAGAGCCTTTGGTAAAAACACCTGTCTAAGTTTGCCTTTACAGTTGATATTTGCAACTCCGCTATTAACTGCTGTCACCGTTATAAAGCGAAGTTCAGACACACGAATCCCCGTTGAGCAAATTGTCTGCATCAGTAGATAAAGTCGCTCGTTCTTCTTTGACCTGGCTGCGTCAAGAAGTCTTTCATATTCAGTTTTTGTAAGTTCCTTATCATTTGAAGCAAATATTTGCTTTTGAATCTTTAAGGATTTAACCTTGCAGTCGTACCATTCGTTATAAACGAAAAAACTGTTGAGAGACGAGATAACTGAATTCACACTCGCAGGCTTGTAATTCTCTACAAGGTATGCTTTGTATTCAAGGACTGCAGTTTTATCAACATTTCTTTCACTCTGCCACTCTGCAAAAGCACGTATATCTCGAATATACTTATCTACAGTAGCATCACTTTTTTCATCGCTGATAAGGAAGTTTTTAAACTCTTCAATTAGTTTTTGAGTGATAAGTTTCATTATTTTGGCAACTCCTTTTACTGTTTTTGGCAGAATAATCTGCAAATATATTTTACCATATATACAAGATATCATTCTTTTTTATATACTTATTTATGAAGTGTTTTTATCTGTTACTTATTCCCTTATAGCTTATTTTCTACGTCAGTTTTAAAATGTGGAGTGCATAAATTTATAATAACAAGCAAAAAAGACAGACGCTCTTGCATCTGTCTTTTTTTATTTTATTTAGTTCTCATTTCTGCGCCGAGGGTTTTTGTTAAGAATTTGATTACTGTATTTGCAAGAGATTCTACTTCGTTTGAAGTGAGAGTCTTGGTGTCTGAGCCAAGTGTTAGTCTCATTGTCACAGATTTCTTACCGTCGGGTACTTGTTTTCCTTTATATTCTTCAACAAAGTCAACGTCACGAAGGAAGCTGTCGCTATTCTTCTTTTTGAGAACGGTTTCACGAATTTCGCTCCACTTAATATCAACGTCAAAGAGCATTGACAGATCATATTCAATAGTGGGGTATTCTGAAATGTGCTCAAAGGTATTTGTTCTTGAAGTGAAAGGTTTAAGGGCATCGGTATCTATTTCAAAGAGAACTGTGGCAACGTTCTTAATTCCACAGGCAAGAGATGCCTTCTTAGAAAGGAGTGCTATATTTCCTATGATATCCTCTCCAAGTTTAATATTGAGCCATACCACGTCGTCTGCCCAGACAGGTTTTTCATCTCTTGTGAGAGTGAAGTTTTCCATATGGGTATATCTTGACATATTCTCAACGATACCCTTTGCACGACGGAAGAGGGTGGGAACTGTGTCGGCAGGGGCAACAAATGCACCTGCTATATTTCTGCGCTGTGAGGGTAAGAGTTCCTTTTCGTCATACTTTGAAGTATAGTTTTCGTCCTTGAAAATCTGTGCTTCTTCAAAGATTGCAAATTCGTTATAGAAGCGCTCGTTCTTCACAACTGCTTTACAGAGATTTGGAAGAAGTGAGGAACGGATATATTTTTCATCGGGTGCGGGGGGTGTTGCAAGTTTTAAAATTCCGTCGGTGTTTTGTAAAATCGCATCAACGAAAATGTCGGTCATCCAGGGGTAAGTGAAGATTTCCTGCATATTGCAACGGATAGCCAGATACTCCTTAATCTTACGGACGATATCCACGTCAAGTTGATTTATAGCGCCTTCAAAACTTGTAACAATAGGTGTAGGTTCGAAGTTTTCGTATCCGTACATACGGGCAACTTCTTCCATAATGTCTGCCTTAATGGAGACGTCACCTGTGGAACGCCACGTGGGAACTACAATGTGCATATGAGTATCGGTGAAGGTTACTTCATATCCCATAAGTCCGAGTTTCTTCTTGACTTCGTCGTTGGGGATACGTTTACCGAGTCTTCTGTCAAGCCAGGTAAGTTCAACGTCTATTTCTTTCTTTACAAGTTTGTTCTTGTAAAGGTCCTGAAAGGCTATAACTTTCATTTCGGGGAAAAGTTCGCTAAAAAGTTCCATTGTGAGAGAAAGGGCAAGGTCGCATCTTTCGGGGTCAATGGCTTTTTCGTATCTTGAAGAAGACTCTGTTCTGTTATCGTAACGAAGGGCAGTTCTTCTGACTCCCGTTGACTCGAAGTTTGCAACTTCAAGGATAACTCTCTTTGTAGTATCAAGGATTGAGTCCTTAGCCCCTCCCATAACACCTGCAAGTGCTACTGCGCCCTCGCTGTCGGCGATAACAAGGTCATCGGTGGTAAGGTCCAGTTCCTTATCGTTTAAGAGGAGAAGTTTTTCATTTTCCTTTGCACGACGGACTGTGATTTTATCCGAAATGTTATCGGCGTCAAATACGTGGGTAGGTTGACCTGTTGCCATCATAACGTAATTTGTTACGTCTACAAGGGCATTTATGGGGCGTTGGCCTACACGCCAAAGACGGCTCTGGATTTCGAAGGGTGACTTTCTTGTGTTCATTCCTTCCATCTTCACGCCAATATATCTTGCACAGCGTTCGCTGTCCTCAATTTCGATGGGGAAAGTTTCCTTTGTATCGGGTACAAAGGGTTTAAACTCTACAAGGGGAAGGTCGTAAAGGGCGGAAATTTCTCTTGCAATTCCGTAGTGACCCCAAAGGTCAGGGCGGTTGGTCATAGACTTATTATCTATTTCTAAAATTACGTCGTCAAGGTCCAGCGCTTTGGCAAGAGGAGTACCGGCAGCGATACCGAAGGAAGTAACGTCCATAATTTCGTGGTCGTCGGTGACGGGGAAAAGGTCATAAAGTCCTACTTCGGAAGATGCGCAGATCATACCGAAACTTGCTACTCCTCGAAGTTTTGTATTCTTGATTTCAACGGGTTCGCCCTCTCCATGCCAACGTACCATAGCACCGGGACATGCAACAACAACGCTCATTCCTGCTTCAAGGTTCGAGCCGCCGCAGACGATATCGTGAATTTCTCCGTCTGCGATATCCACTTTACATACGCGGAGTTTATCTGCATTGGGGTGAGGAAGAACCTCTTTAATTTCGCCTACAACAATATTGTCAAACTGACGGGCAAGTTCTGTGGCACCTTCTACTTCAACCGTTGACATAGTCAGGTCGAAAGCGAGGCGTCCAAGGTCCATATCGTCGGGTATTTTTACGTAGTCACGTATCCAATTTAATGATAATTTCATATTCTTTCCCTCCTTAATGGAACTGTTCCAAAAATCTTAAATCTGTGCTGTGGAAGAGACGTACGTCGTCAACGCCATAGCGCATCATAACAAGTCGGTCAAGACCGATATTTACGTAGAAGCCTGTAAATTCGTCGGGGTCAAGTCCTGCAGCGCGAAGAACGTTGGGGTGAGGTGTGCCACCAGGCATTATCTCAATCCAACCTACGTGTTTACAAACGCTACAACCTTTTCCTCCGCAAACAAGGCATCCCATATCAATTTCAAAGCCAGGTTCAACGAAGGGGAAAAATCCTGCTCTCATACGTACGGGAACGTCTTTTCCGAAAACTTTTGACAAAATACTCTTTATCATTACTTTACCTGCGGTAAAGGTGAAGTCCTTATCAACTATCAAGGCTTCGTACTGGAAGAAGGCTCTTTCGTGACGGGCGTCGGTAGTTTCGTTTCTATATACGCGTCCAGGATAAACGAAACGATAGGGGGGCTTATGTGTCTGCATATAGCGCACAGAACCTCCTGTAAGGTGGGGACGAAGGCAGAGTTTATCTTCTGCTTTACCTGTGTCGTGACCTTCTATCCAATAGGTATCCATACTTTCACGGGCAGGGTGACTGGGTGGGAAATTAAGTTTATCGAAGGCATAATACTCTGTTGTAATATCGTCTTCCTGAAAGATTTCAAAGCCCATTGAACGAAAGGCGTCGTCAAGGTCGTAACGCATCTGTGTTATGGGATGAAGTCCGCCTGTGGCGTTCATAATGCCAGGAAGGGTGTAGTCAAAGTCGGGAGCAATTTCCGACGCTTTAAGACGGATTTCTTCACGTCTTTTTTCTATAAGTTCGGTAAGTTTATTCTTGATTTCGTTTACCGCTTTTCCCATTTCGGGACGAAGTTCGGGGGCAATATGAGGAAGTTCCTTCAAAATTTCAGTAAGGCTTCCCTGCTTACCCAAAACTGCAACTTTTACCTCTTGAAGCCCGGCTTCAGTCTTTGCTTCACTCGCTTTTACTTCTGCGTCACGGTATATCTGCATCAGTTTTTCTTTCATGTGATATATCCTCTTTTCTTATTATTTCTTAAATAAAAAATAACTCCGCCCCCAAAATAGAGGCGGAGTTCCGCGTTACCACTCAAATTTATAACTCTTCCGACGTCTTGTCGGTGTCCCCTTTAACGTGGGGCATCCGTGCCTGACTACTTAATTTCACCAAGCCCACTCCAGAGGGAAATGCAGGTATTAAAAGGACGGGTATTCTCACCATCTACCCTCTCTTTTGACCTTTTTTACAAATACTTGCCGACTCTTTCACAGTGTTTGTTTACCGAGTAATTGTAACATAGAAATATTTACTTGTCAAGGGTTTTGTTGTTGGGGTCCTGACGTTTAATCTTGTTTGTAGTTGTTTTTACAAACTCTTTATCTCTGATAACTATCTTGGATATCTGCTTATATACGGGAAGATGTGCACAAGCATTCTTTACGTCGGCTTTAAGGTGTGTCATTACGTCGTCGCCTATTCCCTGTTCCTCTACTGCTGCTTTATCAAGGAATACTTCAGCGCAAAGTCCTACTTCCTGTCCGTCTTCCTCAATAGAGTAGACCATAAGTTCCTTGATATAGGAGATACCTGCGATATAGTTTTCGATTTCTTCGGGATAGATGTTCTTTCCGTTTTTGAGAACTATAAGGTTCTTCTTTCTACCTGTGATGAGAAGTTGACCTTTATCGTTCATAGCACCGTAGTCACCTGTATGGAACCAGCCGTCTTCGGTAAGAACTTTCTTAGTTTCTTCTTCGTTCTTGTAGTAACCAAGCATTACGGTGTCGCCCTTAACGCAGATTTCACCGTTTCCGTCTTCGTTTACGTCTTCAAACTTAATGTCGATACAAGGAAGTTTAACTCCTACTGTTGCAGGGTCGTTGAACTGCATCTGGTTTACGCTAACAAGGGGTGAACATTCGGTAATTCCGTAACCGTTGAGTACGATAATTCCGATATCGTCAAAGAACTGTGCAACTTCCGCTCTCAAAGGTGCGCCACCGCATACGATTTCTTTAAGTTCGCCACCGAAGGCTGCGTGAATTGCTTTAAAGAGTTTACGTCTTACGTCGATACCCATTTTACGAAGTACACGTGAAACCTTGATAGCATTTTTAATAAGGGCGGTCTTACCTTGTTTTTCAATGTTTTCCCATACCTTCTTATAGAATACTTCAACGAAAGCGGGAACGAGGTAAATGTGTTCGGGCTTGAAGAGAAGCATATTTTTAAGAGTTGCGGCACGGGAGTCGTTGATACAAATAGTTACGGTACTTCTGAGTTCTACAAGGATTCCCGGAATCGCTTCGTATGTATGGTGGTAAGGAAGAACCGAAAGAGTTCTGTCATACACGTGGGCTACCTGTAAACCGTATTTGATACAGGAAACGATATTGTGTTCTGAAAGTATAACGCCCTTTGAAAGTCCTGTTGTACCTGAAGTGAAGGAAATGAGTTTCATTTTGTACTCGTCTCTTTCTTCTTCAATAAACTGTGTTGAACCTTCTTTGAGAAGTTTTTTACCTTCTTCTATAAGTTTTGTAAAGGACAGGTATTTTCCGTCGTCCTCTTCCCTGTCAAAGCAAATGAAATACTTGATGTTTTCCAGTTTGTTTTCAGATTCTTTGAAACGGGTTTCAAATTTATTTGAGCAGAAGCAAAGAGTTGCATCCCCTTCTTCAAGAATGTGCTCTACGTCCTTTTGAGGAAGTTCTGCGTCGATGGGAATATATACCCCTTTTGATTGAAGGACTGTAAGATATGCTACAATCCAGTTATAACTGTTTTCACCGATACATGCAAGGTGTCCGTCGGTGAGTCCTCTGTGTGAAAGGGCTGTTCCAAGTGCCTGTGTGGTGTTATAAAATTCAGTGTAGGTTACGTCAACTACTTTTCCGCCTTTTTTGTAACGGAATGCAAGTTTTTCTCCGCCTTCTTTTGCCGCTGTCTGCATAAGTTCCTTAATGGAAGCAAAATCACGAAGTTCTCTGTAAACAATTTTTCCTGACATACTATTCGCCTTTCTCGTTAAATATTTTAAAAATTATTATTTCTGGTTTCCAATACTATGTTAACACATTTTTGAATCAAAGTCAATACTTTTTCATTCTTTGGGACACTTGACTACATATTTAATATATGTTATACTTTTGTTACAATTATGAGAGGTGATTTTAATGAAGAACACAACAGATTACGTAAACTACCACTGCCCCAGATGGAACGAGCTTCCTGATATCGAACTCTACGCCGACCAGGTGTTGTCGGTAGTGCAAAAGCACGTTTCTTTCTTTGCAGAAGAAATAGATATGACCTTTACATCAAATATGATAAATAATTACGTTAAGCAAAAAATCGTAAAACCGCCCATCAACAAGAAATACGACCGAGTTCATCTTGCGTATTTTACTGTTGTGTGCCTTTTGAAACGTTTTCTTACTATAAACGAAATCTGTTCGGGTATTTCCTACCTTATGAAGTCGGCAACGGTTAGTGAACTTTACGATATATTCTGTGAAGAACTCGAAGGGGCGATAAAATCCTATTTTGACCCTGAGAACTTTCCTTCACGTTTTTCAAAAGACGATTCTGCGGAAATTAAAATAATTCGTGGTGCGGCAAATACCTTTGCAGGTCTTGCCTACGTTAAATTCACTATGAATTCTTCTAACATTGAAAAATAAATATAAAAAAACAAACAAAGTCCTCGGTTCAGTAAACCGAGGACTTTATTTTTGTTTAATTACTTTTCGTCACAAGTGATAACACCAGGTACTTCAATAAGGGTGAATTTAACCCAACCTTCTTCAACCGTAGTGCTTTCTTCACGTGTAAGTCTGCCTGCGACGTTGTTGTACTTTTTAAGCTGTACAGTCAAGCCATTGAATTCTTCGCCAAGATAAATACTTATAGTTCCGTTTGCAAAAGGAAGTCCGTCAACCGACTCAATAAAGTAGTTTGTAACGTACTCGTCTCCTGCAAGTTCCTTGTATTTAGCATAGTCGGTGTCATGTCTGCTTTCTCCGTCGAAGGTGATAAGAAGGTTGTAGTAGTGAACCGCCTTATCCGTTTCAATGTCAGATGCAGTTGTTTCTAATTTGTATCCTTTTCCTGAAATTATAACTGTGGAGTCAGGAGATACGGTCTTGATGTTTTCAAGAGCAAGTGATGAAATCCAGCCCTTTGAACCTACTTCAATTTCGTAATCTGCCTGAACTTCAACAAAGTCGGAAGCAAGGTAGAAGGTTCTTACTTCGTTCTTAACTGAAATGAATTCTCCGATTCTGTTTTCAACTACAATTTCCACAATGTCAGAAGCAAGGAGTGCGCCTTCTTCTTTAACTCTTAATTCGTAAGTGCCGGGGACTGTTGCAAAGTGGGTTGTGCCTGCGGGAACGGTTTCCCAAGTTTCTTCACCTTTAACTCTGATTTCGTATACAAGGTCCGCATCAAGTCCTGAAATTTCGCCCTTGCCGTCTTCTACGACTGCAGGGAATGATTTAAGTTCAGGAGCGCTGGCTCTTACCTTTACTCCGTAGTTTGCGGGGTCAGCATAGAATGTAAGTGTCCAGTTAGGATAAGAACCTGTAACAACTTGTGCCATTACCGCATTAACGTCTGTCTCTGCCTTTTCCATACCAACGTAGGGATAAACTCTCATTGCCACAACGTACTGGTCTGCGCCGAGTGTCTTTCCGCTATCGTCAGCTTTAGTAAAGTCAAAGGTGGTTGAAGATGATGTAAGAGCGGGTTTACCGTAACCCAGGAAACCATCCAACTTATCTTGAGTCCACTGGTACTCGGTAACGTTTCCGTTCTTATCTGCAACGTAAAGTACAATCTTTGTCTTTACGTCATCTCCAAGGTAATAGAAATTGTTATTTGCGCCGAAGTTTGCAAGTTTATAGGTGAAGTTCAAAAGCTCGTCTGCAGGAACAAATTCTTCAGGTGTATATGCATACTGAACGTAAATAACTTCTTTAATTCTGTTTACCGCAGAAACGTTAACATTGAGAAGTGCTGCTTTTGCTGTTTCGATGGCTGCCTCATCTCCTGATTTAACAGCCTCATCGTACGCCGCCTTTGCATCAACAATGCTCTTGAGTAAGTCTTTCTTCAAATGCACTGAAGAGTTTGTAGGACGAAGTGAATAGTTTCCGTCTGAATAGTTCCAAAGACTGTCTGCTCCGCCTGTCCACTTACCTGAAACAAAGGTTTTTGCGGTAGAAATTGCAAGTTTTGTGCCACTGGCAATTGTACCGAGTTCTTTACGAACGTATGAATCTCCTTCGATATATACTAATTGAACGTCGGAGTCTGCATATCTTATATCGTTGGAAACTGCCTTAACTGCCCAAAGACCTGCGTCAAGTCCTGTTGCAGAATAGACATTCTCGCTTGAAGCAAATTCTGTGTAGTCAGAGTATGCAAGTTTTGAAGCGTCATCATTTACTCCGTTAACCTTGGCGTAAACGTAGGTAGATGATTCATCTGCACCTGTAAAGGTAATGGTGTTACCTTCAACTGTAAGTTCAGGGATTTTAACTTTCTCAACGTAGATGTCATATCCTACAGGGTCAACGATAAGTTTTGTCACCCATGATGTACCTTCTGCAGTTGCTTTTACAGTGCCAACTGTTGTGTTACCCTTTTCCATACCTGTGAAGGGGTGAAGTTCCATAGCAACAACGTACTCGTCTCCGGAAAGAGTTCTTTCTTCGTCGTCAGGTTTGGTGAAATCAAAGGAAATAGTCTTTGTAGCACCTATTTGTGCCGAAAGGAATGAGTCAAGTTCTATTGTCCACGTGTATTTTGTTATATTACCGTTTTTATCGGTAGTATAAATTAATGCCTTTGACTTAACGTCGTCGCCTGTGTAAGCAAGACCTGTATTAGTGCTGAAAGGTGTTACTTTGTAGGTAAAACCTAATACTTCATTTGCGGGAATAATTTCATCTGACGCATATGAATAAAGTGCATAGTATCTGCTGTTAAGTCTTTCAATAATTGCCTTCTGTGCTGAAAGAAGTGTTTCTTTCTTTGCGTCGCTCTTATTTTCGTCATAAGCGGTCTGTGCGTTATAGAGGTCTATAATTTGGCAATCGTGACGTTCAAGGAACTGTGTGTTAAAGGAAAAATGGCTATATGCGGAACTTCCGCGAATAGTGAAGTCTCCGTCTGCTGTATCCCACATAGCACTCCAACTGGCAGTAGAAGACTTAACGTTTCCGTCAGGTCCTGTCCAGTAACCAGGAAGGAATTCGTTTATCTTTGTTGTGGTTTTAAGAAGATTTCCGCTTGAATAAGTACCAAGGTTCTTGCGGTCGTTAGGTGAACCTGCAACGTAAATGAGTACAGGTTCGGAATCTGCAAGGTCGTCACTATTTGATTTACCCTTGAATGCCCAAAGACCAGCGGTTAAATCTGTCTTTGTATAGTTATCGCCTGACAGAGTCATATCGGTGAATTCGCTGTAGGAAAGTCCTTCTCCGTCAGAAGCAATACCAGTTACCTGAGCATACTGGTAAACTGAGCCGAAGTTATCCTTGGGAACTGTAACTGTTCCGTCGGCGTAAACGAGTTTTGAAATATCAACGGGTTTTACGTAGATTTCATAACCTGCGGGGTCGGGATAGAATATTGTTGTCCAGTATTTTTTAGTAGTTGCGCTTGTAACGTTTGTAGTTGCAAGGCCAGGGGTTGTTTTACCCTTTTCCATACCTACGTAGGGGTGAATTTCAATACCTACAACAAACTCGTCTGCGGGAAGAGGAAGGGGATTATCGCCGTCGTAGTTCTTTGTAAAGTCAATAGTTACACTCTGCTTATTGTCTTTTGAATTGTTCTTCAAAAATCCGTCTTCACGCTTTACAGTCCAGATGTACTTTTTGATTTTGCCGTCCTTGTCGGTAGTGTAAAGAACTGCCTTTGTATATACGTCGTCACCTGAATAGTAGAAGTTTGTGTTGGATGAGTAGAAGCCCATCTTGTAGGTGAAACTGAGTACCTGATTTGCAGGCAACATTTCAGCGGGTTCGTAAGCATACTGAGTATAATAAGTTGAGTTGAACTTATCTATAATTGTAGTCTGTGCATTAAGGAGAGCAGTTTTGTTTGCTTCACTGGGATTGCTCTTGTAGTTTGTCTGTGCGGTGTAGAGTTTACCAAGTTCGTTATCTGCGGTCCCTGCTGCAAGGTGAGACGCTGCACTGGTAGGTCTCAAACCATAGTTGTTTTCAGCATAGTTAAACAACAGTTTACTTTTACTTGCTACTCCGGAAGCGTTAACGTTTGCAGGAGTAGTCCACGCGCCTACAACAAACTGTCCTACACTATTTGAGACTTTAAGTTTAGTTCCCGATGCTATAACACCAAGTGCGCTTCTGTCTGCGAATGCTCCTTCTGAATAAAGGATGATAGTTGTATTATCGGGGCAGGTAACCTTCCAGAGACCTGCTGTAAGATTTTCTGTTCCGTCAAGGGTTACAACAGTTGAGTTATAAACCAAAGCATTACCTTTATTATTTATAGAGGTAACTTGTTGTGCGGTATATGTTCCCTCTTCTTTGCCTGTAAGTTTTCCATCTTCGATGGAAAGGGCGGCAAAGGAGGTAACCGCAAGTATCATGCCAAGCACAAGAGCAATAAGTGTTACCCTAAGTGCACGGCTTGAAATTTTAGTTTTCATAAATATTCCTCCGTTTTAAATTTTTCAAATAATGACTGAGAAGTCATTTGTTTGGGGTTGTAAGAGGTGTCGAGACCTCTTACAACTCGCACTTAAAACTAACGTTTTTTATATCTCTTGTCCTGCAATGAAGTATTTATCTTCTTCTGCGTCATACTCCATAAATAAAACTGTGATATAAGCAATTTTTTCTTCTTCGTCTGCTGTGTAAGTACCTATGTTGATTGTTAATTTCAAGGTTGCATTTTCTGCTTCATTGTATTTCGCGATGAGGTCAAGCTGTGCTTCGAGTTCTGCAAGAGTGATAATCTTGGTTTCTGCTGTGTAGGCATCGGTTATTGCGATTATTCTCATTGTGTCGTCGAGCTTCAAGCCTTCTTCATACTTCGCTTCTTTTGTGA
>SVQQ01000010.1 GCA_015065265.1 Oscillospiraceae bacterium | reverse complement strand
AACAGTCCTGTGGACTGTTTTTAGACGGATGCGAGAGGGCTATGCCCGAGCGAAAAGGTACGCAAAGCGGACCGTCGGTCCCATTACTCACCCCATAAAACAAAAAACACCCATCGGGTGTTTTTTTGTTTTATGGATATAGAAGAAAATTGGGACTCGAACCCGAGAGGGCAGACGTCGTAAAGAAAACAGTCCTGTGGACTGTTTTTAGACGGATGCGAGAGGGCTATGCCCGAGCGAAAAGGTACGCAAAGCGGACCGTCGGTCCCATTACTCACCCCATAAAACAAAAAACACCCATCGGGTGTTTTTTTAATTAAGCGTTCCTTTCAGGAACATTAAGTTGCAGTGCTAGTGAAGTTGTCTTCGACAATGAAGTGTGCCCTGAGGCACGATGAGGAACGCTTTGCATCATAAATTCGCAAAGCGGATTTACTTCATAGTGGCAGAGCCACGACTTCATTTTTGTGTCAAACAAAAACTTCATTAAAAAAAGAGCGGTTGCCCAACTTCTCATAAGGAAGTTGGGCGGTTTTATTCTCCTTGGGCGAGTTCTATTGCTTCGCAGTGGTATTCGGCTTGCGCCGAGTGATATTTGCTTCGCAAGTTAAAGGGGCGAATAAAATATCACTGTGAGGCGAAGCCGAACAATATCACTCCGACGGAGTCGGAATATAACTCTTGCTTTCTCTGCTAATCTATGATATAATATATTCGGTATTGTAGGGGTATGGGCTTTGCCCGAAGCCTTTGTAATACAAAGGCGAAACTGGCGATAAAATGCAGAAAGGAATCTATCAATGAAAAACAAAGCAATGATGCGGGGAGTTATGATTTTACAAGCTCTGCCTATACCGATTTCGTTAATCACAATTTTAGGTTCTATCATTTCTTTAGCAAACATAGGTGTTATAATAGAACAATCTTTGTTTGTTGCAGTGGTTGCTACAATATCTATGATACTTGCAGGTACTTATTCACTGACATATCTTTTTTCTGCCATAAAGACATTTTCCAATAAAAGAATAAGTTTCATTAGTTTCTTGCCCATTGTTCACATTGTGGTTACAGTGGTATTTATGGTTTTATGGATTATAAACGAGTAATTGAATATAAATAAACAGGCAACTTGTTTTGTAGCAAGTTGCCTGTTTGTTATTTAAGAAAATCAATGTGGTATAGTTCTTTATTTACAGTAGCGCAATTTCTATTCTCTATAAGCAAACTTCCTTATGAGAACCACCCTTTATCGCTCTTTTTTTATTACTTCAATTATCTCATAGACGTAAATCTTATGATAGTCGTTGTCGTAGTTGTCTTCAAGTTCGGGGTCACAGAAATTTTTGGGGTCTATTTCGTCAAAATAGAGTTTCTTGCCCACAAGAGTGAGAGTTGCATCTTCAAAAATAAGGGCGTCATTTTCAACTTTATATTCAAGGTTTGAAACTTCAAGTTTATTTTCGTCACGTCCACTGACTCTGCCAAAATAGGATAGCACTTTTTTAAAGTTTCCGTCAAAGAAAGAAAGAGTCGCAATATCCGTTTTTTCTGAAAGGGTATGAGTGTACCTTGTAGGGCGGACAAAGACGGTGAAAATGGGCTTGTTCCATAAAACACCCACCTCGCCCCAACTTACAGTCATAGCGTTTGATTCATCTTCACTTGCCACACCGAAAAGAGCCCACTCTTTGCCGATTTTCTCAAAGGGATTAAAGTCGAGAGTATTGGGGTCTGTCATAGTAAAACCTCCTTTTTACCATTCTATTTTAAGAAATACAAATTATTCGTCCAAAAGTTTTGAAAGATTATTTTCAATAAGTACGCCTTCTCTTTCGGGGTAGAGGAAGTTTGTGGAATAAGCCATAACTTCCCCGACGAAAGCCGACGCCTTCTCAACGGACAGGGCGAAACTTTTTCCCTGTAACAGTCTGCCGAGAAGTACCGACGCAAAAACGTCACCTGTGCCGGGATATCTTTTTCCAACACGTTTGTTTGAGGTAAAGCCGATAGTCTTCCCGCCGTCTTCACTGTAAGCACAGTTTACGCTACCGTCACCTTCAATTCCTGTGATTACAATTTTCGCAGAGGTAATATTTGCAAGATTTTTTATCATCTGACAGATTTCCTCTTTTGTATAGGTGCTTTTTGGTTCACAGTCTAAAAGAAAAGCCGCCTCTGTAACGTTGGGAGTTATAACCCCTGCCTTCTTTATAAGTTCTTTCATACCGTCTTTCATGGTATGGTCGTATGTAGAGTAAAACTCTCCGTCGTCTCCCATCACAGGGTCCACAAGCACAAGGGTAGAAGAGGGAAGTTTATCAATCATATACTCCACTTTTTCTATCTGCTTTGCGTTGCCTAAAAAACCGCTGTAAAACGCCTGAAAATCGGTGTCCAGAGCCAAAAGGTGTTCAAAATAGGGAACAAGGTCACCTGTCAGGTCTCTGAAAGTGAAATCTGAAAACCCGTCGGTCTGGGTGGAAAGAATGGCAGTTGGAAGAGGGCACACCTGAATTCCCATAACCGAAAGGGTAGGGATTATAACTGAGAGTGAGCATCTGCCCATTCCCGAAAGGTCGTGTACCGCTATTACTTTTTTAATTGGATTTTTCATTTTTTTCGTCCTGTTAATTTAAAAGATTTTGAAATCCTAATCCGTCAAGGAGAACACCGAGAAGCGCTCCCACAATCCAAAGGGAAATAATGATAATAAAGTTTTCACGAAGATTTTTGTTTGTCTTGAAAAGCACCAGAGTGCCAACTCCTGCCCCTGTAAAGAGTCCCGACATCATAGCACCTGCCGAAATTACCTTTTCAAGATAAAGTTCGCAAATGACCACCGATGCGGCACAGTTGGGGATA
This sequence comes from Oscillospiraceae bacterium, assembly GCA_015065265.1. Lineage (GTDB taxonomy): Bacteria > Bacillota > Clostridia > Oscillospirales > SIG627 > RGIG6353. The sequence continues at coordinate 53,651 of SVQQ01000010.1, read as the reverse complement.
AGTCCCACAAAAGCAGAAACGAAGTTTGAAATAACAGGTTGTGAACTAAAGAGTTTTTGCAAGGAGTTTTCTCCGATAAAACCTATAACTGCTTCAAGGAAAAAGCCTACTGCAAGGATAAAGAAAAATACGTTTATCGTATGATGCAGGGCGGAACGGAAAATTCCGTTTTCACAGTGACAGCCCTCTTCTTGACAGATGTTACCTATTTCAACACTACTTCTTTTCTTGAAAATAAAATCAATAATAAAGCCTATAAGTACCGCAAAAACTATTTTAGTTAAAATAAGAGTGAAAATGTTTTTTACGGGAAAAGAGTTTGAAATCATTACGGGAATCATTTCGTCCGAGGTGGAAAGGAACACCGCAAAAAGTGTGCCAATGGTTATAACTCTGCCCGAATATAGTCCTGCCGAGGCGGCGGAAAACTGACATTGAGGAAGTCCGCCGAGGAGTCCTGCCACAAGTGGCCCTACCTTACCCGAGCGGGATATGATTTTCGTTGCCTTGTCACCTGCGGTATGTTCGATAAATTCCATCAATAAGTAGGTAACAAAAAGAAAGGGCAGAAGTTTTATTGCATCAATAAAAGAGTGATATAGAGCATGAAAAAGTACGTGTAAAATTTCTTCCATTGTTTTCCCTTATTTTTCGTTTATGTGTCTTTTGTAAGCGGTCAATGTATTTTTTAAAAGTTCTGTAATAGTCATAGGACCAACACCACCTGGTACAGGGGTGATATAGGATGCCTTTTCTTTAACGCTCTCGAAGTCAACGTCACCGCAAAGTTTTCCGTTTTCGTCTCTGTCCATTCCAACGTCGATTACCACAGCGCCTTCTTTTACCATATCTGCTGTAACGAACTTCGCTTTTCCTATTGCCACAACCAGAATGTCCGCCTGTCTTGTAACTTCCTTCAAGTTCTGTGTTCTTGAATGTGCAACGGTGACAGTAGCGTTTGCTTGAAGAAGTAAGAGAGCCTGAGGCTTTCCTACAATGTTGCTTCTTCCGATAACCACCGCATTTTTTCCTGCAACGTCAATGTTGTAGTTTGACAGAAGTTCCATAACACCTGCGGGAGTGCAGGGAAGAAAATCATAGTCGCCAACTGTTATTCTTCCAACGTTGTGATAAGAAAAAGCGTCTACGTCTTTTGAAGGGTCGATAGCCTCTATAACCTTCTTGTCATCAAGGTGACGGGGAAGGGGAAGTTGCACGAGAATTCCGTCAATTTCCTCGTCGCTATTTAAGGTTTTCACAAGAGATATAAGTTCTTCTTCACTGGTATTTTCGGGGAGAGCATACTCTCTTGAAACAAAACCTACCTCTTCACAACCTTTTTTCTTATTTCTCACGTATACGTGAGAGGCAGGGTCGTCCCCTACGATAATTACCGCAAGTCCGGGTCGTCTTACCCCCTCTTTTATTAAATCAACTTCTTTTTTTATTTCTTCTCTCACCTTTTGAGAGGTGAGTTTTCCGTCAAGTATTACTGCCATTTTTCTTCTCCTTTTTCTTTGTTTTGATTATGTTAATTAAAAGTAATGAGCCAAAGATTATAGCCGACAAGAACCCTACAAGCGCCGAAACCTTAAGACCGAAAATTTCAAGACTGTCGGTACGTAAAAGTTCGATAAATCCACGTCCGAGTCCGTACCAGGACAGATATGAAAGGGAAGTTTGTCCGTCAAACTTCTTGTTTCTCACCACGAAAAAGTGAATAATTAAAAAGCCTAACAGATTCCACAAGGATTCGTAAAGGAAAGTGGGGTGGTAATATACGAAAAAGTCCGAAGAATAATTTACGCCCTCATAGTAAGGAGCAATACCCATTCTCCAAGGAAGTTCGGTAATACCCCCGTGAGCCTCGGCATTCATAAAGTTTCCCCAACGTCCTATAATCTGACCTATCATTACCGCAGGGGCAAGACAGTCAAGTAATTTTGGAACGGATTTTTTCGTAACCTTTGCGAAAATCACAGCGGTTATAGCACCGCCTATTACAGCACCGTAAATTCCGATACCGCCACGCCATATGGCAATTACGTCAAGAAAAGAATTGTAGTTAGGAGTGGGGTCGAAAATCACGTAGTAAAGCCTTGCAGATATTACGGATATGGGTATCAAAAATACTACGAGATTGAAAAAATCATCCTCACTGAACCCCTCTTTTTTAAAAAGACGTGAAGCGTAAAGAAGAGCCAGAAGCATACCCACGCAAATGATTATGCCATACCACATAACGTCTCTGCCAAATAAGTTAAAGGCTACAGGGTCAAGCACAAAGGGGTCGATATTAAGTCCTGGGAAAGATATTAAATGTTTCATTTTTTATTCCTTTTCAGGCTTTGCCACACACATTGACATAAGGGAAGTGTCGTAGGAGGTGTCAAGCCTTCTTTTTATATCCTCAACTGTAATTTCACCGAGTACCTCTGTAAGAAGGAACATATCCGAACCCGATATATAATAATCGAGATAAGTTTCGGCAATATCCGAGGTAGAATTCCACGCCTGAACGTTTGAAGAGTAGAATACCCTCTTAACTCTTTCAAAGTCCTTTTGGTTAATTTCTTTTTTACCTTGTTTCCACAGGTCAATTTCTTTTCCTATTTCCTCAAACACCTTTTCGGGATTTTCACTTTCCCCTGAGGCAATAAAGTGCCCCCAGGTGCGAGAAGCATAGTAGGAAGTAGCAAACTTCTGATTTATAAGCCCGTTAGAATAGAGTCTGTTATAGAAGTCCGAAGACTTACCGAAGAGTATTTCTCCGATAATCATATGCTCGAATTCACGCTTAATATATTTTCTTTCGTCAAGGTCGAAGTCGCACTCTTTAAGTCCTATATTAAAGACGGGGTGAGCCACGGGGAACACCTTTTCAGAGTACTTTTTCACAATGCTTCTCGGCTCTTCGGGAATTTTCTTTTCGATATAGGAGTCATCCCCTTTTTTAAGAGACTTGTCTAAAACCTCTTTTACCTTATCTTCCGTCACGTCTCCGCAGACGATAAGCACCATATTGTTAAGATTATAGAAGGTGTTGTAGCAATCGTAGAGAATTTCGGGAGTAATTTCGTGAATGGACTCTACCGTTCCCCCAACTGCTATATTCACTGTGTTCTTTTCGTAAAGGCACCTTAAAAGTTCCTGATACATCCAGCGGTAAGGATTGTCCTCATACATTTTAAGTTCCTGTTCAATAATGCCCATTTCCTTATCCACAGTTTCTTTTGTGAAATAAGGATGAGTTACGAAGTTCAAAAGCACTTCAAGGTTTTCGTAATAATTTTCCGTTGCAGAAAAGAGGTAGGCTGTAACTTCGTTTGAGGTGTAGGCGTTAGCCGATGCCCCAAGGGCAGAAAAACGTGAAAAAGTGTCGCTTCCGTCTTCGTTTTCAAAGAGTTTATGCTCTAAAAAATGGGCAATTCCATCGGGTACACTTATATAGTCGGAATTCTTTGAAGTCTTGAAGGTGTTGTCCATAGACCCGTACTTCGTTGCAAAAAGAGCATATACTGTCTTTTGTTTTTTTGGTATAATTACAACTTCAAGTCCGCTTTCGTGTCTGCCACTGAAAGAGGACTCTGAAAGTTTTTCGCTTGTACGTTTTTTAAATTCCATAGATAATTCCTTTAATTCTTACTTGTTAAAAAATAGATTGTATCGAGTTTGATTTTGTTTGCTACGTCAATAACGTCCTGAAGGGTTACTTCCTTTATCTTCTCAGCGTCTTTTAAGGGGTCACGCATTGGAGAATTTTCTCTGATGTGGAACCAAGGGGCAAGAAGGGAAGGGTTGTCGCAAATTTCGTACATTCTGTTGACGTACGCCTTTTTGGCATCCCACATTTCTTCTTCGGTTATTTCCCCCGACTTCACCTTTTCAACTTCTTTAAAAAAGGCGTCAAGAGTCTTCTCCTTGTTTTCGGGAGCAATACCTGCATAGGCTGCAAATATTCCCTTTGTGGCATCAAGCATTGAATAACAGGTGTAACAAAGAGACATTTTCTCTCTTATATTCATAAACATTTTGCTTGATACGTCACCGCCGAGAATCATATTGAACATAACGTATTTCAGATAATCTTCGTCGGAATAGTTTACGTCTGCCCTGTATCCTATCCATAAATGTCCTTGATTTATGTCAAGTTTTTCTGTAACGTCTTTTACTTCTTTTGGAGTTACACTCGTTTTTTCTTCAGGAAGCAAGACGGGTGTTCTTTTGATGCTTTGAAACGCGGAATTTATCACGTTTTTTACTTTGTCTTCATCTTCGTCACCTACAAAATATACGTGGCACTGGGCAGTTTTTATCATATCTTTAAAGAAGGTGAGAAGAGATGCGGGGGTAAGGGAGTCGAGTACCTCTAAATCACCCTCACCGTTTACCGCATACTTTTCACCGTCACACATATTCTTAATAAAACGTGTGCGTGAGTAGGATGCCTTGTTGTTTATCTGGGAAAGAATTGAGTCTCGAAGATTTTTCTTTTCGCTTTCAAAAAATTCCTCAATAAAAGCGCCCTCTTTCGTAAGAGGATTTGTAAACACGTCAAAGGCAATTTCAATACCCGTTTTAAAAACGTCCTCGCCATTTATGGCGTAAGCGTTTTTCATAGTGCTAACAGACACCAAAAATACTTCCTTTTCACCCTCTTTGCCTGAAGAGAGAGTCAAGGTCGTAGCATAGTTTAAGTCAAGGGCAGAGTTGATTTCCGCCATAGAGGGAAACTTTACCGAGCCTCTTTTAAGAATTTTTGCCACAAGAGAGGCAGAGGTTGCACTGTGTTTGTCAAGAGGCAGGGAAAAGTAAATGTTCGTATAGTTGGTCTTATATTTTTCGTCTTTTATATATGACAGGGTTACCCCGTTTTCAAGTTTGGTTGTGCTTTTTTCGATTTTAGGCATAGAGTACCTCTTTTTCAAAATTTCATTACATTATAAATATTATCCCATTATATAAAATTTTATCAAAACAGCAACTTAAAGTCAATATAAATATTTGTTTTAGGGACAATTTTCTTGACAAAGAAGTTTTTACAAGTATAATATATTGTGTGATTTAAGAAATTAGGAGACTCGTATGAAAACTAAAGAAATAAAAATTCAAAAAGAGGATATAGATAGACTTTCCGCCCTCTACCCCGATATGTCGGAAGAACAACTCTTCGAGATTGCTTTGGGCGAGGCTATGGGAGTAAACTTTTCCTCTTATGCCGATAAAGATATAACCCCCGAAGAAATGGCAAAAAAGAGAGAGGAACTTGACCTTTCAAGACATCGTGCCATTTCCGCCTTTGAGTGTCGCTACTTCTATTCTTCTATGAAGTATCTCGATATGTTTATGCCCACCCGTGATACCCTTTTTGAAGCACTTGCTTTGGAAAAACACGGACTTTCCTATAAGGATATCGAACGCTGGGCATCAAGCGACGGTCAACTTCAAGGAAAAATGACAAAACTCTACGAAAGTCTCACAAAGGACAAAATTGTGGCTGACATTTTCGACGACGGTGCTCGTCATCTTCCCGAAGAATACGTTAAAATCGTCAAGGGAATCAAGGTAGAAGACACCGCCACAGCGACTGCTGTGTCAATTCCCGTAACCCTCACCGCCGACGTTTATAAAACCTTCGGCAAAGGAGCCTTTGATATAAATGAGAAAATGGGAGTAACCCCCGACACTAAATTTATCGTGAAAAATAAACTGTCCTCTTACTGTGACACCTATTTTTCAATAGCAATTAACTCTCCCGACTTTTCTATTGCTCTTGCTACCCGTCCCAACCGCTCGGCAACAAAGTCCGACGCCGACCTGGCAGTAGCCATTATGGACAAAACTCATATCTGGTACGATAACGCAGGAAAATATATCGACACCACCCTCTTCACAAAGGGACTCCGCAGTTAATTTGTGAACATTCTGTAAATATTTAGAAATTGATAGCACGTCTTATTGAAAAAATAGGTAAGACGTGCTATACTATTTCGGCAAAAATACACACACAGGAGTGTAAATACGGTAGTTCGCGTAAGGTTACGTGTCCCGTTTGACAGGCTTCTGTGGTGGCAAAAAACTTTAAGGAGGACATTTAAAATGTCAGTAATTTCAATGAAGCAACTTCTTGAAGCAGGTGTTCATTTCGGACATCAGACAAGAAGATGGAATCCGAAGATGGCAGAGTACATCTTCACAGAGCGTAACGGTATCTACATCATCGACCTTCAGAAGACAGTTAAGAAGGTAGAAGAAGCGTATATGTTCGTTCGCGAAATCGCAGAAAACGGCGGTAACATCCTTTTCGTAGGAACAAAGAAACAGGCTCAGGACGCTATCAAGGAAGAAGCAATCAGAGCAGGTATGTACTTTGTTAACGCTCGTTGGCCCGGCGGTATGCTCACAAACTTCAAGACTATCAAGAAGAGCATCGCAAGACTTAACACTCTTCACAAGTTTGAAGAAGACGGAACATTCGCACTCCTTCCCAAGAAGGAAGTAGTAGCACTTACAAAGGAAATGGAAACCCTTGAAAAGAACCTTGGCGGTATCAAGGAAATGCACACCATTCCCGATGCTATCTTCATCGTTGACCCTCGCAAAGAGGCAAACGCAGTAGCAGAAGCAAAGAAACTCGGTATTCCGATTGTAGCAATCGTTGACACAAACTGTGACCCCGACGATATCGACTACGTAATCCCCGGTAACGATGACGCTATCCGCGCTATCAAACTTATCTCTTCAGTACTTGCAAACGCAGTAATCGAAGGACATCAGGGCGAAGAAACAGCAGTTGAAGAAGCAGAAGCAGAAGCAACAGAAGAAAACGCATAAGTTAAAACTTTAAGAAAGGATACTTTGCCAAACTTTTGGCAAATGGTATAAAATTATGCCTATCACAGCAAAACAGGTAGCAGACCTCAGAGCCAAGACAGGTCTTGGTATGATGGAATGTAAAAAGGCGCTCACAGAGGCTGACGGAAACGAAGAAGAAGCAATAAAGATCCTTCGTGAAAAGGGCCTTGCAGTAGCAGACAAGAAGTCTTCAAGAATTGCAGCAGAAGGTATCGTTGACATTATGTACGATGAAGCAACAAAGACTGCCGCTATGATTGAAGTTAACATCGAAACAGACTTCGCTGCATCAAACGCAGTATTCGGAGCATTCGTTAAGGACCTTCTCAAGATAATTCTTGATAAGAAACCCGCAGACGTTGCAGCCCTTCTCGCTCTTGATTTCGATGCAGAGCAGAACGTTGAAACAGCACTTAAGAACAAAGTGTTCGAAATCGGTGAAAACATCAACATCAGAAGATTTACCACCATTGAAGGCACTATCGCTTCCTACATTCACGGTAAGGGTTCAATCGGTGTTATGGTTAAAATGGCAGACAGTGCGGCCGCTGATAAGGCTGAATTCAAGGAAGCCGCAAAGAACGTAGCACTTCAGATTGCTGCTATGAAACCTGCGTATCTCTCAAAAGACGACGTTCCCGCATCTGTAATTGAAGCAGAAAAGGAAATCGTTATGGCTCAGATTAAGAACGATGAAAAGAACGCAAACAAGCCTGAAAACATCATCGAAAAGATGGCTATGGGTAAAATGGGCAAGTACTACTCAAAGAATTGCCTTCTCCTTCAGGAATACGTTAAGGAAGAGAAATTCACAGTTGAACAGTATCTTGCATCAGTTGCAAAGGAACTTGGAGCAGACGTTAAGGTTGAAGCATTCGTAATGTACGAAAAGGGCGAAGGCCTTGAAAAGAAAGAAGAAAACTTTGCAGAAGAAATTGCAAAGCAGCTCGCAGGCAACTAATTTAAGATTATTAAAAAGTCACACTTCGGTGTGACTTTTTTTGTTTTTTTACCCCCTTTACATACTCTTTAAAAAGTGGTAAAATAGAGAGTGAAAAAGTGTTCTGCAAAGAAAAAAGGAAGTATTATGGAAAACAAAGCAAAAACACAGGAAAACCCCTTGGGGTATGAAAAAATATCGGTACTGTTAAAAAGATTTGCACTTCCAAGTATTATTGCAATGCTTGTAAGTTCTCTATACAATATAGTTGACCAGATTTTCATCGGTTGGGGAGTAGGGTCTATCGGCAACGGTGCTACAAACGTCGCTTTCCCATTTACCACCATATGCCTTGCCATATCTCTTACAATAGGGGTAGGCGCGGCGGCAAAATTTTCACTGGAACTCGGACGCGGAAAGAAAGAAGAGTCAGCCTTTGCGGTAGGCGTCGCGCTGATTACAGGTGCTTTCTTTGGAGTTTTACTCTTTGGAGTTTTTGAAATCTTCGCCCGTCCTATGCTCTCGGTCTTCGGTGCGACAAAGACTATTATGCCTTACGCCCTCGACTACGTGAGAGTCACAGCGGTGGGAATGCCCTTCCTTGTGGTAACGAATTCAATTTCAAACCTCATCCACGCCGACGGAAACCCGCGTTTTTCAATGCTCTGTATGGTGGTGGGTGCGGTACTGAATACAATTCTCGACCCAATATTTATATTCGTCTTCAAAATGGGAATGGCAGGAGCGGCATGGGCGACAGTCATTTCACAGATTGTGTCGTTTTTTGTAGCCTTGTCCTACCTTAAAAAATTTAAATGTGTCGAAATCGAGGCATTCGCCTTTAAACCTGGACTTAAAAGAATTTTCAGAACTCTGTCGCTGGGACTCAGCAACGGACTTAACCAAGTGGCTCTCTGCCTTGTGCAGATTGTTATGAATAACTCCCTTACCCACTACGGAGCTTTAAGTGTTTACGGCACCGACATTCCTCTGTCGGCGGTGGGAGTAGTAATGAAAGTCAATGCAATAGTTATGGCGGTTTTCATCGGTATCCAACAGGGGACACGCCCCATTATGGGCTATAACTACGGAGCAAAACAGTACGGAAGAGTCAAGGAAACCTATAAACTTGGAATTATCGTTGACACTATCTTTGCAGTATTCGGATTTATTCTCTTTGAATTCTTCCCTAAATACGTTCTGATGCTTTTCGGTAAAGGTAACGCCCTTTACGTAGAGTTCGGAGTGCTCTTTATGAGAGTCTTTTTGTCAACGGTACTCATTAACGGAATACAGTTTTTGTCGGCAAACTTTTTCAGTTCTATCGGAAAACCTCTCAAAGGCGTCATGCTTTCCCTTTCCCGTCAATGCCTGTTTGTAATACCCCTTATTCTCATTTTACCTCGCCTTTGGAATCTGGGACTTTACGGAATAGTTTTGGCAGGTCCTATTGCCGACGTAATGGCAGTACTTTTAAGCGTAATATTTGTAATAATAGAATTTAAAAATATGAACAAACTTGAAAAATTAAAACAGTAAAGAAAGGATAAACCTATGAAAAAACTTCTTCTCTTTGTTCTGGTTTTTTTAATGGTACTCGCTCTTACCTCTTGCTTTAAGACAGAAGCACCTCCTACGGAAGACCCTTCTGAAAGCAAGGAAAACACAGAACCCGAAAAGCCTACAGAACCTGAAACGCCTGTAGAACCCGAAACACCTACAGAACCTGAAACACCTGTAGAACCCGAAACACCTGTAGAACCCGAAAAGCCTACAGAACCCGAAACACCTGTAGAACCTGAAACACCTGTAGAACCTGAAACACCTGTAGAACCCGAAACACCTGTAGAACCCGAAAAGCCTGTAGAACCTGAAAAGCCTACAGAACCCGAAAAGCCTACAGAGCCCGAAACACCAGTAGAGCCCGAAAAGCCTGTAGAACCTGAAAAGCCTACAGAACCCGAAAAGCCTGTAGAACCCGAAAAGCCTGTAGAACCCGAAAAGCCTACAGAACCTGAAACACCTGTAGAGCCTGAAGAGCCTGTAATTCCTATCGATCAGGTTGAAATACAGACCTTTGTTATGCCCGAAAAAGAGCAGTATGAAAACTATTCTTTCGGAAGCGGTAGCAGTAAAACCGTAGCCCAGCAGAGACAAGAGATAAAAGACGGTCTTGAGGCGGCAAAAAAGATGGTAGTTACACCGACCATAAAGTATTATGACGGATATTTGTCTGACAGAGAAGGCTATGAGAACGTAAAGGCTATAACCTATGAAGCCCTTGAATACGGAGGAAAAACCATAAAGACCTTTGCCTACATAGGTTTTCCCGAAGGTGCATCAAAGGAAAACCCCGTTCCCGCAGTAGTACTTGCCCCCGGTGCCGATGCAAAACCCTATATGGACTGGGTAAAGATCTGGAACGACAGAGGTTATGCCGCAATCTGCGTAAGCTATAACGGATATTTCCCCAAAGCGCCGGGTGTTGCAATGTATAGAGAAAGCGACAACACAGGCGGATTTGTACGTGAGCTCAACGAAGATTTCCTTGAAGAAGGAAAAACGATTATTCCAAAGCGTTCATATAAAACCAAATATGCCGAGATAAATACCCATTGGGAATATCACGTACTTGCCGAACTTATTTTGGCAAACAACATAATGATTGAAGACGAGAGAGTAGACAATAATAACATAGGCATATGCGGTCTTTCATGGGGCGGTATTATGACCACTAAAATGATAGGCTACGACGACCGATACTCTTTTGCGATACCCATTTACGGACACGCCTACCTTGGCGACAAGATGCGTCCCTACTCTTCTCACGATAACGACTACGTAGATGCACTCTGGGCTGCAGAGAGAAATCTTGATAACGCCACAATGCCAATCTATTGGATGGCATACAACAACGACAACAACTTCGCAGTTCCTCACTACGTAAATTCATACAAACAGACCCTTGGTCAAAACAGTAAGAATATGCTTTCAATGTATGCAGTATGGGGACATTCACACAATGCGGTATTCAACAAAAAAGCGCCTCTCATTTTCGCAGATTGGATAACATTTGGTAAAACAGGCTTTGTCACCTTTAAGACTCAGCCAGAAGGAACAGATATAAATTGCAGAATTGACATTCCCGAAAACCTTACCTCAGACATTGAAGCACATCTTTACTTTATAAACGAGCCCATGTTCTACGTTACAAAGGGCAGTTCAATGTACATTGAAGAAAAATTCAAGGTGAAGAAGACAGCCCTCACAGTTGACAGGAAAACAGGAACTGTTAAAGGTACCGTTCCCGAAAACGTCAGCGGATACTATATTAACTTGGTTTATGAAGTAGAGGGTGAAGAGTGTTGTTCAAGTTCCGTTTACGTCGCCCTTAAATCTTACTCATGAAAGGACAAGTTATGAAAAAATTATTTATCTTTTCCTTTGTAATACTCACCCTTCTTTTAACTTCCTGTGCCAAGGTAACAGTTGAAGAAAAAATCCCCGAAAAAGAGCCGGGTCTTCAGATACAGACCTTTGATATGCCCGAAAAGGAGCAGTATGAAAACTACACCTTCGGTAAAGAGGGAGACAAGACAGTTGCCGAACAAAGACAGGAAATAAAAGACGGAATGGACCTTGCAATATCAACAAAGGTCACACCGAGTATTAAGTATTACCCCGAATACAAATCCGACAGAGAGGGCTATGAGTATATCGACGCCATAACCTTTGATTGCCTGAAAATTGCGGAAAATACCGTGAGAACTTTCGCATATCTTGGTTTCCCTGAAGGTGCTTCAAAGGATAACCCCGTTCCCGCAGTAGTCCTTGTAACAGGTGGTAACGGATATCCGAGTATGGATTGGGTGAAAATTTGGAACGACAGAGGATATGCCGCAATATGCGTAAGTTATAACGGATATTTCCCCAAAGCGCCCGGTACAGTTTATTATAAAGAAAGAGATATTACAGGCTCTTTCGTGCATGAACTCACAGGTGACTTTTATGAAGAGGGCTTCCGCAGAGTTCCTACCCAGATTTTCAAGCCTAAATATGATGAAGTGGAAAACCATTGGCAATATCACGCAGTTTCTCAACTTATTTTCGCTCACAACGTTATGATTGAAGACGAAAGGGTAGACAGTAAAAATATAGGAGTCTCGGGAATTGCTTGGGGAGGACTTACAGTAACTTCCCTTATCGGCTACGATAACCGCTTCTCCTTTGCAATACCCATTTACGGTCATGCGTACCTTGGAGACGAGATTCGCTCCACCTCAAACTTTGAAAAGCCTTACGTTGACGCACTTTGGGCGGCAGAGCGAAATCTTGATAACGCCACAATGCCTATTTTGTGGATGGCATACAGTAACGACCCCTGCTTTGCAATTCCTCAACACGTAAACTCTTATAAACATTCCCTTGGGCAAAACCCCAAGAACACTCTCTCCCTTATCGGTGCAGGTTGGAGCCACTCCAATAACTCCGCCTTTGCAAAAATTGACCCTCTCGTATTTGCCGATTGGGTAACCTTTGGTAAGGCAGGATACGTTACCTTCCTCACTCAACCCGAGGGCAGAGAAGTAGACTGTAAAATCAATATCCCCGAAAACTTTGAGGGCGAAATTCAAGCACATATTTGTTATCTCACCTCTCCTATGGAGTACGTAAAGCAAGGTGACAATTACTACCTTAAAGAGAGATTTAAAACAAAGAAAACAGCTCTCACGGTAGATACCGAAAACGGAACTTTAAAGGGTACAGTCCCCGAGGACGCGAAAGGATACTACGTAAACTTAAAGTTTGACGTAGAAGGTCAGTCCCTTTATTCAAGTTCAATTTACGTTGAAATAGAAGATGCTTCCAAGACAGTAGAATAAAGACAAAAATAACGCCACCCACTTGGGTGGCGTTATTTATCTATTTAAGAATTTACTCTTTATCTTCTTTTCTGCCCTTTGACAGCATAACATTTGTAATGATACCAAGGATGAGAGCACAAGCGATAGCGGTAATTGTTACCTTACCGATTGCCATAGCCATACCGCCGATACCGGGGATAAGGATAGCCGCTGTGGTAAAGAGGTTAGCGTTGTCTTCAAGGTCAACCTTCTGAATCATCTTAAGACCGCTGACTGCGATAAATCCGTAAAGAGTGATACATACACCACCCATTACACAACCTGGAATAGAATCGAGGAATGCAACGAAGGGTGAAATGAATGAAACGAGGATAGCCATGATAGCAGTTGTTGTGATTGTGATAACTGAAGCATTTCTTGTAATAGCAACACAACCTACCGACTCACCGTATGTAGTGTTGGGGCAACCGCCGAAGATTGCACCTGCAAAAGAGCCTACACCGTCACCGAGAAGAGTTCTGTGAAGACCTGGCTCTTCAAGAAGGTCTGCTTCAATGATTGAAGAAAGGTTCTTGTGGTCTGCAATATGTTCTGCGAATACAACGAATGCAACGGGAATATATGCAACAGCGATTGTAGCAAGGTAAGAAAGTTTGAATTCGCCAACACCCTTAATGGCGGTGAGGAATGTGAATTCGGGAACTGCAAGGAATGTTTTAAGGGTGACACCGTCTGCAACAAGCGCCTTGAATGGAGCAAAGTCGATTATCATAAGTTCGGGGTTCTTTGTAGCCATACCGATAAGGGTAAAGATAAGTCCTGTAGCGTAACCTGCAAGAATACCGATGATGAAGGGAATGAGACGAGCCATTTTCTTACCGTATGTAGAACAGAGAACTACTACGAAAAGAGTAACCAGAGCACAAACAAGTGAAACCCAGATGTTTGCAGTCATAATGAATGAACCGTTAGAGTCCTGAGGACCGTAAGAGAAAACGTCTTTGATTGCAGCCCCTGCAAGTGAGAGACCGATAAGAGCAACTGTAGGACCGATAACAACGGGAGGCATAAGTTTGTTAATCCACTTAACGCCAACGAGTTTAATGATGATTGCCAGAACTACGTAAACAAGTCCTGCAAAAGCCGCACCTATAATAAGACCGAGGAAACCAAGCGCCATTGACACGCCACCTGCAAAAGCCGCAAGCATTGAGCCAATAAATGCGAAGGATGAGCCAAGGAAAACAGGGCTTTTGAATTTAGTGAAAAGTTGATAAACCAGAGTGCCGACACCTGCACCGAAAAGTGCTGCGGAAGCGGTCATACCGTTGCCTACAATTGCAGGAACAGCGATTGTCGCCGCCATAATGGCAAGTAACTGCTGAATAGCAAATACTATGACCTGGGGAAACGAGGGTTTGTCCTTTACGTTGTAAATGAGTTTCATAAAAGAAAGACTCCTTTTTATAAATTTTGACATAAAAAAAGCCTTGCTACGCAAGACTTTACGCTCTGTTAAAATCTCACGGGCACTTTTAGGGCTTCAAGACTTTTCAGACATCAGTTAATTATACAATAAGAAAAAGTACTTTGTCAATAGTTGTCTAAAAAAGAAGTCAAAAAAAGTATGCAAACTAAAGTTTACATAGCACTTTTTTATATTAAAAAACAGTAAACACAGATTGACATTTTGTGCCTTTGGTGATACAATAAAATGAAACAAAATTTTTTCACGGAGCAAAAGAAATGAAAGCAATAATCAATGGAAAAATCATTCTGAAAGACGGAATAATAGATGACAGTGTTCTCCTTTATTCCGACGTTATAGAGGGCATCGTTTCAAAAGACTTTCTGCCCGAAGACTGCGAGTTAATCGACGCTGAAGGGGGATACGTTTCACCCGGTCTTATAGATTTACACATTCACGGATATTTGGGTTGTGACGTCTGTGACGGAGAAGAAGAAAGTATTCGCACTATCGCAAAAGGCATTGTGGAAAACGGAGTTACAGGCTTCCTTCCCACCACTATGACGGTAGATATGAAGACGATAAAAGGCGCCCTTGAAGTGTGCCGAAATCTTAAAGAAGAAAGTAAGAGTTGGAAGGGAAGTACAATTCTCGGTGTCCACGCCGAAGGACCTTTCATCAGCGAGTCAAAAAAAGGAGCACAGGATGCAAAACATATCTTGAAGCCCGACGCCGACTTCGTTCTTGAATATAAGGATATTATCAGTATAATTTCTCTTGCCCCCGAGACCGATACCCCCGACTTTAAAGAGATAAGAAAGATTGTTAAAAACAGTAACGTCAGGGTTTCAATGGGTCATACCAGTGCCGATTACGACACCGCTATCAGAAGTACCAAGAATGGCGTTACCCACGCTACCCACACCTTTAACGCTATGACGCCTCTTGCTCACCGTGCTCCAGGAGTTGTGGGCGCAGTCTTTAACAGTGACGTCAGTGCCGAACTTATAGTTGACACCTTCCACGTTTCCACCGAACTTTATAATATGATGTATAAACTTAAAGGCAGAAAATTGTGCTTTATCACAGACTGTCTTCCCGCAGGAGGTCTTCCCGAGGGCGAATACACACTTGGTGGACAGAAAATTATATATAAAGGTATTGTATGCCGACTTGAAGACGGTACGGTTGCAGGAAGTGTACTCCGACTTAATAAGGGCGTTTGGAACGCTTATCAGAATTCAGATATACCCTTACACGAGTGTGTAAACTGTGCATCTCTGAACCCTGCCTGTGTTCTGGGGCTTGAAGATAGAAAAGGCTCTATTGAGGTAGGAAAAGACGCAGACGTTATTATTACCGACAGCGAGTTTAACGTTAAGAAGACAATTATTAAAGGAGATGTAAGATATGGAGCTTAAAGTTAAAGCAAAACTTGACAAAGGTTTTGAACCCCTTGCCCTTGTAGTAAGCCAAATGCGTGAGAAGACAAAAGACGAGGGACAGGATATAGTAATAGGAATTGAGAGAAATAAAGGCTATACCGCCACTTATAAAACAAGAGTTTTCAAAGATAACACAGGCCACGACGAAGAAAACTTCCGTTTCATTGAAAGAATGACCAAGGCTCTTTTGTGGATTGCAGGAGGCTATAAGGTAATAATTGCGGGAAGTGAAGTTATCGGAGAAAAGATTAAAGAAGCTTATACCTACGGCGGTCTTCGTGACTTTGACGTTCACTTTATGGAAAGAGTTTACGAAACAAAGTTTGAAGTAGAAATCCGTGATATCAAAGATGCCCCCGAAAACGTTTCCTCTGCCGCCCCTATCGGACGTCACCTTGACGGATGCCGTATCGGTTTTGATGCAGGTGGAAGTGACAGAAAGGTAAGTGCCGTAATTAACGGTGAAACCGTTTACTCGGAAGAAGTCGTATGGCATCCCAAGACCCAGACAGACCCCGAATATCACAGAAAAGGTATCCTTGAAGCCATGAAGACTGCGGCGTCTCATATGCCAAGAGTTGACGCTATCGGTGTTTCAAGTGCAGGAGTTTACGTAGATAATCGTATAATGGTTGCCTCTCTTTTCATTAAGGTAAGCGACGACGACTTCGATAAGAAAGTTAAGAATATGTATATCGACGTTGCAAAGGAAATCGGTGAGAACATTCCCATCGAAGTTGCAAACGACGGTGACGTTACTGCCCTTGCAGGTGCGATGGACCTTAAAGAAGATGCAGTTTTAGGTATCGCTATGGGTACTTCCGAGGCGGGAGGCTACGTTGACCCTAAGGGTAACATTACAGGTTGGCTCAATGAACTTGCCTTCGTACCCATCGACTTTAACCCTGACGCTATGGTAGACGAATGGTCTGGTGACTACGGTTGCGGAGTTAAGTATTTCTCACAGGACGGAGTTATTAAACTCGCTCCCTATGCAAATATCGCTCTCGACGAAAAACTCTCTCCCGCAGAGAAACTTAAAGTAGTTCAGGAACTTATGAAGAAGGGTGACAAGAACGCCGCAGACATCTACGATACAATAGGCGCTTGTTTCGGCTATGCTATTGCCTTCTATTCCGAGTTTTACGATATCAAGAACGTTCTTATTATGGGACGTGTAACTTCAGGTGAGGGCGGAGTAATTCTTCTTGAACGTGCAAAAGAAGTTCTCGAAAAGGAATTCCCTGACCTTGCAAAGAAAATTAAACTCAATATCCCCGACGAAAGTTCAAGACGTGTCGGACAATCTGTTGCGGCGGCAAGTTTACCTAAAATAAATTAAAAAAATATATACTATTTTGGCATAATGTGTTATAATGGGACTGTCTTAAAAAAGACAGTCCCATTTTCAAAAGAGGTGAAATAAAGTTATGAAAAGATTTTTTTCGCTACTTCTTGTAGTTTTTCTTCTGCTTCCTATGACTTCCTGCACAAAGGAAGAAAAAGAACTTAAATACGTCTTCTTCTTCATAGGCGACGGAATGAGTTTCAGTAGCATAAAACTTGCAGAGGACACCTCGAAGAAAAACGATTTGAACTTTGACGACTTCGACAGTGTTGGAGTCTTTAAAAATGAGGACACAACGTCTTTAATACCCGACTCCGCATCAAGCGGAAGCGCTATGGCAACAGGAGTAAAAGTGCCACAGGGAAATATATCAAAAACGTCTCTGGGCTTTAATAAAGACAGTATATTAACTCTTGTAAAAAAGAAAAGTGATATGAAGGTGGGCATTATCACCACCGCCAACTTAAATCACGCAACCCCCGCAGTTTTCTATGCCCACAGTGCTTCAAGATATAACTACTACGAAATCGGCACCTACCTTCCAAAATCCGACTTCGACCTCTTTATCGGAGGAGAGTTCCTTGACGCCGAGGGTGGCGAAAAGGACTTATATACCCTTGCAAAAGAGGGCGGTTATACAGTCCTTGACACCAAAAAAGAAATTAAAAATATAAAAGATAAAAACAAAAAGTATCTGATAATATCCCCCGACACCGACGATAGCGGAATGATGAAGTTCGCAATCGACCGACAGGGCGGGGAGACGACACTTGCAGATTATATGTCTATTGCTATAGATACCCTATATAACGAAAAGGGATTTTTCATTATGTGTGAGGGAGGCAGAATTGACCTCGCCCTTCACTCAAATGATGCCGCCTCTGCAGTTTGTGAAATCAAAGACTTTTCTTCTGCTGTGGACGTTGCCCTTGACTTCTATAAAAAGCACCCCGACGAAACTCTCATTATCGTCACAGGTGACCACGAGACAGGTGGACTGTCTCTCGGATATACCGACACAGGCTACACCACGAACTTCGACTTCTTGAAAAACCAGAAGTTGTCCTACTATAAGTATCAGACAGAGTACGTAGAAAAGTACGTTGAAAAGGATACCCCCTTTGATAAGGTGCTCTCGGACATAGAAGAGCTTTTCGGACTTAATGAAAGTGCCCTATACGACTTTGAAATAGAAACTCTTGAAAAAGCCTATGAAAAAACGAAACTTGGCACGTCCTATTATACCGACGAAGACAAAGTTTTGTATTCAAACCGAAATCCCTTAGTAAGTCAGGTGACCCGCCTTGTAGCAAAAAAATCGGGACTTAACTTTTCTACCTTCGTCCACACAGCCTCTCTTATGCCTTTATATGCAAAAGGGAAGGGTGAAGAAAATTTCACAGGAACCTATGACAACACGGATATATATAATAAATTGTACGAACTTATAATTAAATGACATTTAACTTTTGGAGTATATATGATTTTTAATAACATTCTTGAAGCAATGGGGAACACCCCCCTTATCCGCCTGAACAAAATGACAGATGAAGACTCGGCGGAAATTTTCGTAAAATTTGAGGGCTTGAACGTAGGTGGCTCTATTAAAACCAGAACCGCCTATAATATGATACTTGACGCCGAAAAGCGCGGAGTAATCGGACCTGATACCATAATAGTAGAGCCCACAAGCGGAAATCAGGGCATAGGCCTTGCCCTTGTAGGTGCAGTAAGAGGCTATAAGACTATTATAATAATGCCTGACTCTGTAAGTGAGGAAAGAAGAAAACTTGTCTGTCATTACGGAGCAGAGGTAATTCTTGTCCACGATGCAGGAAATATCGGCGAATGTATCGACGAGTGTGTAAGAACTGCTATGAAGATGAAAGAGGAAGACGAAAGAGTCTTCGTTCCCCAACAGTTTGAAAACCCTGCAAATCCCAGTGTCCAAAGAGACGTTACCGCTATGGAAATCATAAAAGCCATTGGCGGTGAAATTCACGGTTTCTGTTCGGGAATCGGCACAGGCGGAACAATTACGGGCATTGGCGAAACCCTTAAAAAGTATAATCCCGATATAGAGATATGGGCGGTAGAGCCAGAACACGCGGCAATTCTGTCAGGGGGATCTATCGGCACTCATCTGCAAATGGGAATCGGTGACGGACTTATCCCCGAAATACTCAATCAAGAGATATATTCGGATATCTGTATCGTCAAGGACGAAGAAGCAATCGGCACTGCAAAAGCCCTTGCTTCAAAAGAGGGAATTATGTGCGGAATTTCAAGTGGCACAAACGTTGCCGCCGCCATACGCCTTGCAAAGAAACTTGGCAAGGGTAAGAGGGTTGTGACTGTCCTTCCCGACACTGCCGAACGCTATTTTTCCACTCCGCTATTCTCGTCTCTTTGGTGAAAACCGAAATGAAATGATATTATAAAAATTTAGTAAGGCATAGTCTGTTTTTATAGACTATGCCTTATATGTTTTCTTCCTTTTTGCACAAATCTTCTAATGAAAGAAACTCTGCGAGTTTCTCTCGAATAATTCCAATTTCATTTCTTCAACGTTCAGGGAGACTACCGTACGTAAGTACGCTAACGCTCTCCTGAACGCCGATTTTCCCTCAAAGATACTCTCTCTTTCTATTTGGACGTTGTGCTTAAAAGATTTACAATAAAAAGTTGAAGAAATGAAGAATAGCAAATCAAAATTAGTCTCAAAAATCCGTGCTCTCTATTTAGGCTGTGTGCTGAAATTTTGAGGACTTATATTTTGTATAAAGGACTAAATCTGATTTTTGTCAGTACTTGCGTCTTCCGCTTTTCATTGTAAAAAACTTCAACACATAACCCGAAAAAGCAAGAGTATCTTTGAGGGAAAATCGCGGAGCGCGAAGGCGTAACTGTACTTACGTACAGTAGTCCGAGCGACACGCGAAGAAATGAAATTGGAATAGATGAAAAGAAGTTCGCAGAACTTCTTACATTAGAATGGGTGTATAGTAGAATAGCGAATATATAAAGCGTAGCCTATGAAAATAGACTACGCTTTCTTAAACTTTTATATTAACTTTTCATTTCGGTTTTAACCAAAGAGACGATTACCAAAAATACGAAAAACTATTCGTAAATTTTGGTAACGCGTTGATGAATTCCCGTAAAGAGTTCGTAGTTTATAGTTGATGAGATTTGGGCACTGAATTCAATGGGCAGGTCTTCTGTACCCCAGAAGATTACTTCGTCCCCCATTTTAATTTCACTTTTTGCATCCGTTACGTCCACCATCAAGATGTCCATACAAACTCTGCCAACAATGTTGAAAAGTTGTCCGTTGATTTTCACCTTTCCTTTGTTTGACAACATTCTGGGAATTCCGTCTGCATAACCTGCGGTAACAGTTGCCACAACAGCATCTTTATCAAAGGTGAAGGTTCTGGAATAACTCACGCTTTCGCCCTTCTTCACCTTTTTCACCTGTCCTACCTTTGCGCATAGGGTCATTACAGGCTTCAAAGGTTTTTCCGGATGACGTTTAAGATAGTCCTCTTTTACTTCTTCTGATGGATAGCAACCGTAAACCATAATTCCCGGTCTTACTGCATCAAGGTAGGTGTCGGGGTGTGAGAGAACACCTGCCGAGTTTGCAATATGTGCAATACCCCTATCTATTCCCATTTCTTTTAAAGTGTCAAGGATTTTTTTAAACTTTGTAAACTGAATTTTGGTATAGTCGGAATTGAGGTTATCACTTTCTGCAAAGTGACTGAATATTCCGCAGAGGGCGATGTTTTCCATTTTAGAAATTTCCAAAATCTTTTCATAAAGGTTCTCATCTTCAGAAGAAAAACCAAAGCGATTCATACCTGTGTTGATTTTTATATGTACTCGAAGTTTTTTTTCGCCCTTTAAATTTTTATTAAGTTCTCTTGCATAATCAATATCGAAAACCGATTGAATAAAGTCCATATCTGCTGCAAGGTTTGCAAAATTCGGGTCGGTGTAGCCGAGAATGAGAGTATCTTTTTTCACTCCGTCTTCTCTTAACTGCATCGCCTCGTTTATTTCCGCAACGCCGAAAAGGTCAACCTTATCGCAAAGGGCTTTTGCAACACCACTTGCTCCGTGGGAATAAGCATTCGCCTTAATTGTAGGAATAATCTTGCAGTCTTTTCCCACAAGTGCCCTTATACAGTCAACGTTGTATAAAAGATTTTTTGTTGAAATCCGTGCATAACATCTGTTACTGTTCATAACTACTTTACTTCCTCTATATCTGAAAGTTTTACGTTTCCAATTTGTATTTCACAGGGCATTTTAGCCCCTTTTTCAAAGAAAGCTTTAACGCCAAAAGAAGAAAAATCGCCCTGATTTTTTGCTTTGATAATATAAAAAAGGTCTTTAAAAACCGAAAGGGAATAGCCCTTTTCAAAAACCATATCTTCATAGTATATTCTGCCACCCGACGCATCAAACTCCACAACGTACCCCAAAAATTCGTCTGGGGAAAAGGACACCTTGTCTTGTGTCACCTTCATTTTACCTGTAATAGAGAAATCCTCTTTTGTAAAAGTCAGATGCAACAGACGTTCTTTTGAAAAATAGTCTTGAAGTTTGTCTTCGTCGTTTTTTTCACAGGAAATAAAAATAAGCGGTAAAATAAAAAACAGGCACAAAAGTCTTTTCAAAGAATCACCTCTTTAAAAGACTATTCACAAGAGTTCCTTTTTATTTCACCTTGTCACTTACAACAGTGGCTTTATTGTAAAACTTAAGCATATCAACTGCCTTTTTCGTAGCGTTGAAAATAAGGGCACAGTCCTGTTTATCTTCATCTTTGAATATAAGAGCGTATGCGTCCTCGTCGTCTACACTTGAGGCGGCAAATATAATTTTTTTGCCCTCAAGTTTTGCATCACACAAGGGGAGGATACTTTCGGCAGAGGAAACTTTTATTTCAAGTATCTGACGTCTCTTTCGTGAGTCGAAAATCTTATCAACGGACATAGTTCCCGAAACGATAAGGTACTCGTACTCAATTGAAGTAAAGCCCCAGAGAAATTTTGCAAGAATTAAAACAAGAACCACCAGAACCACGGTAATCTGCGGAACTTTCACAGGCCCTACTGTGAGGAAGGCAATAACAGAAAAAAGGACAAGGGTAAGAAGGACGATTCCAACTCTTGCAAGGAGTAGTTTTCCGTCACATTTTCTTTTTGTGAGATGCTCCGTATAGGTGTATGCGTATTCTGAACTTGCTTTAATAAAAGTATTATCCATAATTTTTTCCTCCGCTTTTTATAATAGCACAGAAATGTAAAATAATCAATAGTCGAAAATAGTTTGACTCTTTTTGTCCTGCCATTGACAAAAGTGCGTTTGTGATTTATAATTTATGAGTATTATTTTACGAAAGGATTACAAAAAATGGCAAAGAATTTAGTAAAACTTATCTGTGCTCTTCTTGCAATAACACTTCTTTCATACGTTGCCCTTTGCGGTATAGGAAAATTTTTCCCAGGTGTTTTTGAGGAAGGCGCAATCAGAAAAGGCCTTGACCTTGCCGGAGGAACTCTGCTTGTTTATCAACCCGACGTTGAAGATATGTCAAAGGTTACCGACGCTGAACTTGATACCGTTGTGTCAATTATGACAAGACGTCTGTCGAATGCAGGTTACACCGAGGCAACTATATCACAACTTAAAGACGACGGAAAAATTCAGATTGAAATTCCCGAGGTTAAAAATCTTGGAGAAGCAAGAGATTTACTTGGCAATATAGGACAACTTATATTCATTGATTCAAGTGCAAACGTAGTACTTACAGGTAGTGACATAAAGGGCGCTACCATGCAGTATGGACAGGTTAGCGAAAATTCACTCTCTCCCGAATATTTTGTTTCCGTATCTCTTAAATCTTCTGCGGTAAAGAAATTTGCAGACGCTACCGAAAAGGCGGCAACCGCAGAAAATATTAAAGACGGCAAAAACTTTATTATGATACTTCTCGATAACGAAGTTGTATCAATGCCCTACGTTAACGAAAAGTTATCTACCGACGAAGTAATTATCACAGGAAACTTCGATAAAGAGGGGGCAACCTACCTTGCAAGTGTTATCTCGTCAGGACAACTTCCTTTCTCACTTAAGGAACTCCGTGCCGACACAGTAGGCCCCACTCTTGGAGAAAAAGCCCTTGAAACTGCAATCTTTGCAGGGGCAATAGGTATCATTCTCGTAATGCTGTTTATAACACTCGTATATCGACTTCCCGGCCTTGTTTCTTGTATTGCCCTTGTGGCCTACATGGCGATAGAAGCAATTATACTTGTAGCCTTTAAAGTCAACCTCTCCCTTCCCGGAATTGCAGGTATTATCCTGTCAATAGGTATGGCAGTTGACGCCAACGTAATCATAAACGAGCGTATCAAAGAAGAACTCCGCCTTGGTAAAGGCACACTCTCTTCTGTAAAAGCAGGATTTTCAAGAGCCTTTACTTCAATTATAGACAGTAACGTTACTACCGTTATTGCAGCTCTTGTGCTCTGGTATTTCGGTACAGGTACAGTTCAGGGCTTTGCTATTACACTCTTTATAGGTATCATAGTTTCAATGATATCCTCTATCTTCATTACCCGCTTTATTATGAATGCGGTTGTAGGGATTGGAATTAAGAATTCCAAGCTCTACGGAATATGAGAAAGGGGGCGCTTTAAATGAAATTTTTTAACAAAGAACAAATGGACGTTATCTCAAATCGCAAAGTGATTTATATAATAGCGGCAGTAATTATCGCTGTGGGCGTCGCCTTTATGTTCATTAACGGATTTAACCTTGATACCGACTTTGCAGGGGGTATCACTTTACAGTACGACCTTCACAAAACTCTTGACAAAGCCGAACTTGACAACATCAGAGACCTTGTGAATTCCGTTGACGGAATTACCGTCAGCACCATTCAGAAGTCGGGTGACGACTCAAACTGCGTTATTATCAAAGCAGGAGATACTACTCCCGAGGTAGTAGCCGAAGTTTATAACGTTCTCAATATTGCCTACGGTGCAAAACTTGAAGAAGAAAAGGAAGACACCGAAGAAAATACAGAAACTGAAGAAACTACCGAACAGACTGACACAAAAACCGAAGAAACCGCCGAACCTGAAACAGAGGAAGAAGAAATCGTATACGGTGGAACAACTCCCGTTGAAGTTCTGTCAGAATCAAGAATTGGCGCTTCCATTTCAAATGAAATCAAGCGTTCAGCGGTAATTGCCACAGTAATTGCGGTAATTTTGATGCTTGTGTATATTACAGTACGCTTTGAGTTTAGGTCTGCCCTTGCGGCAATATGCTGTCTTGCCTTTGATATTACCGTTGTAATTTCTTCATATGCAATATTGCAAATTCCCGTTAGTTCAAACACTATTGCGGTACTTCTCACCATTCTCGGTTACTCTATTAACGCTACGATTATTATCTTTGACAGAGTAAGAGAAAATCGCAAGAAAATGGGCAGAACTCATATTTCTCAGATTATGAATATGAGTATCAGACAGACACTTAACCGCTCTGTATTTACTACCATAACCACCCTTTTGACTATCGGTGCAATTTACGTTTTAGGTGTTCACTCAATTAAGGAATTCTCACTTCCCATTATCGTGGGACTTGTATCGGGACTCTTCTCCTCAGTATTCCTTTCGTGTTCATTCTGGTACACCTTCTCTAAAAAGAGCGTAAAATAAGCATAAAAAATAATCCCTCGCATATAATTTTTAAAAATTGTATGCGAGGGATTTTTTTGTATAAAAAACTTATAGTTTCTTTAATTTGTCTTATCGTTGTAATTATTTCAATACTTATTTCTTCGGAAAACACAAGTCTCGGGGACGCTGAAGCAAAACTCGTTTCCAAAATGATGGAAAACGAAAAAGTGTGCGAAGTCTTTTCTATAAACGTGAGGGGAATTGAGACTTGAAGATAGTAATTTCACCGTCATTTATAATAACCCTTTTGTCCCTGTTTTTGACAAGTGAAGTGAAATTTGTCCTTATGATGCTCTTTTCTGCCTTTGTTCACGAAGTGGGACATATTGTCACGTTAAAACTGTTCCGAGTTCGCATTAAAAGCCTTGAACTCGGACTTTTCGGCGGAACTATAAACCTTGAGAGGAAACTTATAAGTTACAAAAAGGAAATAGCGGTGTCTCTGTCGGGGAGTTTTGTCAACTTGATTTTCGCCTTAATCTTCTTTTTCATTTTGCGACAAGGATTTGACACCGACATTTTCTTTTTGTTTTTGTCAAACCTCTTTTACGCCCTCTTTAACCTGCTACCCATAACGAACCTTGACGGAGGAAACGCCCTCTTGTCACTCTTGTCTATGAAAAAAGAACTTTACGACGCCGAAAAACAGGCAAGTATTATAAGTAAAATTACTCTGTTTTTGTTGGCACTTGGGGGAGTGAACCTTGTTCTCATTTCAGGCTTTAACGTGTCTTTGTTTATAATAGTTTTACTCTTATACGCCGAAAGCAGTGAAAATCATATCATATCGGGATATAAATTCTGTCGCAAAACTTCATAGACCGCCACCGCACAGGCGTTAGATAAATTCAGACAGCGAAGGGAGTTTCGCATGGGAATTCTGACTGACGTGTCGGGGTGAGCGTCTAATAGCTCTTTTGGCAGTCCCTTTGTCTCTTTACCGAAGATAAGATAAACTTCTCCCTTATAGGAAACGTCGGCAAAAGACTTCTTCGTTTTTGAAGTGAAGAAAAAATATTCGCCATGGGTCTTCTCAAAAAATTCTTCTATGGAAGAATAGCGGTGAACGTCAAGTTTATCCCAGTAGTCAAGACCCGCGCGTTTTAGTTTTGCACTGTCGATGACAAAACCCAAAGGCTCAATCAGGTGTAAACTCGCTCCCACTACCGCACAGGTACGCGCTATATTCCCTGTGTTTTGAGGTATTTCGGGCTCGTGGAGAACTATGTTTATATGTAAAGGTGTATCAGACATTTAAGTTTCCTTTCATAAGAAAAAATTGTAGTTTTTATTTTAACACAATGTTTTCAGATTGTAAAGTAAATAACAAAATTCATAGCAAAACTTGACAAAAGAGGGATAATACAATATAATTATCCGTGGTAGAAGAAAGGAGACTTTATGGAAAGAAAAGGATATTCCACCCATGAAAGTCGAACAGCACTTGACCTGAAACATCTTGTTAAATCGACTTCAGAAATGATTCCCGACAAAACCTATTTAAGATATAAAGGGGACGGCGGGGAATTAGTTGACGTAACTTATCTTGATATTGATAAATATATAGACAGGCTCGGTACAGCCTTTTATTCCTTAGGACTTAAAGACAAACACATAGCGGTAATTGGAGAAACCTCGAAAGAGTGGATTGCCACCTACCTTGCAACAGTTAACGGAGGAAATGTTATCGTGCCTCTTGATAAGGAACTTACCGAAGAAGAAATCGGAAAATTCCTTGACCTTGCACAAGTAGAGGCAGTAGTATATTCTCCAAGATTTCAGTCCTTCTTTGAAAAACTCTCGGAAAGCAGTTCCATTTCGTATTTTATTAAAATGGGCGACCTTAATGAAGAAGAACAAAGAGAAAAGTTTTTATCTACAAACGAACTTGTCAAAAAAGGCAAGAGACTGTTAAGAGAAGATTATACAGAATTTGTGGATTATGAAATCGACGTGGAAAAAGATGCAGTCATAATCTTCACGTCGGGCACCACAGGCACTTCAAAAGGAGTTCTTCTCTCTCAGAAGAACATCACCTCTGCAGTAAACGCCTCGGCGAAAATGCTTCACTTCACAGACGATGACGTTGTAATGTCGGTTCTTCCCACTCATCACACCTATGAGATGACCTGCGGAATACTCACCCCCATACTTGTAGGTGCAACCGTTTGTATCAACGATTCGATGAAGTATCTTTTAAAGAACTTCCAGATTTTCAAACCTACCGCAATGATACTCGTCCCCCTCTTTGTCACAACTATTTATAAGAGAATATGGGACACTGCCGAAAAGAATGCCCAGACGAAGAAACTTAAAAGAGGTATCGCGTTAAGCAACGCTTTAAGGCATATAAAAATTGACCTTAGAACCTCTCTTTTCAGTCAGGTTAACGCCGCATTCGGCGGAAGACTTCGCAAGATTGTCAGCGGTGGCGCAGCCCTTGGTGCCGACTACGTAAAAGGCTTTGAGGAACTTGGAATAAACCTTGTACAAGGCTACGGAATTACCGAGTGTTCACCCCTCATATCAGTTTGCCCGTTCCATTGGAAGAAATATGCTTCCGTCGGACTTGCAGTAGAAGGCGTTGAAGTGAGAATTGACAAAACCTCTGACGAAGACACCGAAGGCGAGATAGTAGTCCGAGGCCCCAACGTTATGAAGGGCTATTACAAAAATGAAGAACTAACTCGTGAAGTTATAGACGAAGACGGCTGGTTCAGTACAGGGGATATCGGTTACGTTGATGAAGACGGATTTATCTACATAACCGGTAGAAAGAAGAATATAATTATTCTTGACAACGGAAAGAACGTCTTCCCCGAAGAAATAGAAGAACATCTTGAAAAAGTTGAACTTGTAAAAGAGTGCATCGTGGCAGGAAAGCCCAATGCGTCAGGCGAAACAGTCATCACCGCCATCATTTTCCCCGACTTTGACATGGCGAAAAAAGAGGGCATTGAAGACATAAATCTCATAAGGGACAAACTTAAAGAGGAAGTTCAGATACTCAACAAAAAACTTCCCACCTTTAAGCAGATCCGTTCAATAGAGATAAGAAAAACTGAATTTGACAAAACTACGTCAAAGAAGATTAAGAGAAATCAATAAAGGAGAACGACTATGTTTGAGGAAATCAAAACAGCACTTGAAGAGGAACATGATGTAGAACCAGAACTCATTACAGCAGACGCAGAATTTATCAACGACTTAAAACTCAACTCTCTTGAACTTGCAGACCTTGCAGTACTTTGTGAGGACAAATTCGGAGTAGAGATTGAAGAACAGGACATTCACACACTTATAACAGTAGGTGACCTTGTAGATTACCTTGAAGCAAAGCAGGGGGACAAATGAGCGAAATGAAAACACAGAACGCCACCATTACCTTGGAAAACGGTGGTGAAATCAAACTTGAACTTTACCCCGATATTGCACCCGTAACTGTAGAAAACTTCGTAAAACTTGCAAACGAAGGCTTCTATGACGGACTTATCTTCCACAGAGTTATCCCAGGCTTTATGATTCAGGGCGGTTGCCCCGAAGGAAGCGGAATGGGAGGCCCAGGCTATTCAATTAAGGGCGAATTTTCCGCAAACGGATTTAATAATCCCTTAAAGCACGACAGAGGAGTTATTTCAATGGCTCGTTCTATGAACCCCAACTCTGCGGGAAGTCAGTTCTTTATTATGCACGAAAAAGCCCCTCACCTTGACGGACAGTACGCGGCATTCGGAAAAGTTACCGAAGGTATTGAAGAGGTAGACAAAATTGCGTCGGTTTCCACCGATATGCGAGACAGACCTCTCGTTGACCAGAGAATTAAAACAATCACTATTGAATAAAAAAGAAAAAATCAAGGATGACGAGTCCTTGATTTTTCTTTTTTTACAAAAATGCAAGAATTTATAAAATTCCTCTTTTAAAAACACTCTGAATATGTTAAAATAGAGTGATATATAATATTTTTTAGGTGATTTTATGATAATGCTTGTTGGCGATAAACTTGAAATGAAGAAAAAGCATCCTTGCGGAAGTGAAATTTTCACAGTTCTTCGCATAGGAAGCGATATAAAAGTGCGCTGTGATAAATGTTCAAGAGAGGTAACCGTTTCAAGAATAAAACTTGAAAAGGGGATAAAGCGAGTTTTCACACCTGACACAGAAGAAAGGGCAAAGTAAATGTTTAAGAGACTTAGTGACACCGAAAAGAGATTTGATGAAATATCCGAAAGACTTGGCTCAAGTGACGTTATGAACAATCAGGAAGAGTACAAGAAACTTATGCAGGAATATAAAGTACTTTCACCCATCTGTGAAAAATGGCGCGAGTATAAGAAGTGGGAACAGACCCGCCTTGACGCCGAAGAACTTATGGCAGGTGACGATAAGGAAATGGCAATACTTGCCGAAGAAGAACTTATCGAGAGCAAAGAAAAACTTGAAAAGATAGTTGAAGAACTTAAAATATTACTCCTCCCCAAAGACGAAAACGACGATAGAAACGTTATCGTGGAAATAAGAGGTGGCGCAGGTGGAGAAGAGGCGGCACTCTTTTCTTACGTCCTTTACAGAATGTATAATATGTATGCCGACTCGGTAGGCTTTAAGACAGAACTTGTCAGCGCAAACGAAACAGAACTTGGCGGATTTAAGGAAGTTTCTTTTATGATAAGCGGACTTGGGGCATATTCACGCTTTAAGTACGAAAGCGGAGTTCACAGAGTTCAGCGTGTCCCCGAAACCGAGGCACAGGGCAGAATTCACACTTCCACCGTTACAGTAGCAGTCCTTCCCGAAGCCGAGGAAGTTGACGTTGAAATAAATATGGCAGACATTGAAATCGAAGCCCACAGAGCATCTGGGGCAGGAGGTCAGCACGTAAATAAGACCGACTCCGCCATAAGACTTATCCATAAGCCCACAGGAATAATAGTTGAGTGTCAGGACGAGAGAAGCCAGTATAAGAACCGTGACAAAGCCATGAAGATACTCCGTTCAAAACTCTACGAAAAGAAACTTGAAGAGCAGAACGCCGCCCTCGCATCTGAACGTCGCAGTCAGGTAGGAACAGGGGATAGAAGTGAGCGTATCAGAACTTATAACTATCCTCAGGGCAGAGTTACCGACCATAGAATAGGACTTACCCTTTATAACCTTGAAAATATTTTGAACGGTGGAATTGAGCCTATAATAGAAGCACTTCAGTCCACCGAACGTGCCGAAAAACTTGCAAACGGAGAGTTTTAGTAAATGGAAACCAAGGTTGTAAAAATTCCGCCCAACAGGGTAGAGGAATTTGAAAAAGAACTTCTTGAAGCGTCTGAAATAATAAAGCGGGGAGGCCTTGTAGTTTTCCCTACCGAGACGGTTTACGGACTGGGCGCAAACGCCCTTGACGAAAAGGCGGCGGAAAAGATTTACTCTGCCAAAGGTCGTCCCTCGGACAACCCCTTAATTATCCATATAGCAAACCCCGAAGACTATGAAAAATGGTGCAAGGTAGAAAGAGTCGACCTTTTAGAAAAGATCACAAATCGCTTTGTACCCGGCCCCATAACAGTAATTCAGAAGAAAAAGGATATAATCCCCCACACCGTCACCGCAGGAATGGACACCGTAGCAGTGCGTATTCCCTCTCATAAGGTAGCGCGACGCCTTATCGAACTCTCAGGCGTACCTGTTGCCGCCCCTTCTGCAAACACTTCGGGACGTCCCAGTCCCACAAGGGCAGAACACGTTATCCAAGACCTTTATGGAAAGGTAGATATGATAATTGATTCAGGGGAGTGCGAGGTAGGACTTGAATCTACCATTGTTATGCTTAAAGGCGATGACGTGACCTTGCTCAGACCTGGTGGCGTTACCCTTGAAGAACTTGAAGAAACCCTTGGAAAAGTTAAGGTGGACAAAGGGGTATTTGAAAAACTAAAAGAGAACGAAAAACCACTTGCCCCAGGTATGAAATACCGACACTATGCCCCCAAGGCAAGTGTTATCTCCCTCAAAGGCGATGAAGAAAAGGTGATAGCCTTTATGAAGGAAAGTTTAAAGGATAAGGGCGTTGGTGTCATTTGTTACCGAGAGGACACAGAACACCTTCCCCACGACAATAGAGTAGTTGTCCTTGGCTCAAAGAGTGACACAGAGGAAATGGCGCACCGCCTTTTCGACTGTCTTCGCACCTTTGACTCAATTCCCGAAATACATACGGTTTATGCAAGACTTCCCGAAGACGACCACATAGGTCTTGCAGTTGTAAACAGACTTATGAAAGCCTGTGGCTATACCGTCAAGGAGTTATAAAATGATAATCATAGGACTGTCAGGACAAAGTGGCGCAGGAAAGACCACCGCCCTTGAAATTTTTAAAATAAAGGGCTTTGAAGTACTTGACTGTGATAAAGTTTCCCGCCACGTTATGAAAAAAGATACCCCTTGCACAAAAGAATTGATATTTGTTTTCGGAGAGGAAATACTCTTTGAAGATGGGGAAATCAACCGAAAAAAACTTGGGGAAATTGTCTTTTTCGACAAAGAGAAACTTGCAATCCTCACCGAAATTACCCACAGGTATATAAAAGAAGAAATTTATAAAGAAATTGAAAAGGCGAAAAGGGAGAATAAAAAAGTATTTGTCCTTGATGCCCCACTGCTCTTTGAAAGCGGACTTGACAAAATTTGCGACATCACCCTTGGAATAGTTGCCTCAAAGGAAAAGAGAATTGACAGAATAGTCGAAAGGGACGGCATTACAAGAGAGATTGCCGAAAAGAGAATAGAGAGTCAACTTGACGAAGAAAAACTAAAAAAACTCACTCACGTCACCATAGAAAATAACTTATCCATTGAAGAGTTTGAAAAAGCCATTTACACCTTTATTGAAAGCAAAGGATTAGAAAAGTGAAAAGAAGAAGACTTAAATTTTTACCCACCTTTTGTCTTGCAACCTTTACAACACTGCTCCTGATACTCTCCATTATACTTATAGTGAAATTTGGCAAAGAAAAGCCCTTGCCTATGGAGTACAGGGATATTGTTGAAAGGGTAAGCGTACAGGAGAACGTTCCCGAACATATAATATATGCGGTAATTTATACCGAAAGTTCCTTTGTGTCAGACGCCATATCCCCTGTTGGCGCTATGGGACTTATGCAACTTCTTCCTTCTACAGCCCAGTGGCTTGTAGAAAGGGAAGGTGGAGAATACGACGAAAGTCTTATCACCGACCCCGAATTCAATATCGAAAATGGTACGAAGTACCTTAAAATTTTATACGACAGATATAAAAACTGGGACGCCGCCCACGCAGCCTACCACGCGGGATTCAGTCGGGTTGACTCTTGGCTTGAAGAAGGCACTGCAAAATATAACGAAGAGGGTCAACTTGTAGGAATACCGATAGACTCCACCTTAACTTACGTGAATAAATTAAGAGACGTAAGAGAACAATACTTTAAACAACTTGAAAGGGAAAAGGAGGAAAACACAAATGAGTAATTTAGACTATGAAACACTTGAAAAAGAACTTGTATATAAAAGAAAAAACGGTTTTCGCACAATGAGTGACAAGGAGATAAAAATAGCCTTCGACTTTGCAGAAAAGTACAAGGATTATCTCAACTCGTCAAAAACCGAAAGAGAAGCAGTAAAGACCTCTGTGGAAATGGCAAAAAGAGAGGGCTTTGTTGAATGGGAAAGCGAAAAAACTTATAAAGAGGGCGACAAAATTTACTTTGTCAACCGCAACAAAGCGGTAATTCTCGTAAAGTTTGGAAAATTAGGACTTGAAAAGGGAGTAAATATATCGGTTGCCCACGTGGACTGCCCTCGCCTTGACTTAAAGCCCAACCCCGTATACGAAAATGAAAGCCTTGTATATTTCGACACCCATTACTATGGCGGGATAAAGAAATATCAGTGGGTTACCTTGCCCCTTGCCCTTCACGGGATCGTAGTTAAACAAAACGGTGAAAAGGTAGAAATCTGTGTTGGTGAAAACCCCGACGAACCCGTTTTCTATATCACCGACCTTCTTCCTCACCTTGGGGCAGAACAGATGAAGAAAAGCCTTGGGGAAGCAATTACAGGTGAGGCACTCAACGTTCTTGTTGGCTCGGCTTGTGTGAAGGACGAAAAAATCTCTAATGCAGTAAAACTCAATACCCTTAAAATATTAAAGGACAAGTACGGAATTACCGAAGGGGACTTTATGTCTGCGGAACTTACCCTTGTACCCGCCGACAAAGCAAGAGATATAGGCTTTGACAGAAGTCTTATCGCATCCTACGGACACGACGACAGAGTGTGCGCTTACCCTTCACTTCTTGCCCTCTTTGATGCGAAAGATATTGAAAGAACTGCCATCGTCTGCCTTACCGATAAAGAAGAAATCGGAAGTATGGGCAACACAGGACTTGAAAGTAACTACCTCTTCGACTTTATCGAAGATTTGGCAGTTGTTTCAGGGGTCAACCCCAGAACTGTTTTCAGAAATTCAAAATGCCTTTCAGCCGACGTAAATGCGGCATACGACCCCGCCTTCTCGGAGGTTTATGAAAAGAATAACTCCTCATATATTAACTGTGGACTTGTTGTAACAAAATACACGGGTGCCAGAGGTAAAAGCGGTTCATCTGACGCCACCGCAGAGTTTGTAGGAGAAATCAGACGTGCCTTTGACGAAAACGACGTACTCTGGCAGATGGGCGAACTTGGTAAAGTTGATATTGGCGGCGGAGGTACGGTTGCAAAGTACGTTGCCAACCGCAATATCGACGTAGTGGACGTGGGAGTGCCCGTTCTTTCAATGCACGCCCCCTGCGAAGCAGTATCTAAAATCGACGTTTATTCAACCTATAAAGGAATTCTCACATTCTTTGAGAAAATAGTATAATGAATGAATTTATAAAGAAACCCGAAATCCTGTCCCCCGCAGGTAACCTTGAAAAACTCACCTTTGCCTTAAACTACGGAGCCGATGCAGTCTATCTTGCAGGTTCTATGTTCGGAATGAGAGCGGCTGCAGGTAACTTCGATTTCGAAGAAATGAAAAAAGGCGTATCCCTTGCCCACGAAAAAGGAAAAAGGGCGTACCTTACCCTGAATACAATGCCGAGAAATAATGAAATAGAACTTCTTGACGCCTACCTTGAACAAGTTGGCGATACAGGAGTTGATGCGGTAATTGTGGCAGACCTTGGCGTTTTTGACAGGGTAATAAAACGCCTTCAGGGTGTAGAGGTACATATTTCAACTCAGGGCGCCAATATGAACTACCTTTCCTGTCGTATGTGGCACGATATGGGCGCGAAAAGAGTGGTACTCGCTCGTGAACTTTCCCTTGACGATATTGCCGAAATCCGTGCTAAAACCCCGAAAACCCTTGAACTTGAAGCCTTCGTCCACGGTGCTATGTGTGTCTCGGTGTCAGGCAGATGCCTTCTTTCAGAGTATTACCTGAACCGTGATGCAAACAGAGGACAGTGTGCCCAGCCTTGCCGATGGATATATAACTTTGCAGAAGAAAAGCGTCCCGACGACGTGCTTTCTGCCGAACTTCATCCCGAAGGCACCTATATTTTCGGCTCAAAGGATATGAACCTAATATCCCACGTTGACAAACTCACCCGCGCAGGTATCGACAGTTTCAAAATTGAAGGCAGAATGAAGAGCGCCTACTATACCGCAGTTGTCACCAACGCATACAGAATTGCTCTCGATAACTATTTTTCAGGTGCTTCCGATATAACACTAGAAATGCTTGAGAGGGAACTGAACTCCGTTTCCCACAGAGAGTATTGCACAGGCTACTACTTCACCCACCCCCAAGAACAGTCAAACCTTGCCGAAAATTCCGGCTATATAAAGGAAAAAGCCTTTCTTGCAACAGTTGAAGACTACTGTTCCGACACAGGTTTGGCTCTCTGCCGACAGAGGAATAAAATGTACCTTACGGAATGCGAGATTATTTCCCCAGGCAGTGTGGGTAAGACCTTCACCCCATGTCTTATGACCGACGAAAAAGGAAACCCCATTGACAGTACTCCTCACGCAGGAATGTTATTTTATCTTAAAATGCCCTTTGACGTTAAAAAAGGCGACATTATAAGAGGAAAATAAAGGAAGTTAAATAAAATGGAAAAGATAAACGTCAGAGGCGTTTTATTTGATAACGTAACGCTTAATGAGGCGAAAAGTATTGCTGAAGATTATATTTTAAAGGGTGAACAGTGTGTAATATTCACCCCCAACGCCGAAATTGTACAGATGACTTTAGAAGACCGTGATTTCAAAGATAAAGTCAACTCTGCCGACCTTATAATTCCCGACGGGGCAGGAGTAGTCCTCGCCTCAAAGATACTTAAAAAGCCGTTAAAATGCAAGGTTGCAGGCTGTGAACTTGCAGAAAGCCTTGTTGAAACTTCGGCTACGGGTAAATATAAAATTTTCTTCTATGGTTCAAAGCCCGAGACCGAACTTGGAAAAAGTGTCGCCGAACTTGCCGAAGAAAAAATGGCAGAAAAGTATCAGGGCTTTAAGTGTGCAGGTAAGAGTCACGGATACGTAAAAAAAGAAGATATGGATACACTTATTGAAAAAATCAATTCAAGTGGTGCCGAAATTCTCTTCGTCTGCCTTGGAGTACCTATGCAGGAAAATTGGATATATGAAAACCGACACCGACTAACGCCAAGTGTAATTATCGGACTTGGCGGTACCCTCGACGTCTTCGCAGGTACAGTTAAAAGAGCGCCGAGAATATTTGTAAAATTAAACCTCGAATGGTTTTACCGACTCATAAAAGAACCCAAACGCCTGTGGCGTATGATGAAACTTCCCAAGTTCATTTTCGGTACAATCTTTTCAAAAAAGGAGAAATAAAATGGGCATACTTATCACCATTGACGGACTTGACGGTTCAGGAAAACAGACCCAATCCGAATTACTTTTTAACCGCCTTGTAAAAGAGGGCATAAAGGCAAAAATTGTGTCTTTCCCAGACTATGACAGTAACTCTTCCGCCCTTGTAAAAATGTATCTTGCAGGTGAATTTTCAAACGACCCAAACGCTGTAAATGCCTACGCCGCATCTTCCTTTTTTGCAGTTGACCGCTTTGCAAGTTTTGTAAAAGATTGGAAAAAAGAATACGAAGAAGATACTGTGATTATCGCTAACCGCTATACCACGGCCAACGCCATTCACCAGCTTTCAAAGATTTCAGAGGATAAGGAAAGGGAAGACTTTTTAAATTGGCTTTACGATTTTGAGTTTAATAAACTCTCTCTTCCTGCACCCGACCTTACCCTTTTCCTTGAAGTACCTGTTGAAATAAGCCTTGGACTTATAAAAAAGAGAAGTGAGGATACAGGCAGAACAATAGATATCCACGAAAATGCCGAACATCTGAAAGGGGCATATTCCGCCGCCATATTCTCGGCAAATAAACTCGGTTGGACCACCGTCCATTGCGCAAAAGAGGGTGAAATGCGCACAAGAGAAGACATAGCCGAAGAGATTTATAATTTGGTAAAAGAATATATGAATAAATAAAAAGTTAAGAGGTATCAACTTTTGTTGATACCTCTTAGTTTATGAAGCTCGACATCTGCCCCATTTCTCTGAGAATAAAAAATAAGAGACAACAACAAAGTTGTTATCTCTTATTTGGCGCGCCGCAAGGGACTCGAACCCCTGACCTTTTGGTTCGTAGCCAAACACTCTATCCAGCTGAGCTAGCGGCGCAGATTTGGTACTCACTTAGTATAGTACAAATCATTTAAAAAGTCAAGATATAAATTTATTTTTTTAATTTATATTTCTTTTTTTATTAATGTAAATTGTATCGAGCAAAAAACAGCATCTGATTTTTTGAAAAATCAGATGCTATTCTTTTTCAAATTTTATAATGTCTTTAACTTCACAGTCTAAAACGTAGCAGAGCGCATCAAGGGTCTTAGTACTAATGGCTTCTCCCTTTTTCATGCGGTGCAAAGTGTTTGCGGAAAAGCCTTGCTTGAAAATTAGATAATACTCAGTTAGTCCTTTTTTGAATAAAGTTTCATAAAACGGCTTATAACTAATCATTTTCATCACCAAAAATAATTTTATCATACTCAAAGTATTGACAATACTCAATAAATTGGGTATAATTACCTCGTTAGCCTAATGGGTAAGCCTTGGACTTTTCAGGCGGTATCCATATACCACTTAGCATAGACACAATTCCATGGAGGATAATGAAGACTTTATTAGTATTAACAACAAGCGTCGCAATATTACTTACAGTTATAATATTCATTCTCTTGTTGAAAAACCGAACTCTTGCAAAAAAAATTAAATACGTTGATGATGCAAATATGTGGCATAAACTTGCTGTTACAGATGACTTGACAGGAGTCTCTAACAGAAATGCATACAACTTGTATATAAGCAAAAACAGAAAGAAACTCAAAGATAAATTTCGTGCAATTATTCTTTTTGACGTTGACGATTTTAAATTAGTAAACGATACCCAAGGGCATCTTGCAGGGGACAAAATATTAAAAGACGTTGCAAAAATTCTTTTAGAAATTTTTTCCTATTCCGAATTTACGGTTTTCCGTATCGGGGGAGACGAATTTGCAGTTTTAGCAGAAGGTGTTTTGGAAACGGAAATTATAGAGCACTTGATAGTTCTAAATAAGCGTCTTAGTATGGAAGGAAAAATCAGTTTGTCAAAGGGGTATTCACTCGTTAAAGATAACCGCTATGAAGAAGCCTTTAAATTTGCGGACGATATGCTTTACGCCGACAAACTGTCTAAAAAACTCAGAATGTCTGTGCCACAGAATTAGTAAAAATTAAAGATATCAACTTTGTTGATACCTCTTGATTTATATGTATAAGAAAAGCACCTGATTGTGTCAAAACCAGGTGCTATTCTTTTTCAAATTTTATAACGTCTTCTATTTTACAATCTAAAGCAAAGCAAATTTTATTTAAAACAAAACTGTCATACCTGACAACCTTGTTTTTATAATAATTATCAATTATATGATACCGAATACCCGTCCTCTTTGCTAACTCATAGCGTGTAACGTTAAGTTTCTTTAATGTAGATTCCAGTGTAAGTTTTATCATTTTTTCACCTCTAAATACATTTTAAGAAATATATATCTTATTGACAATTCCCTTAAAAGAATATATACTTATATAAATAAATAAACAAAGGAGAAAACTATGGCGGAATTTTGCCCTGAATGTTTTAGAAAAATACATAATAAGGAAGATGATAAAACTAAATATGTTTTATCCGACACTTTGAATTTGTGTGAAGGTTGCGGAGAATATAAACACGTAATTATTATGGAGCAGAAGGAGTATTATATGTACAACTTGCGATACTTAATTCTGCCTTTTAAGTTTATATATAAGGTTATATACGTTTTATGGAGAATATTGATACTTCCTTATCTGATATATAAGGACGTAAAAAGAAGGAAAGGCAACTGACCATTGAATTTTTCAAAAATATGTGCTATAATTTTAAAAAAATTATAGGAGTGACAAATATGGATATAACAGACATTGACGTTAACCTGAAAGTCGAAACCGAAATACAAAAAGAGGGGATAAAGTTTTTAAACTGCACAACACCCCCTTTTAAAATATATGGAGTCTTCAGAGAAAACGGAAGATTTCGCAGAATTCCCGAAAAGGTAGCAGAAAGCGTTAGTGACGGAGTCCTCTTTTTACATACCGACACTGCAGGCGGACGTATTCGCTTTAAAACCAATAGCCCGTACGTTGCCATAATTTGCGACAACGGAAAAAGGATAAGAAGAATGTCCCACTTTGCTTTTACTGGCTCTGCGGGACTTGACCTCTATGCAGATAACGTTTTTGTAAAAACCTTTATCCCTCACATTAGTACCGAAAATAAATTTGAAAGTATTATTGAAATGGGAGAAAAGAAGGAAAGAGATATAACGATAAACCTACCCCTTTACAGCGGAGTTGCAGAACTTTATATTGGGCTTGACAGCGACAGTTACGTAAAAGAGCCCACCCCTTATAAAAACGATAAGCCTATTGTCTATTACGGTTCGTCTATTACGCAGGGCGGTTGCGCTTCAAGACCGGGTATGTCGTATGAGAGTATAATTTCAAGAAGATTTAACTGTGACTTTATAAATCTCGGCTTTTCGGGAAACGCTAAAGGGGAAGTAGAAATTACAGACTATATAAAGAACCTTGAAATGTCGCTCTTTGTCTATGACTACGACCATAACGCCCCCGATGCCGACCATTTGAGAGACACCCACGAGAAGATGTTCCTCGCAATAAGAGAAAAGCACCCCACTCTTCCCATCGTTATGGCGACAAGTCCCAAGTTTGCACCAAACGACCAGTTTCAGTTGCGTCGTGATATTATACACACCACCTATAAAAACGCCCTTGCAAGAGGGGATAGGAACGTATATTTTATCTCGGGTCAAGACCTTATGCAGTATTGTGAAAACGACGGTACTGTAGACGGTACACATCCTACCGACTTCGGCTTCTATTCAATGGCAAAGGCATTCGGAGACCTGTTTGAAAAAGAAAGCCTTATATAAATAAAAAAATGACAGAGACTTTCGTCTCTGTCATTTTTTGTTTATTAAAGTTTATTATTGTCCAAGTTGCTGTAAACCTGTTCCGTCAATATTCATTTTCATAAGAATATTATTTTGTTCAATAAACAGGTAATCTCCAACAATATCAAGTGATTTAATGCTATCTTCAAATTCATAGATATTACTTATAGTAGATGAAGAAATATCATATGCTTTTAATGTATAAGCATTATCTTCGCGATGGGAATAGTAAATTTTATTGTCCATTGCGTTTAATATTGTTACATTGCCTGAGCCTTCGTTCAACGTTGCCACGGTAGTTGTTTCACTTGCATCCAGTTTGGTTTTTGTCAAAGTTTGGATATGACCGTCACCGCTTACAATGTAATAAACGTAATCACCGTAGATAACGTGAGACTCCATTGGTTTGCAGATTTCCGTCGCGTTTGAACCGTCCGCGTTTATGCGATAAAGTTTCTGATCGTCACCGCAATAGGCATACAAGTAGCCATCGGAAACTTTAATGTCATAAAAGTTTACAAAATCTTCATCATAGACGATTCTTTCCAGTCCCGTTGTATCCTTCTTCACTCTATAAATACCGGTAGCTTCAAAATAAATATATTCATCATCTGCACAAGTTTGGGAAATACCGAAGAATTTTTTTGCCTCTGCACTGTCTATAATCGATTCGTTGGCTACATATCCGTTTGCACCCTTAAAATAGTTTGGTGCAGTCGCTATATCAATTCGGTCTGCAGTTCTTCCGTAACTTAAATACAAATAACCGTCATTGATGTAAAGGTCAGAAAAATTCCCGTTACTCAGTTTCCACAATTCTTCGGGATTCTGACCTTCCATATTCATTCTGAGTAATTTGCCTTCGCTACTTTTTGTATCAGTATAGGTATAATAAATATATCTTCCGTCGGTGGTTGCAATGGAATTGTTTACCCCCAATTTTTCGTATGTTGGCATTGGTTCTCTTTCATTTGAGGGTTTGTCTGATTTGTTGTCGCCTGTTTCTTGGACTTCACCGATATCTGTGTTGTCGCCGGCTGAAGTGTTTGTTTTGTCTTCACAACTGCAAAGAAAAGAGCACAACAAAACGACAGATAAAATTATTGATATTACTTTTTTCATTACTATTACCTACTTCTATGTTGTGTACTATTCTTATTTACCTACAATGTTAAGAAATCTCTCGTAAGCCGCGTCAAAATCAGCGGTGTTTTGAGGTTCAAAGCATTTAACTTCAAAAGAATTTCTTACAACCTGTCTTGCTTCGTTGATGTCACGAATTTCGCCAAGTGCCATTGCCTGAACGCATATGTTACCGATAGCAGTAGCCTCAACGGGACCCGCATAAACGGGCTTTCCTGTAGCGTTTGCCGCAAGTTGACACAAGGGGGCTTCCTTTGTACCGCCGCCAACAATGTTGATAGCGGGAACCTTTGTACCCTTAATCTCTTCAATCTTTTCAACAACATAGCGGTATTTCATTGCAAGACTGTCGAAGATACAACGTATGATTTCACCCTTTGTCTGAGGAACGTATTGACCTGTACGACGGCAGAATTCTGCAATTCTTCCGGGTTCGTCACCTGGAGGTGCAAATTCAGGAGCATCGGGGTCGATAAAGCACTTGAGAGGCTCGGACGCCATAGCCATATTTGAAAGTTCGTCGTAGGTAGTCTTCTGACCTTCACGTTCCCATTGACGCTTAGACTCTTGTTCAAGCCAAAGACCCATAATGTTACGAAGAACACGAATAGTCTTTCCGTATCCGCCCTCGTTCGTGAAGTTGTATTTTGTGGTAATGTCATTGATAACAGGCTCTTTTTCTTCACAGCCCATAAGTGACCAGGTACCACTGCTTATGTAAACGAAATTGTCGTGCTCTGCGGGAACGCTGACAACTGCGGAAGCGGTGTCGTGAGCGGTAACGTTAATAACCTTGGCATTGAGTTTGCCTATCTCGTCGGTGATGGCGGGAAGAAGGTCGCCAAGCACGTTGCCTGGCATAACGATTTCCTGAAGAAGATGTGTGGGAATGTCGAACTTCTTAAGAAGTTCATAGTCCCAGTTACGCTCTTTTGCATTGAGCATCTGAGAAGTTGATGCGATTGTGTATTCACTCTTTGCAATACCCGTTAGGAAGTAGTTAAGCAGGTCTGGAGTGAAGAGCATCTTGTCTGCCTTTTCGAGAATCCATGGGTCAGCGGAAAGTTTTGTAGCAAGAAGTTGGAAAAGGGTATTGAAGTTCATAAACTGGTTGCCCGTAGTCTTGTAAATTTCATCTGCGGGAACAATTTTAAAAGCCTTTTCTAAAATTCCTTCGGTTCTCACGTCACGGTAGTTGTAGGGGTTCTGCATAAGTTGACCCATCTTGTCGATAAATCCTACGTCAACGCCCCAAGTGTCAATGCCGACGGAAGCAATATCGCGGTCGTCGGATATAGCACACTTGCCGAGAGCAAGTTTAATTTCGTGGAATATTCTCATAATATCCCATCTGAAAGAGCCGTTAATAAGCACAGGCTCGTTAGGGAAACGATGGTTTTCGTTAAGGTAAAGTTTATTTCCGTCAAAAGAACCTACGATACCTCTACCGCTTGACGCACCAAGGTCTATAGCAAGCATTTTAAGCATTTTTTAAATACACCTGTCTTTCTTTCGTTTTTTTGTGAATACTAAATAAATTATACTTTTATTATCCCTTTTTGTCAATGTTTTCACGGAGTTTATTTTGACAAGGAAATAAATTACGAAATTTCGTAATTTCGTATTGACATAATTACTAAAATATGGTATGATGGTTTTGCAAACAAAAGAAAGGAGGCTGTCAAAGACTGACAGAAAAAAAAGAAGAAAGGCGTGAGAATGAATGAAGATTGAAGAATACCTTACCGCCTTTGAAGAATATCGGAATCAAGTTTTAGTGATGGAAGATATTTTAAAAAGCGTGGATGGTAGAAGAGAAGAGAGAGAAGAAAAGGGCAGTATAAAAAAGCAGTTTAAAGCAAACTCAGTTTATACAGGTGCCTTGATGGAATTTGCAGATTTGGATAAGTTGAGAGAAGAGTACGAGAGAAGAAAACGCATTCTTAGCCGAGCAACCCATAGGCTTCAAAAGGCGATATCCGAGATATACGAC
Source organism: Oscillospiraceae bacterium (assembly GCA_015065265.1). Classification (GTDB taxonomy): domain Bacteria; phylum Bacillota; class Clostridia; order Oscillospirales; family SIG627; genus RGIG6353. The sequence continues at coordinate 11,209 of SVQQ01000010.1, read as the reverse complement.
GTGAAGTTGTCGGGATACCTTACATGCAGATACATCTGTGGTATGAAAAACGAGGAAATTGCCTTAAAATTCAACTATTGTGAAAGGCAGATATACCGACTTGCCCAAAAGGCGAGACTGGAATTATACAATAAACTTATTTTTTATATGCCTTCAGCCAAAAGGCATAGGGAAATGAAGATTTACAGATACGTTCTTCCCAAGCGCCGTCGATACAGAAAGTTCTCTTATTTTAATAAGGTACTTGACAGGCGGGGAAAAAAGTAGAAAAAACTTCAGCAATATTATGTGCTGTACTCCAAAGGGCAGTTTTTAACTTCAACAGAATATAGTACCTATTGACAGAAAAAGGACAGAGAATGTTTTTTCACTCTCTGTCCTCTTTTTTTACAAGTATTGCATTTGTTGAAATTTCAAAATGATGAATTGACGAAAAATCGTCATGAATGGAAGCCTTGCGGCTTCATGATTTGAAATATTATTATTTCATGAATTGAACAGCCCTATTTTTCAATGCCGAAAGCAATTCATGCACAATAAGTGCAACTCATGGCGTATGCCAATTCATGCCCGTAAGGGCAATTCATTGCGTAGTGTCCCGAGTGTCACTACGCTTATTGCTGAAGTTTTTTTAATCCGTGGCAAAGTTCAACCACTTCGCCAAAATAATTTTCAAGAATACCGTTTACTTTTTCTTTATTTTCTTCGTTTAGTTTAATATATTGGTTCTTGTTTTCAGGCTCTATTCTTGAGTAGGGTGGGTCTTTATGCAGTTCTACCTTTGTAAAAGTGCCACAACTTGTATGATAGTAGTAAAGGTGTCCTCCCAAATTTATCTGATAGTCGTTTATACAGTCAGGAGCGTTTTCGGTAAAAGTACCCTCTGAAATAACCTGTGAAATTATGTCGGCATCCGTTTTGGAAATCTCAAAAGAGACGTTCTCTCCAAGCCTTGTCACCGAGTTTTCCACAACAGTCAAGGTCTTTTCCGTATTCCCTTTTACTGCTATTTTCTCACTTTCGTCGGCAGGACAACTGATAACTTCTTTATCCTTACACCCCGACAAACAAAAAGCCAAAAGAAAGAGAAAAATCACAAGTTTTTTCATAGTTTTCTCCTTAAAAACTTTTATTCGTTATCTATTGTTTCAACAAGGGTAATAACACCGCTTTTGTCAAAGTGAATTACAATGTCTCTAAAATCGGTAAAGTAAGAGTAGATGGTTTCATCTGACTTTGTCTGCACAAAATCCGCCTCACCCCAGAACTCCGTGATTTTTTCAATCTTTTCACCTACAAGACACTTGTTTATAAAAGAGGCATCATATTCCTCATATTCGATTAAATCTTCGGCAAAGAAAGGCTCATCGTCGGTGATGTCAGGATTTTCCACAAATTCATCGTCTGTTACGACTTCGTCACCGTTTTCGTTGATATAAGGGATTTTTTCCTTGTACTCTAACTCGGTTTCCCCATCGTCTTTTATTTCGCCGTCAGTGGACACGGCGGGTCCTGAAACGTCACCTATTTTGTCTTCTATTACTTCTTCATTGACTTTATGAGTAATAAAGAGTAACGAACAACCTGTACTCATAACAGTAAATAGTAAAATCATCACTAAAAATAAAAGTGTTTTCAAAACATTAAAACCTTTCATAATCTGCCTCCCTTTTGTAAATTAGACGGAAAAAACTTAATTTTGTTCCGTTTTTATTTTAGTTCAACTACAGTGACACCGAAATCGCCCTCACCGTAAGCGCCAACTCTGTATCTTTCAACACGCTTGTCGCTTTTCAGATATCTCCAAAGAGCCTGTCTGAGAGCCCCAGTACCCTTTCCGTGAATGAGAGTAACTGAAAGAAGTCCGCCACGCCTTGCGTCGTCAAGGTATTTGTCCACCATAAACCAGGCATCATCTCCCGTCATACCTCTTAAATCTATTTCCGCTTTAACGTCGGGACGAGGGGAGTAGGTGGCACCTTTCTGTTTCTTTTTCTTATTTCCCAGTTTTTTAAGTTCAGTAATAAGACGAAGAGAGTTTTTCTTTACCTTCATTGATAACTTGTCGGTCTTGACGGTGATAGTGTCTCCCTGTATCCTTTCTACAACACCTTCCTTGCCGATTGTGGTAATAAGGACAACGTCCCCGATAACAAGGTCTCTTGGAAGCTCCGCTTCCTCTTCTTCAATTTCAATTTTTATGTCGGCATCCTTTTCGCCCTCACGAAGTTTTTGACGAAGGAGTGCCTTTGACTTTTCGTATTCCTCGCGGAAGTCGGCTCTGTCCTTTTCCTTTTTCAGTCTGTCAAGTTCCCCTAAAACGTAGTCGCTTGACATTCTGGCACTTTGAATTACTCTGTTTGCCTCTGTTCTGGCACGGTCAAGTTCAATACGCGCCGACTCTAAAAGTCGTTCACGTTCAAGTGTGGCAGTTTCGAGTTTTTCATTTAATTCATTTTTGAGTTTTTCGGCGTCACTCCTTGCCTTTTCGGCTGCAACTCTTGCCTCCTCAAGTTTTTCCACCACAGTTTCGAACTGCTTGTTCTCACTGTTTACGTGGAGTTTGGCTTTTTCGATTATCTCTTTATCAAGTCCGAGTTTTTCTGAAATGAGGAAAGCGTTTGAACGCCCTGGAGAGCCGATTATAAGTTTGTAGGTAGGACGAAGGGTTTCAACGTCAAATTCACAAGCGCCGTTCTTTACCCCTGCAGTTTCAAGAGCAAAGGCTTTAAGTTCTGCATAGTGGGTAGTGGCAACGGTTATAGCCCCACGTTCCTTTACACTTTCAAGAATTGCAATAGCCAGAGCCGCCCCTTCAACAGGGTCGGTACCCGCCCCAAGTTCGTCAAAGAGCACAAGGCTTCGAGGGGTAACTTTTTTTAGCATATTTATGGTGTTCACCATATGAGAAGAGAAGGTGGACAGCGACTGCTCAATACTCTGCTCGTCACCAATGTCTGCAAGTACGTTTTCAAAGATACCGATTGTGGACCTGTCGTCACAGGGGAGTTCAAGTCCCGTCTGCGCCATCATAACAAAAAGCCCCACGGTTTTAAGGGAAACCGTCTTACCGCCTGTATTGGGGCCCGTAATAACGAGAGTCGTGTAGTCTAAGCCCACGCTGACGTCAATGGGAACCACCTTGTCTTTTGGGATAAGTGGGTGACGTGCACGGACAAGGGAAACCTCGGCTTTGTCTGAAATGTTGGGGGAAACACCATTCATATCAATGGAGAGTTCCGCTCTTGAAAAGATAACGCACAAGGACACCACAAGGTCGTAGTTCAATAAAAGAAGGTCTTTTTTCTCTGCAACCATTGCCGAAAGAGTATATAGAATTTTCTCAATTTCCCGCTTTTCTTCGCTTTCAAGTATCCTGATTTCGTTGTTCAATTCCACAACCGAGGTAGGCTCGATGAAGACGGTTGAACCTGATGCAGAGGTATCGTGAACAAGACCTTTAATATTGTTTTTACATTCTGCTTTAACTGCAAGAACGTATCTTGAATTTCTCATTGTAACGATGTTCTCTTGCAGATATTTAGTGTAAGAGGGAGAGGTTATATACTTTTGAAGCGCCTCTCTTACACGACTTGATGCACCTCTTATTTTCCGCCTTATTTCATATAACTTGTCAGAGGCGTTGTCGGAAATGGCGTCCTCTGAAATAAAGGTCTTTTTAATCGCCTCGTCAAGTTCTCTTTCAGGGGAGAGCATATTGAACTTTTCGTACAAAACGCTGTCACTTCCAACTGAAGTGGCAAAGTGGGAAAGACTCCTTGTCAAAGAAAGAAGATTTCCTATATTTATAAGTTCACCTATGGTGAGAAGCGCACCCTTTGAGGAACGCTCACAGGTGTCGCTAACGTCCGAAACTCTGAAAAACGAAGGGGAGCCTTTAAGGTTTATTATGTTTTTCGCTTCCCTTGTCTCACAAAGAAGTCTCTTCACACGAGAGGGGTCAACTTCAGGGAGGGAAGAGAGTATTATTTCTTTTGCACCTTCAAGATTTGCCTTCTTTGCCCAGAGTTCAAGTATTTTTTCATATTCGAGGGTCTTTGAGGCAAGAGCGAAAGCGTCCTTTTGTTTTGTTGTTATACTCATTATTTATCCTTTAAAAGTTTTTGATATTTTCTTTATAATAACGTAGCGCATCTGTCCCACAGTCCAGACACTCAGTGGAAAAATTCTCTGCAATTAAAGTAAAGGAACTTTGTAAAAGGGGGTCTGAAAAACGTATGCCAAAAGCCTGACGGTCAGGCATTTCGAGAAGTTTTTCCATATTAGACAGTAAAGATTTCGTCACAGGTATTCCTTTTAATTCTTTTGTGACGTTACATTTGTCACAAATGGGAGCGCCCTCACTTGTTAAGAAACTTCCAATCTCTACTTCCCTATGACATACAAAGCATCTTGAAAAATCGGGGTAGAAACCAAGAGAAGACACAAGTTTCAGTTCAAAAACTGCCTTTATGATTTCCATATCCGCCTTTTTTTGCATTATGTTATTAAGAGTCAGACAAGTAAGAGAGTAAATGCTTTTAGCATCACTGTCGTCAAAGGCAGTGTCCGAGGCAAGAGAAGTAACGTAGTTTGCAAGGGATAGCATCTCAAAATCCGCACCTTGTTTTATTAAGTGCCTGATGGTCGTCGCCTGTGATAAGGTGAGATTTTCCCCTTTGACAGTCAGTACAAATTCGGACACCGTGTAAGGCTCTGTTGCGGAAAAATTCTTGTTTTTGGGGCTCATTACCCCAAAAGCCAAAAAAGTCAAAAGGCCCGTGTCCGTCAGAACTTTTATATATGCGTGACTGTCGTTAAAACGTGTTCTTTTTAATACAAGTCCGTTTACTGTTTTATACATTTTCAAAAAATACGGAGAGCATAACCTGCCCTCCGTTCACCTTCGATTTATTTATCGGAGTTCAGTCCGAAATTAGTTATACTTGCAATACTGTCTCGCCAGTTTTCCTTGACCTTAACCCAAAGGTTGAGGTTGACTTTCGTGCCGAAAAACGCCTCCAGGTCTTCTCTTGCATAACTTCCTATCTTCTTCATCATAGCACCGTTTTTGCCTATGATAATTCCTTTGTGACCAGGCTTTTCACAGAAAATTTCTGCCCTTATGTCGATAAGGTGACCTCTTATGTCACGGAAGTCTTCGATAACTACCGCAGTTCCGTGAGGCACTTCGTCGTCAAGGAGACGGAGCATCTTTTCACGGATAACCTCTGCGGCAATTACCCTTTCAGGCTGGTCGGTTATCATATCCGAGGGGAACATCCAGTCACCTTCTGTTATAAAAGGTTCAAGTTCATCGAAAATAACTTCCACGTTGTCACCTGTCTCGGCACTGATGGGAATAACCGCCGCGAAGTCGAACTTTTTACAAAACAGGTCGATGGTGGTGAGTATGTCACCCTTTTTGGCAATATCCGATTTGTTTATAAGAAGAATTACAGGGTAGTTGCTTTTTTTGAGTTTTTCAAGCATTCCTTCCTCAATAGAGGTCATATTTCCCTTTGCCTCGGTTACAAACAATACCGCGTCCACGTCACTGACACTTGTTGTAATGGCTTTCACCATACTGTCCCCAAGTTTTGTTTTAGGGTTGTGCATACCGGGGGTGTCAAGAAATACGTACTGAGTATTCTCTTTTGTGAGAATTCCAGTAATTCTCGTACGTGTAGTTTGCGGTTTCTTGGATACCGCCGCAATCTTCTCGCCTAAAAATCTGTTAAGGAGAGTTGATTTTCCAACGTTGGGACAACCGATAATGGCAATAAATGCTGTTCTTGGTGTAAATTTATCCATAAAAATTCCTTTTTCTTAGCCCATATCGTGAAATACCGAAGGTTCTTCGGGAGTATTTTCAATATGGTCATCTGATTTATAATAAGGGTCAATCATTATCTTTTTAATGTTGGGGTAAGCCGCATATACGCCTATAAAGTTCACGAGAGCCACGGTAATAAAGAAGGGGAGAAGTCCTCCAAGTGGCAGGAAATAGACGTAAATTAAAACGTTAAGCCCTATAACAAGTGCCATGGAAATTAAGGCTACAAAGTTTCTCTTTAGTCCTATAAGAGAGAAAATGAAGGAGTTTTTCAGTATCTTGAAAATTGATAGTTTAAAGGTGACAAGCAACTGATACATATAAAAGTGCATAAACACCCAAAGAATTGCAAGGAAGATACTAAAATAAAAGAACATACTGTAAATGAAGCCTAAATTCGCTTGAAGCCTGAAAAAGATAAGGTCGTAAATTATTATTGCCGAAAATACTATATCAATAATTCCAAGAATTAACGCCTGGAAGAAATTTTTCTTTATTGTTCTAAAGTAGTCCGATGGCATATCTACGTATTCTTCACGGGCGTGATTTCTGAGTACGTAAGCCATACCCGTATTTGCAAAGCCAAAGGTGAATATGGCAAGGAAGGTCAGTGCATATAAAACCTCTGCAACAGGCCCTGCATAAGTCATTTCAACGTTCTTTCCCGAAATTCCCCAAAGTGCCATAAAGCCTGGGTTATTCGTGAACTTGCTAACTCCGTCGAGAATGGGGTAGAGAGGGTCTGCGGGAGCAGAAAAAGGTATGTTAAAGTTCCCCGACAATGCAACAAAGCCAAAGAAGAGAGGGAAATTTGTGACAATCCAAAGGAAATTCACTTTGGAAAGGTCAAAAAACTTTCTCTTTAATAATTTAAAAAATCCCAAAAAAGTAAAATTTGCACCGCTGTTCTTTTTTACACCCTTACCGGGCTTTGATACGTCGAACAGTTTAAATCCTTTTTTCATATTTTCTCCTTCATTTTAAATGAGTGAAAGTAAAAACATCCGTATTGTTGAAACAAGTAATATAACGACTAAAAAAAACAAAAAAAACAAAATGTAACTTAAAACGAAACGAAGGTTAAAGATACCGTGGAACTTATTTGCACGGAACATCACCCCGTCAAAGAGAACAGGCCCTTCCTTCTTTTCGTTTTCAGTAAATATGCCAACACCTGTCAGAGTGACAAAAGATGAGTATATTACTAAAACGTAGCCCATCACAGCACATAAAATAACGTGAGTCATAACTATAAAAGGACTTTTTTCAAAAACTCCCACCCCAAGCCTTAAACCGTAAAGAATAACCGTTATAAAAGCGGTGACAGGGGCATATATAGTAGGCCCAGACAAAAACAGGGGAATGAGAAAAACCAGTTCAAGACAAAGTACTATTACAGGCTTCACGTCGCCGAAATTCATAAGAGATAAAGTTCTTTTAACAAAGGATAAGAAAACGTTATCCCCCGAATAGTGCGTCAGTTTTACACCTAAAAAAGACGATAACACAAGAAGTGTGAAAAATATGGCGAATACTACTTTATAAGAACGAAATTTTTTATTTATCAGAGTTTTTTTATTTGCTTTGATAAGTATCCCCCCACAAATAGATTTTGTTAAATACTATTCGTGGGGAATTTCTTTTATTCTGTTCAAAAGTCTTTTGCTTCAAGCCTTGCTTCGTTTATGGCGGCGTTTGCCGCAAGAGCCCTGATATATTCACGTTCACGGCGTCCTCTGGCAAAGTTAAATTCCTTTACTCTGACACCGTTTTTCGATGCAACTCCCACAAAAACTGTGCCAACGTCTTTTCCCTCATCGGTATCGGGTCCGGCAACGCCTGTTACAGACACCGAAATATCGGCACCCGACAGAGCCATAAGACCTTTGGCCATATGGAAGGCACACTCTTTACTGATTACGCCATAGGTGTCAATTATATTTTTGTCAATTTGGAGAAGTTTCATTTTACTTTCCCTTGAATAAGTGACAACACTTGTACCAATGACCTTTGATGCACCCGGAATATCAATTACACGTTTTGCACACAGTCCGCCGGTACAACTTTCAGCAAATGAAACAGTCAGCCCTTTTTCACGTAAATCTAAGTTTAACGCCCTTTCAAGACTGTCCACGTTAACTCCGTAAATATACTCCCCAACACGCTCAAAAACCTTTTCTTTTAAAGGCTTAATCAAACGTCGGCACTCTTCTTCGTCCTTGCCCGATGCAGTAATCCTCAGTTGAACTTCCCCTATCTTTGCATAAGGGGCAAGAGTGGGATTTGTGTAGTCACGCATCAGGTCACAGAGTTTTTCCTCAACTGCACTTTCACCAATTCCGTAAAGCATAAGGCTGTCGGAAATTATGGTGGAACTTGAGAAATTCTCTTTAAGGTAAGGCATAATTTTTTCTTCAAACATAGGACAAAGTTCCCTTGGCGGACCGGGTAACATTATTACCGTCTTTCCACCCTTTGTCAAAGCGGTAACGGGGGCTGTTCCGTAATCGTTTGGGAAGACAACTGCACCCTTTGGAAGAAAAGCCTGTTTTACGTTGTTGTCTGTCATTGTAATATTACGTCGGCTAAAAAAGTCCTTAATTCTTTCAAGGGACTCTTCGTGGAGTTCCAGTTCCACGCCCATCACTTCTGCTACCGCCTCTTTTGTTATGTCGTCACAGGTTGCACCAAGGCCACCTGACGTAATTACAATGTCACATCTTTCAATAGCAGACTTTAATACGCGAACGAGACGGTCGTGATTATCACCGACCGTCTCACGATGAAACAGGTTTATTCCCAGTTGTGTAAGTCCTCTTGAAATGGTAACGGAGTTGGTGTCAACCACGTCACCCAGGAGCAATTCTGTTCCGACGCAGATTATCTCTGCATTCAGACTCATATTAGTTGAATAAAAGGCTTATAGGCTGATCGTCGTAAATGCACTTGATAGCCTTTGCAAAAAGGTCGTCTGTGGGAAGAATAGTGAACTTGTCAAGCATCTTCTCTTCGGGTATCTTAACTGTATCAAGAAGGATAACTTCTTTGATAGGACTTGCTTTGAAACGGTTGATTGCTTCGCCCGATAAAACAGCGTGTGATGCACAAGCATAAACTTCTTTTGCACCGCCGATTTCAACAAGTGCCTTTGCGGCATTGCAGATAGTTCCTGCAGTGTCAATCATATCGTCAACGAGAATACATCTCTTACCCTTAACGTCACCGATAATGTTACATACTTCGGAAACGTTTGCTCTTGCACGGCGTTTGTCGATAACCGCAAGAGTTGCATTACATTTCTGAGCAAATGCTCTTGAACGTGTAACTGAACCAAGGTCGGGAGATACAACTACTGTATCCTGGTCAATGTTTTCAAAATGTGTAAGGAAATAGTTTGCAAGAATGGGAGCACCCTGAAGGTTATCAACGGGAATATCGAAGAATCCCTGAATCTGAGGAGCGTGAAGGTCCATTGTAAGAACTCTGTCGGCACCTGCAACTGTGATAAGGTTTGCAACGAGTTTTGCACTGATGGGGTCTCTGGATTTCGCTTTTCTGTCCTGACGAGCATAGCCAAAATAGGGGATAACCGCGGTAATTCTACCAGCACTTGCGCGTTTGAGAGCGTCAATCATGATAAGAAGTTCCATAAGGTTATCGTTTACAGGAGAGTTAGTTGACTGGATAACGAATACGTCTCTTCCTCTAACACTGTCAAAGAGTGAAACACTTATTTCTCCGTCAGAGAAAGTCTTAACCTCACTTTGACTCAAAGGAAGTCCCAGTTGTCCTGCAATACGCTTTGCAAGGTCTGCACTTGAATTTGCACAGAAAATTTGAATGTTTCTGCCGTGTGAAATCATATGTAATCTCCGTTTCTTTGCCTGTCGGCTTTTTTCTAATTATATTATAGCAAAAAAAGTCGTTTTTTCAATAGTTATTTGAAAACTTCGTGAATATTTTGCAAGTTTTTGTAAAATAAACGTAAAAAATAAAGTGTCCATAAAAATGGACACTTCTTCATCGTAGTAGTAACCACGATAACGGAAGGGGTTGATTTGTGCAATACCAACAGTATCCTGAACAATAGTAGGCACACCCCAAGCATCGTAGGAGTAATTCGCAACAGTTTCAGCATCCTCATCAACGATAGCGATTACGTCTCCTTGCAAATTCTTATGGAAATAATAAGGCTCGTTATTGTAAAGGATACCGCAAACCGATTCCTCGTTATCGTAAAGAGGAATTAAAGTATTGCCATTCCACTGTTCACGGAGAATCTTCGTTCCATCAAGAGTATAGGTATGCTTAATACCATCAACGGTTTTTGAAGTTCTAATTCCATTTGCATTGTAGGTTTACTGAATATCATCGAAAGATTTTAACTGTCTGCCCTTTTCCCAAGTCAATGTATGTCCTAAGTAACTTGTGGGATTGCCCTGTTTATCATATACGATAGACTGCCCGTTGTATGCTGTCAGCAAGTCTTTCCAAGTATCATACGAATACTTAGCCACCACTTCAGCATCCTTATAGACAATAACAATTATGTCGCCTTACGCATAATTGCCCCCTTCTTCGTGAGAGTAACAGTCAAAGGATTAATACCCTCCAACTGTTTTCTCACTTAAAGGAAATTTTGTAACCGTAAGATAAAAAAACAATTAAAACCTATCAATAGAGGAACGGAATTGTTATGTACCAGCAAACATCGCGTTTGGTCACCCAAACACAGACTTGTCAGGAATATTCCTGAAACCTTTAAGGGCTTGGGATTATCCCAACAAACTGCCTTTTGTCCCCAAAAGGCGATGCTTGCTGGTAAACTCGAATTATTCCGATTTTTCAATGTAGCAAATTACTAATTCACCAGTAAAAGGATTTTCACAATATGTTATACGTAATTTTTGACCATTTCCAGTTACTACTCCACCATTACACATAAACTTAGAATATCCATAATTTTCCGTACCATAGTAGCAAAAATTCACATTGTTGATTGTAAACGATTCGCTATCATGCCCACCGTAAGCATTTTCCGGCGTACTAAAATTACTTACTTCGCCTTCTACAGTATAAATGTTTCCGGTGTCAATATTTTGCTTTATTTTTATATATGAGGATATAGGCATTACATAAAACATAACAAGAAAAAAAACGGTTAAAAGCACAGCGAAAACAATGCAAAGTAAACGAATTTTTTTTGAATCGAAACAACTGGCAAATAGATAAAGACAGAAAGGCAGTATAAAAAACAAGCCCTTAAATATATCTAGTATGTGAAAGTGATACCCAAATTCGTATAACATATTTATCCACCTTATATCAAATTAGTAATCGCCTTGATTTTCCCAAACAAAGAGGAAAACCAGT
>SVQQ01000035.1 GCA_015065265.1 Oscillospiraceae bacterium | reverse complement strand
CAAGGCCGATTGCCATATCCGAGTAGCCGGAAAAGTCGAAGTAAATCTGGAAAGTGAAGGCGACAATTCCAAGCCAGGCAGTAAGGGTGGGGAGAGTTTTGAGGTCGATCGCCGAAACCGTGTCCCACAAAATGCCGAGATTGTTTGCCAGTAGCACTTTCTTTGAAAGACCCGTCACAAAACGTTTTACACCCACTGCAAAAAGGACGTCGCTCTCTTTTCTGTTGTCAAGTTCAAAGGCGACGGTTTTATACTGAACGATAGGACCTGCGATAAGTTGTGGGAAGAGGGAAACGTAACAGCCGAAACTGATAACGCTCTTCTGAACTTCAGCGTCCCCTCGATAGACGTCGATAACGTAGGACATCATCTGGAAGGTATAAAAGGAAATACCGATAGGCAGGACCACGTCTATAAAGAGGTCGGTTTTTATTACCGAGTTGACGTTTGAAAGAAGGAAGTTTGTATATTTGAAAAAACCAAGGAGTAAAAGGTTTATTATAACAGTTATAATAAGAGAAATTTTCGCCTTTTTGAAGTTACTTGCCTTTTTGAATTTATCAACGAAAATTCCGCCGTAGAAGTTGACAAAAATTGAGAAAATCATCAAAATTACAAAGGTAGGTTCACCCCAGGCATAGAAGACAAGGCTGAAAATTAAGAGGAACAGGTTTCTGAATTTTCGGGGCAACAAAAAATAGCCCAAAAGTACTATGGGCAAAAAGTGAAGAAGAAAAAGTAAACTTGAAAAAACCATAAATATCCTACCTTTTGATTTTCTAAAAACTCTTAACTTAAATTATAACTTTTATATATTATTTTGTCAATAAAGCGAGATGTTATATTTTTCTTTATCACTCTTGAAAAAGGTGGGAGTTTGGTATATAATGATTTTGTTAAAAGAATTGTAAACGTTTGAGACTTGATTTTTTTAAATCGTGTTCGACCAAGTTTTGATTATGTCAAAAAACCAAGCAAAAACCTTTACGGAGATTATTACATATGGAAAATAAAATACAGATATTTGAAGATAAAAAAATAAGAACCGTATGGAACGAAGAAACAGAGGAATGGTATTTTTCTGTGGTAGACGTGTGTGAAGTGCTGAGTGGGACGGATAATCCCAGAAGATATTGGAGTGACTTAAAGCGCAAACTTGCTACCGAAGGAAGTGGACTGTACGAAAAAATCGTACAGTTGAAGTTGATTGCCTCAGATGGCAAAAAAAGGCTTACCGATGTGGCTGATACAGAACAAATTTTTAGAATCATTCAATCGATACCATCACATAAAGCAGAACCGTTTAAAATGTGGTTGGCACAGGTCGGCAGAGAAAGGATTGAAGAAACAATAGACCCCGAACTCGCCATAGACAGAGCCTTTGAAACATATCTAAAAAAAGGATACACAAGAGAATGGATATATCAAAGATTGCTTTCTATTAAAGTTAGAAATGAATTGACAGGCGAATGGGACTCTCACGGAGTACAAAAAGGCATAGAATATGCTATTCTCACCGATGAAATTACAAAAGCGTGGTCGGGAATGACTACAAGACAATATAAAAATCTTAAGGGATTGAAAAAGGAAAACTTGAGAGACAATATGAGTACAACGGAAATTGTTTTGAATATGTTGGCGGAAGTCAGTGCAACAGAAATTTCAAAGACAGACAACCCCACGACCTTTGAGGAAAACAAAGACGTTGCTAAAAAAGGTGGAAAAATAGCAGGACAAGCCCGTGAAAACATAGAAAAACTAACAGGAAAACCGGTTATAACTTCTCAGAATGCAACAAAATTAAATCAAGTAGTAACTGATTTGATTGAGGGTGGCGCAGGAGAAAAAGAATAACATTTTTGAATAAAATTACTTGCTAAAAACATAAAAATACAACAGGAGTAAATTATGAAAGTATTATCTATCGGAAACAGTTTCTCACAGGACGCGCAGAGATATCTCCACGAGATTGCAAAAAAAGAGGGCGTTGATATGAAGACGGTGAACCTCTATATCGGGGGTTGCCCTCTGAGAACTCACTATCTTAATATGCTTGAAGACAAAGAAGCCTATGCTTTTGAGTTTAACGGTCAGAAGACGGGACTTGAAGTAACAATGTCACAGGTGTTAAAGAGTGACGACTGGGACGTTATAACCTTACAGCAGTTAAGCGGTAAAAGCGGAAGAATTGAGACCTATACCCCTTATATAGAAGAACTTCGTGACTATGCGAAAACCTATTGCCCTCACGCGAAAATTTATCTTCACGAGACCTGGGCGTATGAAGACGGAAGCGAAAGAATGAAGTCTATGTCCTACGGTACTGCCGAGAATATGTATAACGCCCTTCACGATGCGTATTTAAAGGCAAAGGACTTAATTGACGCCGACAAGATAATCCCTGCGGGAACTGCCATGATAAGAGCAGAAAAAGCGGGACTTAAAATGCACAGAGACACCTGCCACGCGTCTCACGGGGTAGGCAGATATCTTATTGCGCTGACTTGGTTCCGTGCACTGACAGGCAAGGACATTACCGAAAACACTTTTTCCGACCTTGACGAAGCGATAACCGAAGAAGAGAGAAAGATTGTAATCGACGCAGTAAATTCTTGTTTTTAATGTTGACAAAATAAAAAACTTTGTTATAATAGAAGTAGAGATTAAGAGTAGCAGAAAGATGCGGGAGGTTCGCATTTTTTTGCTATTTTTACTTGTGGGAGTAAAAATGAAAGAGAAAATTTTAAATTGTCTTGAACAAAATCCCGTAATCGCCACGGTAAAAGGTGGCAATTTCAAGAGCGCACTCAACTCACCTGCAAAGGTACTCTTTATGATGTCCTCTAACATTCTGACACTTAAAGACAGGATAAAGGAAGCCCACGAAAATGGGAAGTTTGTTTTTGTGCACGTTGATTTGGCAGACGGACTTGGCAAGGATAAATACGGACTTAAATTTTTGCAAGACGCGGGAGTCGACGGAATTTTAAGTACAAAAACACCCCTTATAAAGAATGCCAAGGAAATGGGAATTCTGGCGGTGCAGAGATTTTTCGTTTACGATTCCCAAGGGGCGTGTAACGTAGATGAGGTAATAACAAGCACCCACCCCGATATAATTGAAATTATGCCGGGGGTTATCGATAAAATAACAAAAAGGTTTTCCGCCTACAACATACCCCTTATAGCAGGTGGCTTTGTGGAAACGAAAAACGAGGTGACCTCAGCCTTAAAAAACGGAGCATTTGCAGTATCCACCACTAAAGAGGAATTGTGGTACATATAAAAAATTAAATATCTAAGAGAAAAGAGAACGGACAAGAGGGACAGGAGACTGTCCTTTGTCCGTTTTTCTTTTTTGAAAGGAGAAAAAATGATATACGACGTAGCGGTAATAGGCGCGGGAGTCATCGGCTCTGCCATAGCACGAGAACTTATGAAGTACAAACTTAAAGTGGTAGTTCTCGAAAAGGCAAACGACGTGTCCTGCGGTGCATCAAAGGCAAACAGCGGTATCGTCCACGGAGGTTTCGACCCGCAACCGAACACTCTGAAAGCAAAACTCAACGTAGAGGGCGTGGAAAAACTTTTTGACGCGGCAAAACTCTTGAACGTGCCCATTAAGAGAAACGGTTCTCTTGTTTGTGCATTCAGTGAAGAAGAGACCAAAACCGTAGAGGAACTCTATAACAGAGGTATTTTAAACGGCGTTGAGGGAATGAAAATTCTCACGGGAGACGAGGCAAGAGCCATTGAAAAAAACCTGTCAAAAGAGGTTGTCTCTGCCCTGCTCATAACCAATGCGGGTATCGTATGTCCGTATGAACTCACTATTGCCTGTATGGGCAACGCCATGGACAACGGAGCAGAACTTAAACTGAAATTTGAAGTTCAGAAGATTGAAAAGGAAAAGGATCTTTTCACCATTGAGTCAAAAGAGGGTGACAAGGTACAGTCAAGATACGTTATAAACTCGGCGGGAGGCGCTTCCGCATCGACTGCCGCACTTGTCGGGGATAACTCTTACGGAATAATCCCGAGAGCAGGTGAGTATCTGCTCCTTGACAAAAAAGAGGGGGCGAGAGTTTCCCACACCATATTCCAGGTGCCAACAAAGGACGGAAAGGGTATTCTCGTTTCTCCCACAGTTGACGGAAATCTTCTTTTAGGGCCTACTGCTACGGTAGTTAGTTCTCCCGAGGACACCTACACCACAAAAGAGGGTATGGACAAGGTAATAAAACTTGCTTCAAAGAGTGTAACTGGAATTGATTTAAGAAGCGTTATCACCTCTTTTTGCGGAGTGAGAGCCACAGGCGTCAGTGACGACTTCATAATTGAAGAAAGTAAAAAGGTGAAGGGTATGATAAACCTTGTGGGAATTGACTCCCCCGGACTTTCCAGCACCTTTGCTATTGCTGAATATACCGTGGATATTTTAAAGGGTCTTGAAGAACTCACACCCAACCCAGACTTTAATCCTGAAAGAGAGGACCCACACTTTTTCAGAAAGATGACAGATAGCGAAAAGGACGCCTACATAAAGGAACATTCCGATTACGGAAAAATCGTCTGTCGTTGCGAGAGGGTAAGCGAGGGTGAAATCAAGGACGCTATGAAACGTAACCCCGTACCCCACGACCTTGACGGAGTAAAGAGGAGAACACGCTCGTCAATGGGCAGATGTCAGGGCGGTTTCTGTACACCTTATATTATGAAACTTTTGGCAGAAGACTCTCTTGAAAGCGTTACTAAAAAAGGTAAAGAGTCAAAAATGCTGACAGGCAAACTTTAAGGAGAAAATTATGATAGATACAAGTATTGTAGTAGTTGGCGGTGGACCCGGCGGAATGGCGGCGGCAGTTGCCGCATTTGACGCGGGAGTAAAAGACGTTGTAATTCTCGACAGAGACGAAAAACTTGGCGGAATACTCAATCAGTGCATACATAACGGTTTCGGACTTCATAAATTCGGACGTGAACTCACAGGCCCCGAATATGCGAAAATCTATGAAGATATGGTGACGGAGCGTGGAATTAAGGTATATAAGGAAACAACCGTTCTCGATATAAGCGAAGATAAGGTCGTTACCGCATCAAGCAGAGAGGGAATTTTGAAGTTTCGCGCAGGGGCTGTAATTCTCGCTATGGGTTGTCGTGAGAGAAGCCGAGGCGCACTCAATATTCCAGGCAACCGCCCCGCAGGTGTTTACAGTGCGGGTACTGCGCAAAAACTCATTAACTGTATGGGCTACTGTGTGGGTAAAAAGGCGGTTATTCTCGGCTCTGGTGACATTGGTCTTATTATGGCAAGAAGACTCACCCTTGAGGGTGCGAAGGTTGAAGCAGTTTGCGAAATTATGCCCTATTCTTCGGGACTTAACAGAAATATCGTACAGTGCCTTGAAGACTTTGATATCCCCTTGTACCTTTCAACGACGGTTGCCGAAATTCACGGAAAAGACCGTGTGGAAGGGGTGACTATCGCCGAGGTTGACGAAAAACGTCAGGTAATCGAAGAGACAAAGAGATATATCCCTTGCGATACTCTTCTTCTGTCGGTAGGTCTTATCCCCGAAAACGAATTGACAAAAGAAGCGGGAATTGAACTTTCTCCCGTCACGTCAGGCAGTGTGGTTGACCAGTACAGAATGACGAAACTCGACGGAGTTTTTGCCTGTGGTAACGTTTTACAGGTCCACGACCTTGTTGACTACGTTTCCGAAGAGGGAGAGATAGCAGGTAAGAGTGCTGTCGCTTACGTCAGAGGGGAACTTAAAGAAGAAAAAACCGTTAGCGTGTCGGCGGGAAATGGCGTAAGATACGTGCTTCCGCAGATGCTTAAAGTGACCGACACAGAGGACGTTGACCTCTATTTGAGAGTGACACAGCCCTACGGAAAGGTGAAATTCCACGTAACTTCGGGTGGTGAACTTTTGACAAGTGTTACAAGGCTTCACGCTACCCCCGGTGAAATGGAAAAAATAAAACTCAGTAAAGAAAAAATTGCTCTTGTAAAGGGTGACGTGCAGGTGTATTTGGAGGAAGTGTTATGAGAAAACTTGTGTGTATAATCTGCCCCAGAGGTTGTCGTCTTGAAGTGGGGGATAACCTTGAAGTCAAGGGAAATGCCTGTCCAAAGGGCAAAAAATATGCGGTTGACGAATGTACAAACCCCACCAGAACCGTCACTTCGGTTATGAGAATTTCAAACAAATGTGACACTATGGTAAGTGTGAAAACGTCACAGCCTATCAAGAAGTGCGACATCATTGCGGCAATGGAAGTGATAAAACATACAGCAGTGCCTTGCCCGATTAAGACGGGGGACGTGCTTATCAAAGACCTATTCGGCGCCGACGTAATAGCGACGAAAGATGTACAGTGACGTCTTTTTGGTGAAAATACAAAAAGGATAGTTTATTGTAAAACGAACAAAGGTTTAGCCTAGAATTATTGGCTAAACCTTTTTATTTTCTTTTCTCTTCTGCAAGTTTTTAAGGTAGAAAGTCTTACGACTTTCTTTATTTTTTTATAATCCTTTTTTCAACGTTTACTCGCACTACCGTACGTAAGTACGCCGACGGCTTCGTAAACGTTGATTTTCCCTCAAAAATACTCTTGCTTTTTCGGGTTGTGTGTTGAAGTTTTTTACAATGAAAAGCGGAAGACGCAAGTACTAGCAAAAATCGGTTTTATCCTTTGTATATAGGCTAATTTCAAATAAAATAAATGAAGATTTGCAAATCAAATCGACCTTAATTTTCCATTTTCAATTTTCAATTCTACACTCTTAATTATTGAAGATTTGCGAAGCAAATCAACCTAACCTCTTCGTTTTTCGCTATTATCTTTTCACTACCTTTAGCGGATTTTCCGCTAAAGGAGGTGGGGTTGTGGAAAAATATTTTTACAAAAAAGCGAGAGCAACTTTTTTAAGTTGCTCTCGCGTTTGGAAACTGGGGTTTAATAATAAATAGAAATCTGCATTTGACCGTTTTCATGGTCGGTTAAAGAAATTGACCTGTTTTCAGGGTCGGTGCCTCGATAAGAATAACTTTCCGTCTGCTCGAGAGTATATCCGAAATCTGCTAAAGACTTGGCATATTCGTGGAAAGCAGAAGAATTGTAGGACTTGATGTAAACGGTGTAGCAGTTTATGTTATCCTGATTTTGTCCGCCCCAATCTGAAAAGGGAAGGTCGGGAATATAAACGTCTGAAATCAACCAAGTCCAGCCTTCATGGGGGTCTGGGGTGGATTCTTCTTCGGGCGGGGTAACACCGCCAACGTTAGTCACGTCTACTTTTTCGCCACTGTTTTCGTCCGAGTTCTCTTTGTCACAGGCAGTCATAGAAAGCAGTGAAATAAGCATTAAAAACACAAGAAACTTTTTCATTGTAACTTCTCCATATCGCGTTATTTTTATCTGGAATACTTAATTCCACAATGTTCTAATTATAACAAGTCCCCCTCTTTTTGTCAATAAATTAAAAGCGGTAAACCGTAAGAGTTTTTAAACGTTTAGCGGATTTTCCGCTAAACGCAGTGAAAAGTGAAGAGGTAAGGTTGATTTGCTTTGCAAATCTTCTTTTTTTATAAACAAAGGAAAAGGCTTTTTGTATGAAGAACTTGTTAAAGAGAAAGGTTTTATGATATAATTAGTTTATAAAAGGTTTAGAGCGTTCTAAAAAGGAGGTAAAAATGAAAGAGACAAAAACTTTGAGTTATATAAACAATGGTGCGATTGATTTTTACAGCGGAATAAAAATTGAGACCAAACTCAAGTTTGAAAAACTTTGTGAAAAATTAAGAAAAGCAAATGACGAAGTATATGAAAAGTATAACAACTACATAAAGGCGTCTTTTCAAAAGGACGTAGAAAAAGCAATAAGTGAAAACGGGTTAGAAAAAGAATTAACCATAAAAAATATTGAAAAAACAAACGTTAAAACAAAACTTGACAATCTAATAAAAACAGAGGGCGACATATGCGGTATGAAATTTGATTTTACAGACAGAGGATTTAAAATTGCTCCTGTGACCATAGTTGACAGATATTTAAATAAAATGTTTGAAGAAAGCGAAGAAGATTTCGATTACAGTAAAAACATTTACGGAGATATTTACGTATCTTCTCAGGCACGTTTTATGCTGCCACCCATAAAAATTAAATTTAAAAACGGTGAATTCGGGCTACTGAGCGCAACTTTATTCGTTTTCAAGAACAACACCGCCGTTTTGCGAATAACTTTGCCTATTGATAATATGGAGTCACACCCTCTCATGTCAAACGAAATAGACGATTATATAGATAGTGCCGAAACGTTATACGGGTTTCCCGCCACTCTTGATAATAAATCCATTGAGTCAATACTGGATTGCTATTGCCGATTTATTTCCTTAACGGATAAGATAAAGGCGGTTGTGCGATTTAAAAAGATAGTCAACATAATATTGGCAAATCACTCGGGAAACTTTGATAACATAAAGCAAATTCCCAATAAAATCAAAGAAGACCTTTATAAAATTTCCGTTGCCCCTCTTCAAGAGAGAAAAGGAGTATCTTTTTTGCAAGAGGCAGAAAGGCATTTTGAAAAAAGCAGTTATTTGTTTAGCGGAATCGGTTACGTGTTGAGCAGTATGGGTAAGTGTATTTCCGTAGTTGACAACACCGTTTTAGATTTCGCAAAAGAAAATTTCGACAAAGATAATGTCTTTGAAAAGATAATTTGCGACGTCAGAAGAAACGTAGAGTTCACCATTATAATACTTCTGTTAAAAAACGTAAACGACAGTTATACCTTTGAACAAAACGGACTAATCAACAGTAAATTAAGTAAGGTTAAAAACGAGTATAACAAAAATAAAATATTCATTTCTTTTCTTCAAAGCGGAGTATATGGCAGTGTTCGTGAACTAACCGACGCCTTTCTTAAGAATATGACCTTTTTTCTGGACGTTAAAAACGTAGAAGATAGAATGTTAGCGTTAAACAATATTCTCGAAGAGGAACAGTCGGGAAGAATTTTGAAGTTGCAAAACGTTTTGTCTATATCGGGTCTGCTTTTCACAATCTTTTTCGGTCTTCCCGCAATTAACGAAACGCTTTTACACCTTCGAAAACTCTGTACCTTTATTAAAGAGGACCTACCTTTTGTGTCAATCGAAAACTGCAGTTTCGCCCTTTGGTTTTTAGCGATTGTGTGGCTGTCGGCTTTCATCTTTTTTAAGTCGAGAACAAGAAAAATAGATTAACAGATTAAAATATGCTAACAAGGAAAAAGAGCCTGTGAGAAACGTCTCATAGGCTCTTTTAAATTATTTCAATTAGTCTTCTTCCAACAACTTAGAGGGGGATATTTTTAATACCTGCGCAATCTTGAACAAGGTTTCAAGAGAAACGCCACGAACTGTGCCAGTGCCCTCAACTTGCCCCACAAAACTTACGCTTTTGCCGATAAGTTCTGCAAAGTATTCTTGAGTAAAACCCGCTTTTCTTCTGTAATATGCAATCTTTAATCCAAGAGTTATATACTTGTCTGGAAATTCTGTCTTCATTTTGTTGCCCCTTTTTCTTTATAAATATATATTACTGAAAAAAGGAGCAAATTATTATAAGACTCAACTGCAGATATATTTACTTTAAGTGAAAGATAGTTTATAATAAGTAAAAAAATATTTACTTAGGGGAAATATATATGTACGAGAACACCTGTTGCTTTTTTGGTCACAGAACAATAAACGAAAGCGAAGATTTGAAGAGGAAATTGACCGATACTGTTGAAAACCTTATCGTAAACAAAAAAGTGGACACCTTTCTTTTTGGGAGCAAAAGTCGTTTTGACTCACTTTCCCTTGAGGTTGTGACAAAATTAAAAGAAAAATACCCACACGTAAAACGAATCTACGTGAGGGCGGAATTCCCGTTTATAAGCGAGGACTATATGGCACATTTATTGAGGTTCTACGACGACACGTATTATCCCGAAAAACTCATCACTTCAGGTAAAGCCGTCTACGTGGAGCGTAACTTTGAGATGATAAACAACAGTAAATATTGTGTCGTTTACTACGACGAACAAAACGCCCCCACCACCCGCAAAAGCGGAACGAAGATTGCACTTCAATACGCCATTAAGAAAGGGCGAGAGATTACTAATATGCTGTAAAAAGTGGAAATTTTAGACTACGTGGTGGTTAAAGGTGAAGTTATTCACATTGGTGCTGTTTTCCGAGAAAGCAGACCATAGGGATATACTATTTATTACTATTCTTCGCGGTGTTGATTGAAGAAATAAGCATTCGTTTTATCTCTTCTTTCTTATCTATTATCTGGAAACGACAGTTTTGACAGTAGTTTCACTTTTAGAGAAAAGAGAATAGTGAAGAGTGAAAAGCACCGATTTTTGTGCTCTTTGACACTCTCGTATGCGCTGTCTCCGTTCGCTCCAAAGCCATCTATGGTCAGTTCTGTGGTCAGAAATACCTCCCGTGAACGTAAATCCACGGGAGGCTCTGTTGTTTACCTTACAAC